>DZDA01000094.1 GCA_022730375.1 Thiomonas intermedia
GATAGCGCGGCCTGCAGCGCGTGCAGCAGGTCGCGCGGCGTCTGCACCTGCTGCAGCAGATCGTCGGGCAGACGCCGCTTGAAAGCGCGCTCCACCCGCAGCAGCAACTCCACCCGCGCCAGACTGTCGAGGCCCAGATCGCGGTCAAGCGCGCTGTCGAGTTCCACCGTTGCCGCGTGTGCCCCGGCGCTGTGCAGCTCGCCGTAAAGCGCACGCACGACATCCAGCAAACGCTGCGACAGATCGGTGCCGTTCGGCGGCGGCCCCTGGCCATTCTCACTGCGTGCAGATTCCATGTTCGGCTCCCGCTGACCCGCGTTCGCCCTGCTGGCGCCGCGGGTTTTGCTTCACGCTCAATCATGGGCGATGGCTGTTGGATCGGCTGCGTCCAGAAAAGTGCGGTGCCTTAAGACTCGCCAAAGCGAAGCCAGGAACTGGGGCTCTCAAGGAAACGCAGGGCCGTCCCAAGTTTTCTTGACCCCCACGGGGGGCGGGCTGGGCGCAGCCCGGCCCTGGGGGCGCTCAGAGCTACCTCAGGGCCCGATCGACTGCAGCCACGCTCTCAAAGCGGCCTGATCGCGCGGGGCGCCCATCGCGAGTTGCGCTAGTCCGCTGCGGTCGCGATAGACCGCCAGTGGCACGCTTTCATACACCCCGGCCTGTTTGAGCACGCCGACATTGGCCGCGAGGATGCGGCCGGTCGCGGCGGTGATTTTCCCCGCTCCCGGAAGCGCCGGTGCGGGGCGGTTGGGGTCGAGCCCATGTTCTTCTGTCGCGCGAAACGCCTGCAGCCGGTCTTTGGCCTGCAGGATGGCAGCCGCCTTGGCCGCGCTGCTGGGCGCAAGAATGGCCACGGGCACCCAATCGACCTGCAAACCGTCTTTGCCAACGTAGGGGCGCAGCGCGCTGTAAAGCTGTCGGCAATAGGGGCAGTTGGGGTCGAAGAACACGGTGAGCACGCGCGGGCCCTCACCTTCACGAATGCGCGTGGTCTTGTGCAACTGCGCGAGCACCTGCGTCGCGGCCCGGATGTCGGGCGCAACCCGGGCCTGCATCGCGGATACAGCCGTCTGCTGCTGGGCCTGAACGGGTAGAGCGCCCAGACAAAAGGCCGCACCGCCGAGGCAAAGAAGTCGAGAACAAAAACTTGATCGGTACATGGCGTCGCCCTTCGCAACTCAGCAACTCATCTTGCCCTGCGCAGTCGAAGTCGGCTGCGGTTCAACCGATGCTTTGCAGCAATGCGCGCAGCTTCGCTTCATTGCTGGGCGGGCCGACCTGGATCATGACCTGCCCCTGCCGGTTGCGCCACAGCAGTGTCGGCACGCCAAAAGAGCCCGCGGCCTGCAACAGGGCGTTATTGGCGTCGAGCTTGGCGCGTGTGGCGGGCAGCACTGTTTTGGCGGGTTTGATGCCGCCGCCCGGGCTGTCGCCGAAGTTCCAGTTGTTTTCATTGTCGTGAAATGCGGCAAGCGGGTCAGTCGCCTGCAACATGGCCGCACCCTTGGTCAGGCTGCTCGGGGTGAGCACGGCCACGGGCACCCAGCGCAACTGCAGCCCGTTGTTGCCCACGTCCGGGCGCAAGGCTTTGTAGAGTTCGTGGCAGTAGGGGCAGTTGGCGTCGAAGAAGAGGGTGAGCACGCGCGGGCCGCTGCCCTCGGTGATCACGGTGGCCTTGCCGATTTCGGCCAGCGCCCTGGCCGCCGCGGTGTTCTGCGCCAGGGCTGTTCTGCCGACCAGCGCATAGAGCGCCGGGGCCAGAACCAGTGGGAAAAATTGACGTCGTCTCATGCGATTCTCCTGCGGCAGCGAATGCCGCCTGTGTTCATCAGTCGGCGTTGCGCGTCTGGCCTGACAGTTCCGGCAACTTCGTCCGTTCGCCGGGCTCGGGCGCAATCCCCGCCCAGTCGAGTGCCGCATAGTCGAGCGTGGGCTGGACCTCGGGTTTGACGATGGCGAAATAGGGCGAACGATCAAAGTCGGCCGGTACGAACAGGCTGTGATGCCGCACGTGCCAGTATTCGCGCAGGCAGGTGGCGCAGTTGGGGTCGTCGGCGCGGTGCTCGATATGCGGCAGGATGGGGTAACGCACACTTTGAAAGCACTGCGCGATCATCCCCGAACAGATGGCGCGCGTGGGGTCGCCGCTGCCCAGCGACAGCATGCGCCGCCGCACCCGTCCCGGCACCGGCGGCGTGGGCAGCAGGTAGCGGGCCAGATCGACGATATTGCGCAAGTCGTAGCGATGGCCGAGGCGGGCGCGGGCGGCGGCAATCACCCGCAGCGCATCATCGGGCCGCAGCGCCACGGGGCGACAGAGACGCAAGCCCATGCCCTCGAATTCGCTCCAGCCCACCGCGCGCACGCCTTCCACCACGTCGGCCTCGATGAAGCCGCCCTGGCCCTCGCCCACATACAGCGCGGCATGCGACCAGTTGGAATGGGTGAGATATTTGATGGCACTGCTGAACCGGCTATTGCCCTCGACCAGCAGCACATCGCCTGGGAGAATGGCCGCCCGTATCGCCTGAACATCGGTCGGCGCCACGGCCCGGGCGCAATGGCTGGGCGCGGCCAGATACCGCGCCAACCGTCCTCCCAAGGCGCCGAGAATGCGGTTCATGGTCGTCTTCCCATGTTGCTGCGCCGCGCTGCGTCTATCGACGCCCACAGCGAAGGCCTACTGCGCTGCGAGTTGCAGAGCCGCTCGCGCCGGATCGAGGATGCCCGCGGCGTCCACCGCATGGCCGAGCTGTCGCGCCAGCCGGGTGCGTGACACCAGGCCCCGCAGACGCCAGCCCGTCGCCGCGCCCCGCTGCACCACAAGCAGATGGGTCACGTCGTGCGCATGAAAAGTCTGCTCCAGATCGCCCACCCGCGCGATCTGCAGTGCGGCCATGTCGAGCAGAGGCAAGGCGTCGATGGGACTCATGATGTCAGCCACCAGCACATCCTTGCGCAGGCAGGAGTCGTGGGTGCAGGCATTCGTGAGGTAGTGCAGCGGCTTTTCTCCCAGAATGTCCTGCGCTGTGATCAGCCCCACCATCTCGGCATCCTGCACCACCACCAGCGCGCGCACGCCGTGCCGCATCATGTCGGTCAGCGCATGATCGATGGCAACTTCCGGGCCCACCACGACCGGATGCTCGTGCTCGAAATCCGTCATGGCTTCGAGCGCATGGCTCTCGTCCTGCACGGCATGCCACGCTTTCTGTTCGCGGCGAGGCATGCAGAGGGCGCGCCCCTGCTGCGGAAGGCCTGCGATGAGGTGAAACCCGTTTTCCATGATCGATCTCCGTTGTTGAAGGGTGAATAGGCAGGGCTTCAGTTCATGGGGTCGACGACCCAACCCTGTTCACCCAAATAGCCCACTTCCAGAAACCCCGAGGGCACGATGTCGGATTCCTTCACGCCATACAGACTGTGCCAGTCGAGGTTCATGCCTTTGAGCGTGTTGTTGCACACGTCGAATTTCACCCCTTCGGAGCGGAGCTGATCCACGGTGGCCTGCAGCGCCGGATCCATCGGCTGCTCCAGCAGCTTCAGGCCCGGCCCGTACAGAACCACACGCGCCTGCAACTTGCCCTTCCAGGCCTTCGCACCCTTTTCGCTATTGGCGATGTTGCGCAGCTTGAAAGCCCATACGCCCGGATCGGCGCTGGTGACCGGCACGACAATTTTCACCGTGCCCATAGGCGCGTGATGAATGATGGGCTGGACATATTCGGCTTGCGCCGCTGCGGGCAACCCGGCAAACACAACGGTGCTCGCCATGGCGGCCAAGAGGACGAAGCGGGTTTTCTGAACGTGGGTATGCATCTGTGTCTCCTCGTTATGGGGCATATTGAGTCTCATTGGCTCAAGTCGCACCGAGCCTCACGGCAGCGCCCGGTGTGAGGGTTGGTCGTCGCTCGGCGCGATTCCTGACACTGCTGGGTTCAGCCCTTCCAGGCGTAGGCGGCGAATGGGCCATCAGGCTCGGTGTGCATCAGGTGGTTGGAGAAGTTGCTCAAGGTCTTCACAGCCATTGCCAACACGATTTCAAGCGCCTGGCGGTCGCTGTATCCCGCGTCGCGGAAGGCCTGCAATTCCTCGGGGGTCGGGTTGCCACGGCTATCGACCATTACCTCCGTAAAACGCGATAGCGCAGCCAATTTGGCATCGGGAATGGGCCGCCGCTCGCGCAGTGCAGCAAGCACCTCGGGCGCGACACCCGACATCTTTTCAGCGATCAGGCTATGCGCCGCCACGCAGTAGAGACAACGGTGATAACGGCTGATGGTGAGAAACACCACCTCCTGCTCAGCCGGCGTGAAACCCGATTCGCCGCGAAAGCGCTCATAGCCCTGCATATAGGTTTCCAGCAGGCCGGGTGAGTTGGCCATATTGGCGTACATCGCGGGGACGCGACCCGTGCGGCTGTGAGCTGCCGCCAGCAGTTCATGCGCTTTGCCGGTGGTCGATTCCAGGGTTTGCTGCGGGAGGTTCAGTTTTGCGGTATTCATGCGAGAGTCCTCAGGTTGGTTGCGCCTTATGCGGTGCCGGATATGTGAGCCAACTGATGGTGCGTAAACCCCCATTCCCGGCGCTGCGCGGTACTCGCGCCACCAAGTGGTTTCCTCAACAGGGTGTGGAGGTTGGTGCTTTGCATGGCGTCTCCGGGGTCGCATTGGCCAATGTTCTGCGCGGCCGCGATGAACTGTCGTGATGGGCACGGGATGTTGAAATGATGTCGAGGGGCAGATGGCGAATTGATGTGGCGTGCGGGCGAGCCACCGAGTCAAGGCTCCACGCAGGCGCGGAGTGAGGTCGCCTGCAGCACGTCGCCATCGACACGGTTTTCGACGAAGGCGGCTACGCCCAGATGCGCCGGATTCCAGCCCGGCTCCAGCGGCACGCTGGTCACTAGTCGGCCCTGGCCCGACGCCAGCGCGATGGGCCCGATCCAGCGTCGCACGACGTGGGTGTGATGCAGTGTGGCGCCGCGGTTCTCGCCAGCGCCGATGACGCGCGTCAGATCGTTTTCGTACACCGCGACATAGGCCTGCAGATCGGCAGGCAAACCGGTTTGCGCTCTGGCCCCGGAATCTGTGGCTGCGCCTGCCGTGGGCGCGAAGCGGGCGTCGAGGTTCAGCGTCTTCCGGTTCGGGCTGCCCAGCCGCAGGCTGATGTGCTCTTGTGCGGCTTGCTGGCCGATGCTGCCGAGTGCGGCGTTGAAGGCAGCGTTGGAGCCCCAGTTGCGGAACTCGCGGCCATTGATGAAGACCTCAGGCGTGTACACCAGTGGCGTATGCGCCAAGCCTGCGAGCTGACGCTGCCGCTGCGTGAACCCAGGCTGGGCGAAGGCGTCTTTCCATCCCAGGCTGTCCCAATAATCGACATGCAGGGCCAGTGCCACACTGCGGTCGTCCTGAGCCACGTTGGCGCGTCCCGTCGCGTCACCGGGAGCGACCTGACGCGCCAGCCAGCGATCCGCCGGCGGGCAACTGCTGCAGCCTTCGGAGGTGTACAGCTCCACCAGCGCGACGCGGTGCGCCGGGCTGGTCTGACTGCAGGTTGCGGCTTGCAACGGCGCGGCTGCAAGCAGGCTGATTGCAGCCCATGCCAAGGTTCTGCTTGAAGTGATCATGATGGGATGGCCTTTGCATCGCCCCAAGGGCATGAGTCTTCTCGGTGGACGGTTGTGCATCTGGCCATTGAGCAGCTGGCTATCCCGCGCTCTGTTCCATCAGCTTATGCATGAGCGCACTCATCTTGGGCACGATGGGGCAGTTGTCCGCATCGTGTCGCCGGGCTATGGCCTGGGGGTCGGTGTAGCCGATCCAGGTGTGCCCCTGCGCGTCTTGCCAGACCAGCATTTTCAAGGGCAGGTCGATGCCCGTGGTCTGGCTGCACTGCATGAGCAGCGTGCCAGCCTTGGGGTTGCCGAAGATGAGCAGTTCGGTGGGCCGGAGTTGCAGGCCCGCCTTGGCCGCTGCTGCCGAATGGTTGATGTGGGCGAATACCTGCAGGTCTGCGGCGGTGACGGCCTGCTGCAAGCGCTGCAGGGTGGTGGCCACGTCGTGCTGGCTGCGGGCCTGCACCCAGCCTGGCGTTTCGGCCTTGGCTTGCGGGGTGAAGGCCAAAGCCATCCACAGCAGCAGCGCAAACGCTAGCCAAGCGGCGGCACGGAAAGGGGTTCTTGTCGTCATGTCAGCACCCATTCAAGCCTGTGCGCGCCGACGTTGCAGCAGGTAATCGACCGACCACTTGCCCGGCCCCCACAGCGCCACCACGGCGATGAGAATGCCCCAGATCACATGCATCAGAATGGCGGGGGGCTGCAAGGCATACATGTACGACAGCAGCGCCACCGCGTTGACCGCAAACAGGCCCAGCGCGCCAAAGCGGCCGAACAGCCCCAGAGCAAGCAGCGGAGGCAGCAGGATTTCGCCGGCTGTGCCCGCCACTGCCGCAATATGCGGCGGCAGCAGGGCAACATGAAATTCGTTTTCATACAGCCAGACCGTGCCGCCCCAGTCGCGCAGGCTTTGCAGCCCGGAGTTGAAAAACACAGAAGCCACATACAGCCGTGCCGCGAGCAGGGCTGGCGCTTGCAGCCAATCGAGCAAATGCATGAGCAGGGTCCAGGCGCGGGCAATAGGGTGCATGCCGCAGGCGTCCAGGCGCTGCTGCAGAGTGATCGTGGTCATGACAGTCTCCTTGAGTTGGGGGTTGGGTTGATGGATTCGATCGCGGCGATCCATCCTTGCGCTGCGGCACGTTGCAGCCATTCAGCCAGATCGAAATCGTCCGGCAATACATCGAGCGCGGCGTCGAGCGTGGGCGCTTCGGCCAGCGCACGCAGCCAGCGCGCGTGCGCCTCATCGGCCGCAAGGCAATGCGCCTGCAGGGCATCTCTCCACACCCAGGCGGTTTCCGTGCCGCGGCTGCAGGCGTCGCGCAGGGCTTCGGCCTGCGGCTGCGGCTCGCGGTGCAATTGCCACAGGGTGACGATGGGCCAGGGTGAGTCAATGCGGCGCGTGCCCGGCGCCAAGCGCAAACGCAAGGTCGCCGGGTCGTTTTCAGCCAGTCGTTGCAGGTCGTTGGGCCCCAGTGTTGCGGGCGCTTCGAACAGCACCGCCCACAGCGCCAGATCGAGCCGGGTGCTATCGGCCAGCCAGGGCCAGGGCTGCAACTCGGGCTGCAGCGCCACGAAGTCGGGCAGACGTTCGCCAATACGGGCGAGGTCGCCTACCTGCGGCGGCAAGGCATGCCAGTAGCGGGCGCCAATAGCGTCGAAAGCCTCTTGGCCCAGCATGGCCAGGAGGGTGGGAAAGAGGGTGCGCAAGGCCGCGCGGGCATGCTCCAGGCCATTGCCGCGATAAGCGGCCAGCCCGGCCTGCCACGCCGCGCCCTGCTCCCAGGCCTGCAGTCGCGCATCGGGCTCTGCGCTGGGTTGCGTCGCAAACAGCGCCTGCACCAGAGCTTGCTGGCGCTGCAGTTCCTGCTGCCAGGCGGCGCTCATCATGCGGCCTCCAGCATGGGTTGTTGTGCGGTACGCGCTATGGGCAACCCCTGCGACTGCGCCGCATCGTCCAGCAGAACGCGGGCCTGCGCCGCCTCGTCGAGCAGCACATCGAGCGTTGGCAAGGCCGTATCCCATTCGATCAGCACAGCAGCCGGGCCGAGCCGACGCAACGCATACGCATACGCCATCCACACCGGCAGCGACACGCGCGTGGAGTGGTCGTCGATCACCAGACCGTTCTGCTCGCTGTGCCCGGCCAGATGCATCTCGCCCACCACGCCCGGTTCCGCGGCAGCGGCAAGGCGGTCGAGCCAGTCGCACACGGCTTCCAGCGGTTCAGCCTCGTGGGCATTGCGGGCGTTGACCATGAGGTTGTTCACGTCGAGCAGCAGGCCGCAGCCGGTGCGCTTGCACAGTGCGGCGAAGAACTCGGTCTCGTGCATTTCGCTGGCGCCGAAGTGCAGATAGGCGCTGAGGTTTTCGACCAGAATGGGCCGACGCAGCCGGTCTTGCACCTGCTGCACATTGGCGCAGAAGATGTCGAGCTGCGCCTCGGTGAAAGCCACGGGCAGCAGATCGTTGGCATGAACCACACCGTCGGTCGCCCACGGTGCGCGGGCGAAGCAGGCATGGTCCGACACCCGCACCGGCTCGATGCGCGCCACCAGCGCGGCCAGCCGTTCCAGGTGATCGGCGTCGAGCCCGCAGGCCGAGCCCAGCGCCAGACCCACGCCATGCAGACTCACCGCATGATCGGCGCGCACGGTCGAGAGCACCTTTGCCGCCGCATCATGCGGATTGAAAAAATTTTCGGAATGCACCTCGACGAAACCGACGTTGGGTTGGGTGCTTGCAAAGTCTCGGTAGTGCGGCTGGCGCAGGCCAATGCCGACACTGATGTCTGGCGTGCTCATGGCATGTCTCCTCGCTCAGAGCGGCGCCGCCCGCGTCCACTACTTCATGTGGATACGGGCGGCCGAAGTCGATCAGGACATCTTCTTGGCCATCTCGGCCTCGAACATCTTGGTCTTCTCCGGGTTGGCCAGTGTGGCCTTGGCCTGCTCCATGTTCAGCCCGCCCAGCTTCTCGCAGGTGCCCGCGGGTTTGACGACAAAGTCGCCCGGGTTGTAGCTCATGTTCGACGTGCCCTTGCACGAATGCAGCCCCGAAAGGCCGGCACAGTCGTTGTGCCCTGCGGTGGCCACGCCGAAGCACTTGCCCATGCTTTCGGCATGCGCTGCCGGTGCAATGGCCAGAGCACCCATGGCGAGCATGGAGGCGGCTGCGGTACTGAGGAATTGGCGCTTGTTCATTTGAAACTCCTGGTAGAAATGACGGAAAGAGGGTGCAGCCAGCTTGTCTGCTGCGGCCCGCATATCGGAGCGGGTTGAGACTTGGTCGCCCGAGATATGCCAGCCTGACAGCTTGAGCAAAATATTTTTTCGGGAGCCTGATGGCGGGTCAGGCCCCCGAACCCAACCCAGCCATCACGGCCCGAATTTGGTGCGCGCATCCGCTTCGTTCATGCCACCCATTTGCCCACAGGTTCCCGCCGCCACCACGCGGAAATCCGCCGGGCTGCGCGCGGCAGAACTCTGGCCTTTGCACGAGTGGAGCCCGCCCAGACTGGCGCAGTCGTTCTGCCCCGCTTCGGCGATGCCGAAACACTTTTCCATACCGGCTGCATGCGCCGCCGGCACCAGTCCCAATGCGCCCAAAGCAAGCATTGCAGCGGCGGCTGATTGAATGAGGTCTTTCCTGTTCATGATGTTTATCTCCGTGGGTGAAACTGAAAAAAGAGGCAAGTCACTTGCGGCAGTTGATCTGCCGCTATCAGCGTTGCTGCGCCGAAGCGCCCTGTGGGTAGCAAGGCAATTCGCCATGCTCTCCATGCGTGGCCGGGTATTGGCCCGCACACACGGCGTGCGCCGAGGAAACGAAGGCCAGGCTGGAAACAGCCAATAGCGCGGCAGCCCAGATGCGTGCAAAATTCAGCGTGTTCATGGTGTATCTCCTTGATTGATCACCCCAGCCCTGCTGGCGCTTTCGCCTGCATCCCAAGCTGGTTGCCTATCTGTCGCAATACCCTGCTAGAACTGACAACCTGTTACATCTTTCTGATACCCATGACTTCTCCGGATGCAGCTCCCTTGGATCAAAGCGACATCGCACAACGGCTGCATGCCCTGCGGCCCACGTTGATGCGCCTGGCGCAGCTGCAACTGCGCAATGCGGCCTGGGCGGAAGATGCGGTGTCTGAAACCTTATTGGCCGCGATCGAAGGCTCGGCGCGCTTTGCGGGCCAGTCGCAGTTCAAGACCTGGGTGGTGGGC
>DZDA01000095.1 GCA_022730375.1 Thiomonas intermedia
CAAGCTGCCGCAGGGCAGCTTGGAGCCGCGGGCCTCATCCCCCACGGGGGGCGGGGCGGGCCATCCCCCTCCCGACCTCCCCCACGTCGTGGAGGAGGTGAGATCACTCCCTCCCCACTCGTGGGGAGGGTTGGGTTGGGGACTGCCCGGCCCTGGGGGCGCTCAGAGGCAGTCGTGAGCGCAGCAGGTGCTGCGGGCGCTGGCCTGAACTTCTGGGGTCACGGCGGACGGCGAGGCAATGCGGCCGTGCGTCTGCAGCTCAAGGCGCAGATCGCGTGCCGCCTGAACCATGTGCCGCAGCGCCGCTTCGGTTTCGGGCCAGGCGCGGGTTTTGAGGCCGCAGTCCGGGTTGACCCAAAGTTGCTCGGGCGCAATGAGCTGCGCGGCGCGGCGCAGCAGGCGGGCCATGTCGGCCGCCGAAGGCACGCGGGGCGAATGAATGTCGTACACGCCGGGGCCGATGTCGTTCGGGTAGGCGAAGGCGCCGAAGCCGTCGAGCAGTTCCATATTCGAGCGCGAGGTTTCGATGGTGATGACGTCGGCGTCCATCGCCGCGATGGACGGCAGAATGTCGTTGAACTCCGAGTAGCACATATGGGTGTGAATCTGCGTGTCATCGCGCGCCACGCCAGCCGACAGCCCAAAAGCCCGCACCGCCCAGCTCAGATACTGCGGCCAGTTGGCGCGCTTGAGCGGCAGGCCCTCGCGGATGGCGGGCTCGTCGATCTGGATGATGGCGATGCCCGCGTTCTGCAGATCGCTCACCTCGTCGCGCACCGCCAGAGCGAGTTGCAGCGCTACTTGGTCGCGCGGCAGATCGTCGCGCACGAAGCTCCATTGCAGCAGGGTGATCGGCCCGGTGAGCATGCCTTTGACCGGCCGCGGCGTGAGAGCCTGCGCGTGTCGCGCGGTATCCACCGTCATCGGCTCGGGCCGCCACACATCGCCCCAGATGATGGGCGGCTTGACGCAGCGCGAGCCATAGCTCTGCACCCAGCCGCCCGCGCTGAAGGTGTAGCCCCAGAGCTGTTCGCCGAAAAACTCCACCATGTCGTTGCGTTCGGCTTCGCCATGCACCAGCACGTCTAGGCCGATGTCTTCCTGTTTGCCGATGACGGCGGCGATCTCTTCGCGCATTTTCTGCAGATAGTCGGTGTGCCGCAGTTCGCCGCGGCGCCAGGCGGCGCGGGCAGCGCGAATTTCGGCGGTCTGCGGGAAGGAGCCGATGGTGGTCGTGGGCAGCGGCGGCAGGTTCAGCCGCGCGTGCTGCGCGGAGATGCGCTGGGCATAGGGCGCGCTGCGCCGGGCGTCGGCCTCGGTGAGCGCCTGCACGCGGCGGCGTACTTGCGGCAGGGTCACACGCGGACAGTTGCGGCGCGAAGCCAGCGCCTCGGCGTTGGCCCGCAGCGCGTCGCGCACGGCGTCTTCGCCCTGATCGAGCGCCGTGGCGAGCACGCGCAGTTCCTCAAGTTTCTCGTCGGCGAAGGCCAGCCAGGGACGCACTTCGGGGTTGAGCCGTGCGCCCGCGCCATGTTCTGCGGCCAGACTGACCGGCACATGCAGCAAGGAACAAGAGGGCGCGATCCACAGCCGCTCGCCCAGCACGGCGTGCAGCGGGCGCAAGGCGCCCAGCGCAGCGGCCAGATCGCTGCGCCACACGTTGCGGCCGTCGATGACGCCCGCAGACAGCACCCACTGCGGCGGCAGCGTCTCGCGCCAGAGGTCGATCTGCTGCGGCGCCCGCACCAGATCGAGATGCACGCCATCGACCGGCAAGCTCGCCAGCGTGGCCGGGGCGAAGCTGATCGACTCGAAGTAAGTGCTCAGCAGCAACTTGGGGCGCAGCGCCCCGGCCTGCGCGGGCAGCGCGGCGTAGAGCGTGGGCAGCAGGTCGCGCCAGGGCGTGTCGAGATCGAGGGTGAGCGCGGGTTCGTCAAGCTGCACCCATTCGACCCCCAGCTCAGCCAGCCGGGCCAGCACCCGGGCATAAGCGCGCGACAGCGCGGGCGCCAGGCTCAGTCGGTCGAAACCGGGCTGATGCGATTTGGACAGCCACAGAAAAGTCAGCGGCCCGATCAGCACTGGTTTGGGCGCATGCCCGGCCTCTTGCGCCTCGCGCACGCGGTCGAACAGCGCATCAAAGCCGCCGCCAAAAGTTGACGAGGAGTCGAGTTCGGGGACGAGGTAGTGATAGTTGGTGTCGAACCACTTGGTCATCTCCATCGCAGGTTGCGCCGCATTGCCGCGGGCCAGCGCGAAATACTGCTCCAGGCTGAGTGCGCGGGCATCGAAGCCGAAACGCGCGGGCAGTGCGCCGAGCAGCGCGGCGGTATCGAGCATGTGGTCGTAAAGGGCGAAGTCGCCGACTGCGGCAAAGCGCAGCCCGGCGTCTCGTTGCGTGGCCCAGTTCGCGGCTCGAAGTTGCGCCGCGGCGGCCTGCAGCTCAGCAACCGAGCTTTTGCCCTGCCAGAAATTTTCGAGGGCGAACTTCAGCTCGCGTTGCGGGCCGATGCGCGGATAGCCCAGGATGTGCGTGGTGGTCATGCCGTTACTCCAAGGTGAAATGAATGCAGGCGGCAGTTTGCGCATAGGGCTCAATTGAATCAAGCGACGAATTTTTAGGTTATGCTGAATTTCATTCAGTTTGTTCCTGCCATGCTCGAACTCCGCCATCTGCGCTCTCTCATCGCCATCGCCGAGACCGGTCGCATCAACGCGGCGGCCGAGGCCGTGCATCTCACGCCTTCGGCGCTGTCGCACCAGTTGCGCTCGCTTGAAAGTCACTACGGCATGCCGCTGCTGCTGCGCGATGCGCGCGGCCTGCGCTTCACCCCGGCGGGCGAGCGCCTGTTGGCGCTGGCGCGGCAGATGCGCGAGGCGCAGCAGGCCGCCGAGCACGACTTGCAGCGCATTCAGGGCGATACGCGCGGCACCCTGCGGGTGGTGCTCGAGTGCCATACCTGTTTCGAATGGCTGATGCCGGTGCTCGACGCCTTTCGTCAGCGCTGGCCCGATGTCGAGGTCGATCTGGTCTCGGGCTTTCACCGCGACCCCCTCACGCTGCTGAGCAAGGACAAGGCCGATGTGGTGATCGGCGCGCTGCGTCCGCCGGGGCGGCAGTGGGCCTCGCTGCCGCTGTTTCGCTTCGAAATTCTGCTGGCGCTGCCGCCTGGCCATGCCTTGTGCGCGAAGCGCAGCGTGCGCGCCGTCGATCTTCAGGGCGAGACGCTGATCACCTACCCCGCGCCGGATGAGCGCATCGACCTCATCCGCGACGTGCTGCAGCCTGCGGGCATCAGCCTGCCGCGCCGCACGGCGGAACTGACCATCGCCATCCTGCAACTCGTCGCCAGCAGGCGCGGTATCGCAGCGCTGCCCAACTGGGCGCTCAAACCGTCGGTGGACAGCGGCTATGTGCAGGCCCGCCATATCGGCCCGCGCGGGCTGTGGAGCGAGTTGCACGCCACCGTGCCGCGAGGCCTGGTGCTGCGGCCTTATGTGCGAGATCTTGTGGAGATGGCACGCCAGAGTGTTGCCACGCATCTCGACGGCGTGCAACTGCTGTGACGATGGCCGATCAGGGCGGCGGGACAAACTGGCCGGGGCGGCAAGTTCAGCGCCAGGGTCGCACAATCGCTTCTGGTTTCAACCCCTGAAAACCCCTCGAAAGAGCCTCGAATGACCCACAAAACCCTCACCCTGCACACCACCGACGGCCAGACCATTGGCGCCTATGTGGCCGAGCCCGCGGGCAACCCCAAGGGCGGCATTGTTGTCGTCCAAGAAATCTTTGGCGTCAATGCGCACATCCGCAGCGTGGCTGATGGCTATGCGGCGGCGGGCTATCTCGCCATTGCGCCGGCCGTTTTTGACAGTGTGGAAAAAGACGTCGAACTTGGCTACGACCAAACTGGCATGGAAAAAGGCATCGCCCTCGTTTCCGCGCTGGGGTTCGATCGCGCCCACGCCTCGGTGCAGGCCGCAGCCAAGGCCGTGGCCGCTGCAGGCAAGGTCGGTGTGGTGGGCTATTGCTGGGGCGGCGCCATTGCCTACCTCACGGCCGTTCGCGATGGCCTGCCCGCGGTGAGCTATTACGGCGGCCGCAATGTGCAACTGGTGGGCGAAAAAACCCGGACGCCGCTGCAGTTTCACTATGGCCTGCGCGATGCCCACATCTCAAAGGCTGATCGTGAGACCGTGCGCGCGGCCAACCCTGAAGCCGAGTTCTATGTGTACGAAGCCGACCACGGCTTCAACTGCGACGCCCGCGCCAGCTACGACGCCACCGCTGCCCAACTGGCGCGCGAACGGTCGCTGGCTTTTTTCGCCAAGCATGTCGGCTGAGAGTCTTGACGCAGGGCGTGCGCGATACTGACGTATTTGCACGATCCATTCATGGCCCTGCACCGCATCCGTCGTATTTCTGCCCCTGCCGCTGAGTGTTGGCCGCCGGCGTTGCCCGCCGCACGGCGCAGCGGCATCGAGAGCTGGCTGACTGATCCGGGCTCGCTCACCCGGCGTTTGCGGCAGAGCAGCGCGCGCTTCGAGTTGCGGCTGCTGCGGCAAGGCCCGGCTCGCGCCTTGCGCGATGAATACCCGCTGCTCGGCCTGCCGCAAGGCCGCAGAGTCTGGCGCCGCGACGTGTTGCTGGTGGCCGATGGCGTGCCGCGGGTGTTGGGGCATAGCGTGTGCGCGCTGTCCGCCCTGCGCGGGCCGTGGCGGCTGCTGCGGCATCTGGGCGTCAAGCCGGTGGGCGATGCGGTGTTCACCCGCCCGCAGACCCGGCGCAGCGCCATGCGGGTCAAGCGTTTGTCGGCGGCTCATCCCTTGCTGCGGCTGGCGCGCTGCAACGGGCGGGCCAGCGAGGAAGCGCTGTGGTCGCGGCGTTCGTCCTTCGTTTACGGCGGCACGCCTCTCTGGGTGAGCGAAGTCTTTTTCCTGTACTGAGCGCGACCAAAGTCACAGACCCGCCCGCCGTAACGGCAAAACTCCTTGATTTTCCGGGAGGAATTTTGTGGAAATTGCGAACCCTCAAACATTGCAGGGCCTGAATTTATATACTCCGCCCTGTATCTGTAACGTCTTGCAACGCCCAAATTCTGAATGTCACGCGTTGCGCAGTCCCCCCACCTTTTTCTCCCAGGAGAACCACCATGCTGGTCAACAACCTTCGAGAACGATATTCACCGATGTACTTCCTCGCCGCACTGGGCGCGGGCGGGCTTGCGGTGTCGTTTTTCATCTATCCCATGTTCCTGCTGCCGCACGCGGATACGCCGATGGTGACGTTCAATCACCTGTGGCCCGCGCTCACGGCCGGGGGCAATCCGCTTACTTCGGCGCTGATCGCGATCGATCTGGCGGCGATCATCTTGTTTGCCGTGCTGCATTTCTGGCTGCTGGCGTGGAATCTGCGCGAGTTCAAACTGTTTCGCCAGACCGCGGCATACAAAAAGCTGCTGACCTCCAACGCCGAAATCAGCCTCATGGCCGTGCCGCTGACCCTGGCGATGACCATCAACGTCGCCTTCGTCCTTGGCGCGGTGTTCGTGCCGAATTTGTGGAGCGTGGTGGAGTGGATGTATCCGGGCGCGATTGCCGCCTTCCTCGCTGTGGGCATCTATGCCCTGCGCATTCTCGGCGCCTACTTCACCCGGCTGTTCGTGCATGCGCAGTTCGACTTCGCCGAGAACAACTCGCTGGCGCCGATGGTGTCGATCTTCGCTCTGGCGATGATTGCCGTGGGTCTGGCCGCGCCCGGCGCCATGAGCCATCACCGCGAGATCAACGCCATCGCCATGGTGCTGTCGATCTTCTTCGCCAGTGCGGCAATTCTGTTGCTGATCATCAAGATCGTGCTCGGGTTTGACGCCATCCTGCGCCACGGCATTCAGCCGCAGGCCGCAGGCAGTCTGTGGATCGTCATCCCCATTCTCACGCTGCTCGGCATCACCTGGATTCGCTGGTCCATGGGCCTGTCGCATCAATTCGGCAACACCAACCATCCGACGGATCTGCTGCTGTTCACCACGGTGATCGTGTCGCTGCAGGTGATCTTCGGCCTGATCGGCTATGCGGTCATGAAGAAGCTCAATTACTTTGCCGACTATGCCGGCGGCGCCAAGTCCAACGCGGGCGCCTTCGCGCTGATCTGCCCCGGCGTGGCGTTCTTCGTCTTCGGTATGTTCTTCATCAGCTTCGGTCTGGTGATGCCCAAGTTGGTGGGCGCGGGTTCATGGGCCTATTACCTGCTCATGGCGCCCCTGATCGCCGTGCAACTCAAGACCATTCAGGTGTACTTCCGCCTGTTTGGCAAGATGCTGCTCAAGCCGCGCCTGCAACTGGCGTCGGCCTGACGCCGGTCGGTATGCAAAAAAGGACGCCTCGGCGTCCTTTTTTCATGCGGCAAAGACTGGCGGGCGCCAATGCCCCCAAGGGCGTTCCTGCTCCAGTTGAGTGGCCAGTTGAAACAGCAAATCTTCACGCCCCCAGGCCGCCCCGAGCTGCACGCCCACAGGCAGGCCGATGTCGTCCAAGGCCCACGGCACAGACATGGCCGGCGTGCCGGTGAGGTTGGCCAATTGGGTGAACGGGGTGCGATGCAGGTTGTCGAAGGCGAGTTGCTCCACCAGACCACTGCGGCGCAACACCCCGCCGAGGCCGAACTGCAGAATCAGTTGCAACGCCGTGCGCTGCCACTTTGGCGCCGCCAGCTCGCCGATGCGTGCCGGAGGTTGCGCGCAGGTGGGCGTGAGGTATAGATTGAAGCGCGTGAACAACTGGCCCAGCGCGCGCATCGGGGTGTTCCAGCGCGCACGCGCCAGCGCATAGTCGCCCGCGGCAAGACTGCGACCGATCAACCCCAGGGCTTGGGTGTCCGTCTCGAAAACCGAAGCAGGAACGCCCTGCTGCTGCCACCATGTCAACTGCGCCGCCACCTGCCCGAAGTACATCGTGAGGTAGTCGCGCGCCAGTTGCATGCCGTCGCCCACGGGATCGACCCATTCGACGTGATGCCCCAGCGATTGCAGCAGTTGCCCGCAATCCGAAGCGGCGCGCGACCAGGCCGCATCTACCGCGCCGCCTATGGGCGAAGCCGTGCTCAGCGCAATGCGCAGCCGTTGTGTCGGCGGCTGCAGTTCCTGCGAAAAGGGCCGGGCCGGTGGCCGTGCGATGAACGGATCGCCCGGCTCCGGGCCTGCGATGACATCGAGCAGAGCGGCACTGTCGCGCACCGTGCGGGAAATCGCATGGGTGCTGACGGCCCCCTCCCACTGCTCATCGAACTGAGGCGCACAACTCACGCGCCCACGCGAGGGTTTGAGCCCGAACAGACCGCAATAAGCCGCCGGAATGCGGATCGACCCGCCGCCGTCTCCCGCTGCTGCTGCAGGCACAATGCCCGCCGCCACCGCAGCGGCTGCACCCCCAGAAGAGCCGCCGGGCGTGTGGTCAGGATTCCACGGATTGCGCGTCGGCCCAAACGCCACCGGCTCGGTGATGGCCTTCAAGCCCAGCTCCGGCGCATTGGTCTTGCCGAAAATCAACAGCCCGGCCTGCTCCCATCGCCGCACGACCGTGTCAGTCTGCGCAGCCGGTCTGCGGGCCAACACCGCATTGCCCTGGCTGGTGCCGCACCCGGCCAGATCCATGCCCAGATCCTTGAGCAGAAACGGAACACCCGCAAACGGGGTTTCCCCGGCGCGCGCTTGCTTCAACTCCGCTTTGGCGTGCTCGCGCAAATCTCCGATGACGGCGTTGATCCGCGGATTGACCGCATCACAGCGCGCGACGGCGCTCTGCAAGACCTCCGCAGCATCACACTCACCACGGCGGATGCGCTCAGCAAGATCCAGGGCATCAGGAACGTGAGACGGAATAGAAGATGGGTTTTGAGTCGACATATTGCACCCAATGAAAGCACATCCAGCGCGAAACAAAAAGGCCTCCCGATGAGGAGAGGCCCTTATCGCCCTTAGCGCTCTTGGATCACTTGTACTGGCACAAAAAACAAAAGCCCCGTCACTGGGACGGGGCTAATTTGTTGATTATTGGTGGCGGAACACGGAACCGAACCCGCGTCCGCGTTCTTCAGTGGATGATAAGGCAAAGCCTTTGCGGGTGCTCACCTTTACGAAACGAGCATTTCGCATCGTGAAGCATCGGATATCTCAGTCCTCAACCGCCACTGAGTCATTCCATTGACGGAATATTCCATCGGGGCTATACTTGCTTCATGAAATGGGATGTTGAGTACACAGATGATTTCGGCGAGTGGTGGGCTGGCCTGTCCGAAGATGAGCAAGAGTCGCTGGATGCGTCGGTGCGCCTACTGGAAGATCGTGGCCCCAATTTGGGTTTCCCGCACAGCAGCGGGATCAACGGATCGAGACACAGCCACATGCGTGAATAGCGTACTCAGCATGACGGTCGGCCGTTTCGAACCTTGTATGCGTTCGACCCTCGGCGATCAGCCATATTGCTGATCGGTGGGGACAAAACCGGAGACAACCGGTGGTACGACGTCCACGTCCCCATTGCCGACGGGCTTTACGATGAACACTTGGAGCAACTTCGAAAGGAAGGGCTGATCAATGGCTAACAAATTTTCTGTACTGCGGCAACAAATGTCGCCGCAGTCGCAAGCACGGGCCGAGGTCAAGGCGCAGACAATGCTTGCCGAAATGCCACTCAACGAATTGCGCCAAGCGCGTGGTCTGTCGCAAAAGATGCTGGCGGATGTACTTCACGTCCAGCAGCCCTCCATCGCTAAGATGGAGAAGCGCACGGACATGTACCTTTCAACCCTCCGCAGCCACATCGAGGCGATGGGCGGGCAGCTGGAGGTCGTGGCTCGCTTCCCGGATGGCGCAGTCAGGATCAGCAACTTTGCAGATCTGGGTAATGCGACAGCATAAGAAGCCGGGCTTGGTGTTTGAGAGCACTGCCCACAGTGTGCAGGTGGCTCTGCTTGATCAGATTCACTTCAACCTCGACACCGACAAACTCAAGCAGTTCACAGACTTGCTCGACACCCCGCCCAGCCAAAATCCAGGGCTGGAGCGCCTCATGGGCGTAAGTGCCCCTTGGTGCGCGTCATCTTCGCTCAAACAATAGGCTCGCAGATCGCTTGGCTTCTACGGCGAACAGCGTTGCCATGGTGACATTTGCCGTGGAGACGAAAATGCACTACCCCGTGATGATTGAGCAGCAAGTGGCAGCTCGATGGAAAGTCAGCCTGAAAACAATGCGGCGCTGGCGGCTGGACAAAGTTGGCCCGACGTGGCACAAACTTTTTCATCACGTCCGCTACCACGAGGCGGACGTTTTCGACTTTGAACAGCAGAGCGCACAGCACTGGCAGACAATTCTTGGCGACCGTGAACGCGTTCCCCGCATCGTGACGCACCCACCCAAGGTCTCAGCCGCCCCCGCCGAGCAGGACGCCCAACCTGATCCGGCAGTTCACTACGTCAGCGCCAAGGAAGTCGCCGCCGCCACTGGGTTGCCAATCTATCTATTCAGAGATTGCGCCGAACGTGAGCGAAAGCGCATCCCCCATTTGATGCTGGTCGGCAACCTCCGCTTCTCGATGGAAGCCATTTTGCAGTGGGAAATGGCGAACAGCGTGCCGGGCATCGCGCCGGAACCACTTTCAACCACAGCACAAACAGACTCTCACCCTCAGGTGCCAGTGCGCACCCCGCGCTGGTACGAAGTCGTCAGGGAGCAGGCTGGAGGGTAGTTCGATTCCCCGCAGAGCCCGAACAGGTGTCCCTATTTTTGGCTTAAATGGCACTGTTTCGGCCAGTTGTCCACGAGAGGTGG
>DZDA01000096.1 GCA_022730375.1 Thiomonas intermedia
ATGGGCCGATAGCGCCTTCTCGAAACTCACCCGGCACTGCACCAGGCGGGCACCATGTCATTTTCAAAAGGCAACTGCACCGAATGTCAGAAGGCGATTGCACTGACGCCACGAAAGCGTTCCATGCTGGCCTGAAAATCGTATGCTTGTGGCAGGCTTGATGCCTTAGGAGGCTGTCGCGTTGCTCTGACAACGCGAGTCAAATCGCCGACTTTTGACGACGGGAGCCTTACGATGGTGGGGCTGTTCTAATTCGCGATGTATCAAAAATGTGATTCTCGGTGATACATCGCTCAAACATCTCGATCTGTTTCTGGTCGGCCGGCTTCTCGCCTGAGAACACAACTACCTCGTTATCCAGCCAGAAGCCGACTCGAATGGCAACACTACCGGCCTTTAGCTTCTCTGCAATGGAGACGATGTCATGGGGACGTTGGGACTGTAGACGAAGTCCCATTTCGGCGCCGGCACTCCACTTGGAGCGTTGATGTGCAGGTAGCTGGAAGTCTTGTGGTTGTCCGTAACTCCATCGACCCACATTTGAATTGCGTATGCCCGTTCGGGCTGGAGCCGGACCGGTGGATGAAAGCCACGGCGCCAACGTGAGGGGTGGCATTATCTACCTGCGCCGCACCGGGACTAGCGCAGTGTGTGCAAGGAGTAGAGCAGGTTGTGTGTGGTTCGCACTGGTGGCGCCAGAACCATGTCGCAATCAGTCAAAACGTTCTACCGCCGCCTCAGGTTACGTTGCCAAGGCCATTGTGTGCTGCCTTACACCGCCTCCAGCGCGAGCAGCTCAGCCACCGTCTGCCTTCGTCGAATAAGCCGGGGCTCACCATTTTTCATCAGCACTTCGGCAATCAGCGGGCGCGCGTTGTAGTTCGATGACATGGAGGCGCCATACGCACCGGTGTCGTGCAACACCAGCAGATCTCCCACCTGCGCCTGCGGCAAGGACCGGTGCAACACCACGCCACCGTCTCCCTGCGTAAACACATCTCCCGACTCGCACAGAGGTCCGGCAACCACCGTGTCAAACTGCAGGCCATTCACCGCTGTGCCGTCAGAGTGGATCAACTCCATGCCGTGGTAGGCGCCGTATAGGGCCGGGCGAACCAGATCACTGAAGCCGGCGTCCACCATCACAAAATGGTTGGCGCCCTGTTGCTTCGTGGCGCGTACCTCGGTGACCAGCACGCCGGACTCGGCCATTAAATAGCGGCCCGGTTCTATTTCCAGTTTCACTGGGTGCTCCAGCAGTTGTTCCACGGCATGGCGCACTGCATCCCATAATGAAAAGTAGTGCGCCGTATCAATCGTGGGTTCACCTGCCTTGTAGGGAACGGACAGACCGCCGCCCGCGGAGATAGCGTGCAGGTCCAAACCCTGCGCATTCACTACCTCTACCAGCTTCAGCATGGCACCGCACACTTCCTGCAAGTGCGCGTAGTCCACGCCTGAGCCGATGTGCATGTGCAGGCCCTGCAAGGCCAGGCCGTTGGACTTGATCTTTTCGCAGGCGCGAACTAGGTCGCCATGCCAAATGCCATGCTTGCTATGCTCGCCACCGGTATTTGTTTTCTTGGAATGGCCATGCCCGAAACCTGGGTTGATGCGTAGCCACACCGGGTGCCCCGGGTTGACCGCACCCAATTGGTCCAGCATGTCCATGGAGCCGCAGTTCACGGGAATATTGAGTTCCACCACGCGCGCAAGCGTAGCGCGGTCCAGCAGATCGGCCGTGAACACGATGTCTGCGTGCCCGTTGTGCAAGCCCGGCGTAAAACCACCAGCCAACGCGCGTTCGATTTCACCCAAAGACACCGAGTCCACCACTGCGCCCTGTCGCTTCATGAGGCGAAGGATGTGTGTATTGGAGTTGGCTTTCTGAGCGAAACGCACTACGTCAAACAACCGCAGAGCGGCAATCTGGCGCGTAATGGTGTCGGCATCATAGATCCACAGCGGGGTACCGAACTGCTGGGCCAAAGGAGCGATGGTAGCGGGAGTAAAAGGGTTCATGGGTGGATGATCCCCTTCATAGTTAATTCAATCAATGCTATTCTTGTTATGCGGCTATTCAATATTGATATGAATTTAACTCATCGCCAGCTGACGATTTTTCGCGCCATCATGCTGCACGGCAACTTGGGGCGTGCAGCTGACGCGTGCGCGTCAAGCCAGCCCACTTTGAGTCGCGAGCTGGGTCGTCTGGAGCAGTTACTGGGGTTTAACCTTTTTGACCGGGTGCGGGGCCGATTACGACCTACCGTGCGGGCACTTGCGCTGATGCAGGAAGTAGAACGCTCGTTTATAGGCTTGGAACAGATCGCAGCGCGCGCCAGCGAATTGCGCACGCAAGCGACAGGTCGCTTGCGCATTGCGTGTTTGCCGGCATTGGCCCATGCCTTGATACCCCGCGCACTGGTATATCTCTCACATGCACATCCTGAACTAGGAGTCAGCGTGCATCCCTTAGAGTCGCCCTGGCTGGAGCAAGCCATGAGTGAACAGCGTTTTGACCTGGGACTGAGTGAAACCCAAGAGGCACCTGCTGGAGTTGCCTTGCAGCCCCTGCTGAAAGTCAATGAAGTGGCTGTTTTGCCACGTGATCACAGCCTGTGCCGCAAGGCGCGACTGCAACCACGCGACTTTACAGGCGAGCGCTTCATCAGTCTCGCGGTTGGCGACCCGTATCGAACCGCCATTGATGCGATGTTCGAGGACGCTAAAGTACATCGCGCAACCCTGCTTGAAACCACGAGCGCAGTGGCCGTCTGCGCCATGGTGCGTCAGGGCCTGGGCGTTGCCATCGTAAACCCGCTCACCGCACTGGAACTCAGCGGACCGGACCTAGTAGTGCGGCCGCTTACCGTTGCCATCGGTTACCAGGTGAATATGCTTCTTCCGGACATCGCAGCTCCGCACCCCCTGCAGGGCGTTCTCGCAGACACCGTCCGCAAAGCCTGTGCCGCCTTGAACCAGCATCACTCGCAATGAGTTCCATAGCTGCCAACGCTTTATGACACGTCCTTCTGCCATCCCACCGAGCGGCCTGCGTCACCTGATGACTCTGCCGTGCAACTGTTGAACCTGTTGTTCAATGTGTTCATGACCACCGCTTGACTGCCTCTGGATGTGCGTCTTTAAAAGAATGGGCTATCTTCAATCTACGGTTGGAATCTATTACAGGTGACAGTCGCAAAGGTGACCGCTGGGCCATTCGACTCCCAGTTAAGATAAGCCTCGTGAAAGCAACTTCACGCCATCCGGACGTATTTCGCCTTTTGGTGATACGTGCCGGTACAAGGTTTGTCGGGTGACGCTGAGTTCCTCACACAGCTTGCTGACTATGGTCTCTGGCTGCCCCATTGCCGCCATGGCCAGGCGCAGTTTCGCAGCAGTCATCTTGAACGGTCGGCCGCCGCTCCTTCCTCGTGTTCGCGCCGACGCCAAGCCCGCCATCGTGCGCTCCGAGATTAGTTCACGCTCAAATTCAGCAAGCGCGGCGAAGATGCCGAAGACCAGCTTGCCAGCGGCAGTCGTGGTGTCGATAGCCGCGCCATGGCCGGTCAGCACCTTGAGGCCGATGCCGCGCCCGGTCAGGTCGTGGACGGTGTTGATCAGATGGCGTAAATCGCGCCCAAGCCGGTCCAGTTTCCACACAACTAGCGTATCTCCCGGTCGTAGCGATTTCAGGCAGCTCGCCAAGCCGGGGCGGTCCTCGCGCTTGCCGGATGCCTGGTCTTCATACAAATGCGCCGGATCGACGCCGCCGGCAACCAGCGCATCACGTTGCAAGTCCGTTGTCTGGGAACCATCCGCTTTAGACACCCGCGTGTAGCCGATCAACATTCTTTCACCTGTCACCTATACGTTCGATTATGTGACAGTATGGAATGGAAAACTCTCGCCGTCAAAATTTGTCACTTAACCCGTCATTTAGTCTACGGCATGTAAAGGGTCCGTCTGGCTCATAATGTGACAGAAATTCAGGGGGAATGCCCTCCTTGGTAAAGGTGACGCGCAAACGCTCCAGGGATTCAGGGTCACGCTGTCCAAAGGATGCCATCGCGAATAACGAGCGGGCTATCTCGGAGTCGTGCCGCGCCTCGATAATGGCATCGTTGATTGCTTTGAGGGCTTGTTGCCAATAGTTGACGGGTTCCTTCTTCCGCTCAACCGCTGGCAGGCCGTTGGTGAACTCAGTTTGTGGCTCTGACAGGAACAGCGTTGCCAGTTCTCCGCGTGGACTCAACACCTTCGATTCGATCAGGTCGATGGCGGTTGCCGCTGCCTCCAATATCTGCAACTGCACCGCTGAGTCCAGAATCTCGTAGGGATGCCACAGACTTTGCCCGGCGCGCAGCGGATAGCCGCAGCGCTCCCAGACATAGCGGATACTGCCAGCGCAAGTCCCGCAATGCGAGAGCGGGGTATTCAGCTCATCCAGCAGTGTACGCAGCAGCCGGAACCACAAGCCGGCATGGACGGGCCGGCGCGGCAACTCGACGTATCCTGCTGTCAGTGCTTGCCAGGTGCGCCGGTCCATCGCCGCAATCGCGTCACTGGCCATGCGCGGGGCAGCGTCGGCCTTCTCCCAGCCAAGCACACGCCCTGGCAGGCCCCAATAGGATTCCAGCCAGCAGCCATGCAGCGGACAGCTCAGCATCAGGGGTAGCTTCCACACGAGCAGTACCGCCTGGTTCGCTGAATCATTCAGGCAGAGTGGGCAGGCCCGACGGATTGGCTGACTGGGCAGCCACGCGCGCCAGCTCGTGACCGATCTCGTCTTGCGGTTGCGTTTTGGCAGCATTACCGAGAACTGGAACGCATAGGTTTCCAGGGCGGACGGAACCCGGTCGTCGAGGCTATCCAGCAGCCATGGCACCCAGCCGGCAAAACTCATGCAGCGCAGTTGGTCCAGCTCGATGCCGCTTCGCCGGGAGAGTGCCGTCAGCAGCGAAAGCGGCGGTGCGGTGTCGAGGTCATCGATCTGGTCATGCCCAAGGTCGTGTTCCAACAGGTCAAACATATCCATCTGGTAGCAGACGGCGACACGATTGAGCCACGAGGATAAGGCTTCGCCTTCCTTGGGAGCCGGATGCAGCGGCCAGCGTGGAGCTGGCTTCACATCAGTTCCCGCTCGAACTGCCGACGCCGCTCGCTGGGACCGGTGTAATCGGCCATGCTGAGCGTGCGGTGGTTGATCGCTTCCTCACCGCTCTCCACGGCGACGATGGCCGCCGCCATCAGCAAGTGCGCCAGTTCACCGATGGTGCCCTCGCTGCGCGTGAGCAGGTAGCGGGCCATGTCCAGCGTGGCAATCGACGAGGGTCGCCGCAGTGGAAGCGAAGCGGCGAAGCTGGCGAGCAGTGAGCAGCAATCGTCGTTGGCCTCCCACACCGGCAGCATCATCGGCTCGAACCGATTTTCCAACTGGTCGTCCGAGCGGATGGCCAGGTAGGCGTCGCGCGTGCCGACGCCGACCAGCGGGATGCGTAGTTCGTTGCCGAGGAAGCGCAGCAGGTTGAGGAATTCACGGCGGTTGACGCTGTTGCCGGCCAGGACATTGTGTAACTCGTCGATCACCAGCAGGCGCACGCCGACCTTGCGCAGCAGCGCCAGTGCCAGTTGCTCCATTTCCGGTAGCCGTGGACGCGGGCGCAATGGCGCGCCCATCGCGGCGAGCAGCGCGACGTAAAACCGGATTACCGACGGTTCGGATGGCATCTGAACGACCAGTACCGGGATGTGCTCCTGGTCGGCGTCGGCGCTGGCCGGATGCGTGCGCCGGAACTTCTCGACGATCATCGACTTGCCGTTGTTGGTTGGGCCAACCAGCAGCAGGTTGGGCATGCGCTGCTTGTTGGGCCACGCATACAGGGTTTCCAGCCGGTTTAACGCTTCGACCGCGCGCGGATAGCCGATCCAGCGGTCGGCGCGAAGGCGCTGGATGCGCTCGTCCGCCGGCAGCCGGGCCAGCCCCTGCGCCGTCGGCAGCAGGTGGGATAGATCGATGATCGGATATTCGTCCACGGCTACCACTCCTCAATCTGGTCGAACGGCTTGGCCGGTGGCAGGTTGTCTGCCTGCGGATCAGCAACGTCCGTTTCTGGCGGAGTCGGCTTGTCCGGCGGAACCGACGCTTTGAGGTGCTGCCGTCGATCCGCATCACGCCGCGCCTTGCGCGTGGCTTTCTGCGCGGTGGTCACGATCTCGCGCATCTGCCCGATCATGCGGAACAGTGCTGATTCATCCACTTGTTCGCGCCCCTGTTGCCGCAATTTCGCCAGCGCCTGCCGTTGTTCCCACAGGGTGACAGCCGGGTGCGACAAGGTACGGTACGGGATTTCCAGATAGTGCTGACCTTCCGGTTCCAGCACCCAGATGCGGCTGATGTCGCGCGGATCGCGCCGGATCAGGAAGGCAGGCCAGCGGTCGCGCCGCGCAATCCACGGCTTGAGCGTATCGGCGTAATAGTGGATGTGGTCGATGACGAATCCGGTGCGTGTCAGGGTGCGGCGGATGATGGGCAGGAAATCGACCAGGAAAGCCGTGGCACGGGTGACGACGGCCGGGACGCCGACACGCGTCACGGCCTCGGACCAGCGCGCCGCCGGCGGCTGAAGCAGGCCGTTGTGCACCGAGCCGTGATAGGTGCCCACTGCCAATGCAAGCCAGCGCTCCAGGTCACGCAGCGTCAGGGCGGCCTTGTTTTCGGAATCGTAATCCCCGCGCTGGTCAGGGTTGGAGAAGGTCGTCCCCGGCAATTCATCGTGGATCATCTGCATCGCCGTGCCGATGATCCGTTCCACGATGCCGCCGTAATGGGGCTGCCCGGGCGGACGATAGTCCAATTGGATGCCATGCTGCTCGCAGCCACGGCGCAGGGCCTCGCTTTTGAACTCGGCTGCGTTGTCCAGGTAGAGCAGCCTGGGCTTGCCGCTCATTGGCCAGTCCATCTCGACATTCAGCCCTTCCAGCCAGGGACGCTTGTCGCAGGCAACATGTACAAGGCACAGGCCGACCGAAACGGCGGACGGCGCTTCCAGCGTGATAACCATGCCGAGTACGCAGCGGGTGAACACGTCGATGGCGATGGTCAGATACGGGCGGCCAATTGGTTGCCGGTCGCGCTCGTCCACCACGATCAGGTCGATGACCGTGTGGTCGATCTGTATCTGTTCCAGCGGCAATGTGACTGCCGGCGGGACGCCGCCAACACCTTGCAGGTCGCGGGAGGCATCTTGTCCTTCCCGGCGGCGAGCGGTTTTGAGTGGATCAAGGGCGGCGATCCGTAGCGCCACGGTGTTGCGCGCCGGCGCCCGCAGTTTGTGCGTTTTGCATGCCAGCGCAACTTCGCGGTGAAACGCCGCCAGGCTGCGTTTCTGCTTGGTCAGGAAGCGCTTTTGCAGCAGCTCGCGGATGATGCGCTCAACAGACTCCGGCAAACGGCCCCTGCCTTTGCCGCCACCGGATTGACCGGGTGCGAGGTCTGTCACAAGGCCGCTGCCCTGCCTGGCGCGGCGGATCAGGACATACACCTGCCGCCGGGACAGGCTAAGCGCCTGCGCTGCGGCATCGGCAGCCTGATGACCGACTACTTCAAGCATCGCCAGCGGTGTCATTTTCAGAAGACGACTGCACGGAATATCAGGAGTCGGCTGCACTGGTGGATTGCAGCGCGGTGTACAGGGCCGTCTTGCTCACCTTGAGCCGTGTAGCGGCCTCTCGGACATTAAGCCCGTTGGCGATGTGCTCCCGCGCTCGCTGCAACTTGTCGGCGGTGACAACCGGCTTTCGCCCGCCCTTCCTCCCACGAGCGGCGGCGGCAGTCAACCCGGCCTTGGTGCGCTCGCGGATCAAGTCGCGCTCGAACTGGCCCAGCGCGCCGAACACGTGGAAGATGAGCCGCCCGCCTGGCGTGGTGGTGTCGATGGCTTCCGTCAGAGAACGGAAGCCGACGCCTCGCGCTTCCAGCGCGCCTATCGTTTCGATTAGGTGCGGCATAGAGCGCCCGAGCCGATCCAGCCGCCAGACGGCCAGCACGTCGCCGTCGCGCAGGTAGGCCAGCGCATCAGCCAAGCCGGGGCGGTCGGCCTTGGCCCCGGAAGCCGTGTCCTCGAAAACGCGCTCGCAGCCTGCCTTGCGTAGCGCATCCGTCTGCAAGGCGGTGTCCTGTTCCGCCGTCGATACCCGCGCATAGCCGATCAGTGCCATTTGCCGCCTCTCTTGTCCGTCATTCCGTCCGCCTATCTTAATGTCCGACAACCCGTTGTGCAATAACTTTGCTGGACAGTGTCCGGCATGGCCGACTAATGATCGTTTGACGGACATTGACGGTAAGGCATTTTTGCATTACTATGTGAAGCATCAACCTTGATTGCGAGGGCAAACCACCATGACCACATTGACCGTTACCGCACGGGGACAAGTGACGTTTCGGAAGGACGTACTGCAACACCTCGGCATCAGGCCAGGCGACAAGATCGAGCTGGACTTGTTGCCAGACGGTCGGGGCGTGCTCAAGGCGGCACGGCCCGCAGGGACGATAGCCAGCTTTGTCGGCCTGCTCGCGGGCAAGACGCAGAAGGTTGCCACCATCGAAGAAATCAACGAGGCGGCGGCGCAAGGCTGGGCAGGTAAGCAATGAAGGTCGCAGTCGATACCAACGTCCTTGTGCGTGCGGTTGTGCGTGACGATCCCGCACAAGCGGACGTTGCCGCCGCAGTCTTGACCGACGCCGAGTTGATCGCGGTCGCGCTGCCGTGCCTATGCGAATTTGTTTGGGTGCTGCTACGTGTCTACGGCTTCCAGCAAGCCGACGCGGCCAGCGCGATCCGGGCACTACTGGCCGCCGCGAATGTGGAAGTGAACCGGCCTGCCGTGGAGGCTGGCTTGCTGGTGCTCGACGCGGGCGGAGACTTTGCCGATGGCGTCATTGCCTACGAAGGCAACTGGCTTGGCGGGGAAACCTTCGTTTCCTTCGATAAGAAGGCGGTGGCACTTCTCACGGCGCAAGGGCAATCAACGCGCCTTTTGTGACGGACATGAGCATGAACGAATTCCGCCGACTGGCCGCGAAGATCGACCAACACATGCAGCAGCTTGCCGCCCAGGGTGTCAGCGAGGCCCATGCCATCATCAATCGCATGATGGGGTACGGGCCTGACCTGCACAGGATTTGGGTCGGCACATCCGATCAGCAGCTCATGGCGCTGTCCCGCGAGTTCCCAGGGTTCTACCGCTACGCCCGCATCATGGAAGAGGCATCCGAAGCCGAGCGCCGCAAGGCTTCGCGGCCCTATGACGGCATGGCCGAGTTCTCCGAACAGCACAAGCAAATGGGCGCGCAACTGCTGACCACGGCGGCCACGCTTGAGCGTGGCTACCAGGCGTTTCGTGCGAGCGGCAGTCTCCAAGACTTCCGGCCTCAGCTCGACGAGCTGGGCCGCCTGCATCGGCAATGGCTGTCCGACCTGGAAGCCTTCAAAGACTCGCTGCGCACGCAGGGCGCAGAACCCAAGGTGCTGGAATACGTGAACGAGGCTTTCGGCCGCCTGGCCGAGCGCATCAAGCAGCTTGCCGGTTGATCGCCGGAATTTTCGGCGGTTCCGGCTTTGTCGCGCCGTGCACAAGAGTTCTGAGCAATTCCGATCTCTCGCGGCGCTTCGTGCATAGAACTTCTGACCGTTCCCGGTCAGAAGTTCTATGCACACACGGCGGCCAGCCCAGTGAACTGGTGCAGTCGCCTTCTGAAAACGACACTGGGCCTTCTCGATTGTTTCACTTCTCAAAAACGGTGGTTTATGTAACGATTAA
>DZDA01000097.1:0-3275 GCA_022730375.1 Thiomonas intermedia
CCCCATTTGTCGAGCATGTAGTCTTGCAGCGAAAGCAGATCTTCCTGCGCGTCGGGAAGGATGATGGTGGCCATTATTTTCGGCTCTGGCGGGCGGCCTTTAATTGGGCACGCGATTCCTCGATTGAAAACCCTTTGCCTTGTTGCCGGTCTTTTTCGCCGAGCGCGATGATTTTGAGAGCGGAAATGAGCGCTTCTTTTTCCTGAAATTGTTTGACATGTTCAATCACCATGCTGGCTTCGCCATTTTGGGTGATGACATAGGGGGCGCCGTTCAATTCCAGATCTTCGGATATCTGGGCAGCGTGGCTTTTGAGGTAGGAGATGGATTTGATATTACTGACGGATTGCATAGGGCCTCCGGGGTGAATGCGGTCTGAATTTAGGCTTGAATTCAGTCTCGGTCAATGGCCGCAGTGGCCTACGCGTGCGCCAGACCTTGCGCCGCTTCTTGTAATGCCTGAATGAAGTTGTCCCGTAGGGGGTTGTTGGTCTGCGCGGGTTGCAGGATGCCGAGTTCGATGGTGGCGGGCTTGCCTTGCAGGGGGCGGTACTGCACGCCGGGGCGTTCGAGGTGGCGCAGTGAAGCGGGCACGAGCGCCACTCCCATGCCGCAGGAAACCAAGCCAATGACGGTTTGCATCTGCCGCGCGTGCTGGGTGATGCGGGGCGCGAACCCTGCGGCCTGACACAGGCTGAGGGTGAGGTCGTAGAGGCCGGGGCCGATGTTGCGGGGCGGCACGATGAAGGGCTCTTTGGCAAGGGCGCGGAGATCGACGGCGCTGCTGCCTTCTTGCAGGACGGGGTGGGCGGTCGGGGCGGCGAGCATCAGGGGCTCTTGCAGCAGGGGGGTGAAGGTCAGTCCGGGCTCGTCCACCGGGGCCAGGCCGATGCTCAGATCGAGTTCGGCGGCGCGAAGCTCGCGGATCTGGGCGTCGGTGGTGAGTTCGTGCAACTGCACGTCCACCTGCGGATACCGCGCGCGAAAGCTCTTGAGGGTGGGCGGCAGGATGCCGAAGTCGGCGATGGAGACGAAGCCGATGGACAGGGTGCCCGCATCGCCGCGCTCGCTCTGGCGCGCGCGCTCGACGGCGTGTTCGAGCTGGGTGAGGACGGAGCGGATGTCTTCAAAGAAGGCGGCGCCCGCAGCGGTGAGCGCTACGCCGCGGTTGCTGCGCTCAAGCAATCGGGCGCCGATTTCGTCTTCGAGCGCCTTGATCTGGGTGGACAGCGGTGGCTGCGAGATGTGCAGGCGCTCGGCCGCGCGCGAGAAGCTGCCTTGTTCCGCAATGGTGACAAAGTACCGGAGCTGCCGCAGTTCCATGATTCGTTTGGCGTATAGCGCCGCCATCAAAAATGTATTGTTCAATATAGCTGAGGGATCGGACAATCTGCTTCTTTGTCCATCATTTCCCAGCAGGAGAACCGCCCCATGCCCGCCTACCGTTCCCGTACCAGCACTTCTGGCCGCAATATGGCGGGCGCCCGCGCACTGTGGCGCGCCACCGGCATGCAGGACGGCGATTTCGGCAAACCCATCATCGCAGTGGCCAATTCGTTCACGCAGTTCGTGCCCGGCCATGTGCATCTGCAGAACCTAGGGCAGCTCGTCATCGAGGAAATCGAGCGCGCGGGCGGGGTGGGCAAGGAATTCAACACCATTGCGGTGGATGACGGCATCGCCATGGGGCATGACGGCATGCTCTACAGCCTGCCGTCGCGCGACATCATTGCCGACAGCGTGGAGTACATGTGCAACGCGCACACGGCCGACGCGCTGGTGTGCATTTCCAACTGCGACAAAATCACCCCCGGCATGCTGATGGCCGCGTTGCGGCTGAACATTCCGGTGGTTTTCGTGTCGGGCGGGCCGATGGAGGCCGGCAAGACGCGGCTGGCCGGCAAGGTGATTTCGCTCGACCTGATCGACGCCATGGTGGCCGCGGCCGACGACAAGGTGTCTGACGACGACGTGCAGGCCATCGAGCGCTCGGCCTGCCCGACCTGCGGCTCGTGCTCGGGCATGTTCACTGCGAACTCGATGAACTGTCTGACCGAGGCGCTGGGCTTGTCGCTGCCGGGCAATGGCTCGCTGGTGGCCACGCATACTGATCGCGAGCAACTGTTCCGCCGTGCCGGGCGCACCATCGTCGATCTGGCCCGCCGTTATTACGAAGGCAACGACGACAACGTGCTGCCGCGCCGCATCGCCTGCAAGGCGGCGTTCGAGAACGCGATGTCGCTGGACATCGCCATGGGCGGTTCAACCAACACGGTGCTGCACCTGCTGGCGGCCGCGCAGGAAGGCGGCGTCGATTTCGGCGTGAGCGACATCGACCGCCTGTCGCGCAAGGTGCCCACGCTGTGCAAGGTGGCGCCGTCGAGCCACTACCACCTCGAAGATGTGCACCGCGCCGGGGGCGTGATGTCCATTCTGGGTGAGCTCGACCGCGCCAAGCTGCTTGACACTCGCGTGCCGACGGTGCACGCGCCCTCGCTGGCTGCCGCGCTCGACACCTGGGACGTGGCGCGCCAGCCCGGCGACGAGGTGCAAACCTTTTACCGCGCGGGCCCGGCCGGGGTGCGCAGCACGAAGGCGTTTTCGCAGAGCTGCCGTTACGACGCGCTGGACACCGACCGCGCCGAAGGCTGCATCCGCAATCTGGCACACGCCTACAGCACCGACGGCGGGCTGGCGATTCTGTTCGGCAATCTGGCCGAACGCGGCTGCATCGTCAAGACCGCCGGGGTGGACAAGAGCATTCTCTCCTTCTCCGGCCCTGCCGTGGTGCTGGAAAGCCAGGACGCGGCGGTTGAGGCGATTCTGGGCGATCAGATCAAGCCGGGCGATGTGGTGGTCATCCGCTACGAAGGCCCGCGCGGCGGCCCCGGCATGCAGGAAATGCTCTACCCGACGAGCTATCTGAAATCGAAGGGGCTGGGCAAGGTCTGCGCTCTCATCACCGACGGCCGCTTCTCGGGCGGAACGGCGGGGCTGTCGCTCGGCCATGTATCGCCCGAAGCGGCCGAGGGCGGCGCCATCGGCTTGGTGCAGACGGGCGACCGTATCGTCATCGACATTCCGAACCGCGTGGTGCGCGTGGATGTGAGCGACGACGAACTGGCGCGCCGCCGCACCGAACAGGACGCCCGCGGCTGGAAGGCCGCAGCGCCGCGTGCCCGCAAGGTGAGCCAGGCGCTCAAGGCCTACGCCAAGCTGGTGACCAGCGCCGACAAGGGCGCGGTGCGCGACGCAAATTTGTTGGACGATTGACG
>DZDA01000097.1:3375-9656 GCA_022730375.1 Thiomonas intermedia
TGACCAGCGCCGACAAGGGCGCGGTGCGCGACGCAAATTTGTTGGACGATTGACGAGGGACGGGCTGGGGCCTGTTCAGCCTGCCTGTCCATTGCCCTGTCCAGCAACCTGAAGCAACTGCGCCGCCACCGAGACGGCGATCACTTCGGGCGCCTTGCCCGGAATGCCGGGGATGCCCACCGGGCAGACCAGCCGCTCCAGCGCCGAGTCGGGGACGCCGCGTTCGCGCCATCGCCGCAGAAAACGGGCGCGTTTGGTGGCGGAGCCGATCAGGCCGAACCAGCCGATGTCGGCGCGCCGCAGAATGGTTTCGCCCAGGCGGAAGTCGAGGTCGTGGCTGTGGGTCATCACCAGATAGAAAGCGCCGGGCGGCGCAGTGGCGATTTCGGCTTCCGGGGCGTCCACCGCGAGTGCGTGCAGCGAGGAAGGCCACTCGCCGCCGACTTCGGGCGCGAAGGCCTCTAGCGGGAACTCCTGCTCGCGCTCGTCAATCCAGTCGATGCGGCAAGGCAGAGGACGCAGAGCGCGCACCAGCGCCCGGCCGACATGGCCCGCGCCGAAAAGCTGAAGATGAAACAGCGGGTCGGGAACGGGAAGTGCGCCGCTGGCCGCGATCTCGTAGCGAAGCTCGACATGGCCGCCGCAGCATTGCCCGAGCGCGGGGCCGAGAGCGTGGCTTTCCAGGTAAGGTTCGGACGCCGCCCCGGCGGCCCATCGCGCGCGCAGTTGCCGCGCGGTGGCGATGGCCTTGTATTCCAGATGTCCGCCGCCGATGCTGCCGCGGGTTTGCGTGGCCCCAACCAGCATGCAGGCACCCTGTTCGCGCGGCGCGGAGCCGCGCACCCGGCTGAGGGTGACGCACACCCACGGCGCTTGCGCGAGTTCGCCATCAAGCAGGTTGAGCGGTGCAGGTTCGCGTTTCATGGCGCTGTCGAACTCTGCTGGATGCGCACCGCCTCGATGGCGTCGAGTATGGCTTCGGGCGTGGCCGGGGCGCGCAGGGGCGGGTCGATGCGGTGTTCGCCGACCGCAGAGATGGCATCGCGTATCGCCAGCAGCACCGAGAAGGGCAACAGCAAAGGCGGCTCGCCGACGGCCTTGGAGCGATGGATGGTCGGCTGGGCGTTGGGGTTGTCAAACAGCGCGGTGCGGAACGAAGGCGGGCTATCGTTGGCGGTGGGAATTTTGTAGGTGCTGGGGGCATGGGTGAGCAGCAGACCGGTTTGCGGGTGCCACACCAGTTCTTCCATGGTGAGCCAGCCCATGCCCTGAATGAACGCGCCTTCCACCTGCCCGATGTCGATGGCCGGGTTGAGCGATTTGCCGGCGTCGTGCAGCAGATCGGCGCGCAGCAGGCGCCATTCGCCGGTCAGCGTGTCCACCAGCACCTCGCTCACCGCCGCGCCGTAGGCGAAGTAGTAGAACGGGTGGCCGGTGAGGGTGTTGGCATCCCAATGCAGGTCGGGCGTGGTGTAGAAGCCGTCGCTCCACAACTGCACCCGGGCGAGATAGGCCTGCTGCACCAGGGCGGCAAAGGGCAGGGTGGCGCTGCCCGCGTGCACCATGCCGCCGCGGAAGCGCACCGACTCGGTGCGGCCACCGTGCCGTTCGGCGGCGAAGGCCGCGAGGCGCTGGCGCAGGGTGCGGGCGGCGTCGAGTGCGGCCATGCCGTTGAGGTCGGCCCCGGTGGAGGCGGCGGTGGCCGAGGTGTTGGCCACCTTGTGGGTATCGGTGGCGGTGCAGCGCACGGCGGCGAAATCCAGCCCCAGTTCCTCGGCCACGACTTGCGCCACCTTGGTGTTCAGCCCTTGCCCCATTTCGGTGCCGCCGTGGTTCACCAGCACGCTGCCATCGGTGTAGATGTGCACGAGCGCCCCTGCCTGGTTCAGATGCACGACATTGAACGAGATGCCGAATTTGACCGGTGTGAGCGCCAGCCCCTTCTTCAGCACCGGGCTATGGGCGTTGAAGCGGGCGACGGCTGCGCGGCGCGCGGCGTAGTCGGCGCTCTGCACGAGCTGGTCCACCAGTGGAGTGATGACGTTGTCGGTCACGCCCTGGCCGTAGGGCGTGTGGTTGTTTTGGCCGATGCCATAGAAGTTGGCCCGGCGTACCTGCAACGCGTCATGCCCCAGTTTGCGGGCGATGGAATCGAGCACGAACTCGGTGACGAGGGCGCCTTGCGGCCCGCCGAAGCCCCGAAAGGCCGTGTTGCTCTGGGTGTTGGTCTTGGCGACGAAACCGTGGATGGCGACATTGGGCAGCCAGTAGGCGTTGTCCACATGGCAGATGGCCCGGGTGAGCACCGCGCCGGAGAGATCGGCGGAATGCCCGGCATTGCCGATGAGAGTCAACTCGTAGGCGAGGATGCGGCCGTCGTCATCGAAGCCCACGGCGTAGTCGTACTCGAAGCCGTGGCGTCGGCCGGTGATGAGGAAGTCGTCGTCGCGGTCGAGCCTGAGCTTCACCGGCCTTTGCAGCAGATGGGCAGCCAGCGCCGCGCAGCAGGCAAACTGCGCCGACTGCGATTCCTTGCCGCCGAAGCCGCCGCCCATGCGTCGGCATTCCACCTGCACCTGATGCTGCATCCAACCCAGCATGTGGGCGACGACATGCTGCATCTCGCTGGGGTGTTGGGTGGAGCAGAGCACGCGCATGCCCGCATCCTCGGTGGGCATGGCATAGGCCACCTGGCCTTCGAGGTAGAACTGCTCCTGTCCGCCCACGCTCAGGCTGCCTTGCAGTCGATGCGGAGCGGCGGCCATCGCCCGTTCGAGTTCGCCGGGCGCCGTCTCGCGCCTCAGGTGCATGGGGGGCAGCACATACTGGCCCTGGGCATGGGCTTCGCGGGCGGTGAGCACCGCAGGCAGGGCTTCGGCCAGGATCACCTCGCGTGCCAGCGCGGCAGCACGCCGTGCGAGGGTCTGCGTGGTGGCCACGACCAGGAAGACCGGCTGACCGACGAAGCGCAGCGTGCCGTCGGCCAGAATGGGATCGTCATGCACCACGGGGCCGCAGTCGTTCGTCGCCGGAATGTCGGCTGCGGTGAACACGGCCACCACGCCGGGCTGGGCGCGCAGGCGGACGAGGTCGATGCCCAGCAGCTTGCCGTGTGCCAGGGGAGAAAGCCCCAGCGCCGCGTGCAGCGTGCCCTGCAGCTCTGGCGCGTCATCGGTATAGGTGGCCTGACCGCTGACGTGCAGGTGCGCGGATTCGTGCGGCGGGCTGACGCCGACGCGGGCGCCCTCGCGCAGGGCGGGCCATTCGGCTTCGCTCCACGGCGTGTTGTCCTGGCGGGCAAAGTTCTGAATGGCGGGCGATAGGGCCAAGGGGTCGTGGGGCTTGTTCATGGTGCGCTCCTCAAACCGTGTGCAGCGCGGGCATCAGGCCAGACCAGACGCTGGTCAGGCTGGCGGGCAGGGGCGCTTCGAGACGGGTTTCCAGCCAGAATCGCCACAGTAGATTGCGCGCCACGCGCTGCCGATGGGCGCTGCTGGCGCGCAGATCGGTCAAGGGCTGGAAGTCGGCGTCGAGCGCGCGCATGGCCGCGCGCACGCTGGCTTCACTCCACGGCTGGCCCAACAGGGCAGCTTCGGCCTGCGTGGCGCGCTTGACCACCGCCGCCATGCCGCCAAAGGCCAGACGCGCGTGGCTGACGTGGCCTTGCGCATCCAGCCGCAGGGCTAGACCGCAGCTCACCGCCGAAATGTCGCAGTCATAGCGCTTGGAGAGTTTGTAGGCCCGCAGCCGTAGCGCCTGCTGCGGGGTTTCGTTGGTTTCGCTCGTGGTGGGCAGAGGCAACTCGATGGCGCGCAGAAACTCGCCGGGCTGCAGGGCGTTCTTCATATAGTCGAGATAGAACGCGGCAAGCGGCAGCCGTCGCTGCACCGGCCCGCGCTGCAGCAGCAGCACGGCGTCGAGCGCGAGCAGCACCGGTGCGCTGTCGCCGATGGGCGAGCCGTTGGCCACATTGCCGCCCAGGGTGCCGGCGTGACGCACGGGGGGGCCGGCGAAGCGCAGCGCCATCTCGCGCAGCTCGGGCCAGTGCTGCACCAGCGTGGCCCAGGCATCTTCCAGCGGCACGGCCGCGCCAATGCGAAGCAGGGGGCCGTCGTGTTCCACCGCATGCAACTCGCGCACAGCGCCCAGATAGAGCAGATCGCCCACATCACGAAACTGCTTGTTGGTCCACAGGCCGATGTCGGTGGCGCCCGCAAGAAGTCTGGCCTCTGGCCGTTCGGCCCGGACGGCGGCAAATGCTTCAAGGGTGCGTGGCGCGATGAAATGGTCGATGCGGGGCTGACCCTGCGCATCGGGATAGGCGGGGTTGGGCGCGGCGTGCACAAAAGGCTCGGGCGTGCGGTCGACAATTTGGCGCAGCAGCGCGGCAAGGGGCTCGGGGTCGAGCCGGGCGGGTGGCGCCTCGAACATGGCTAGGCCCGCGTCGAGAATGGGGCGGTAGCCGGTGCAGCGGCACAGATTGCCCGACAGGTCGTCGGCGAGTTGCTGCCGCGTAGGCCGCGTGCCCGTGGCCTGGTGGCGCTCGTAGCTCGCGTAAAGCGACATGGCGAAGCCCGGAGTGCAGAAGCCGCACTGTGAGCCGTGACAATCGACCAAGGCCTGCTGCACCGGGTGCAGCGGGCGGCCCGGGGCGAGTCGCTGAAGGTCTTCAACGGTCAACAGCGCCTTGCCGTGCAGTGTGGGCAGGTAGCGGATGCAGGCGTTGATCGGGCGCAGCTGCAACGATCCCACGGTAACCGCTGCACTGCCTTGAGAGGCGTCATCGGCCAGCTCCGCCACGACCACGGTGCAAGCGCCGCAGTCGCCCTCGGCGCAGCCTTCCTTGGCGCCGCACTGGTGCGCCTGCTCGCGCAGCCACTGCAGCACGGTGGTCGTGATGGGCAGACCGCTGACTTGGGTGATCTGGCCGCGATGGACGAAGCGGATAGGTTGGGTGTTCATGGCAGGTTGCGGGCCATCAGGCGGTGAAGAGGTGAAAAACAGAGTGAAGCACGATGCTGCAAGTATTGGGCCACGATCCGGCGCGATTGACATATGCTGAACTGTATACAAAACATGCGAAGCGGCTGATGCCGCAAGGGGCTGCACCATGAACAATGCGCTGGACTCTATTGACCTGCATCTCATCCGGGTACTGCATACCGTGCTGACCGAATCCAACGTTTCCCGCGCCGCCATGCGCCTGGGCTCGACCCAACCCGCCGTGAGCGCCGCGCTGCGCCGCCTGCGCGGCATCACGGGCGATGAGCTGCTGGTGCGCAGCGGCAATGCGATGGTGCCTACGGCCTTCGGCGCCAGCCTGATCGAGCCGAGCGCCTGCATCCTGCGGGAAGCGCAGCGCTTGCTCGGCGGTGCCAGGCCGTTCGATGCGATGCACAGCACGCGGCAGTTTCGACTGGCGGCGGCCGACTATATGGACCCGGCCTTTCTGCCGCAGCTCATCGCCACGCTCAAACGCGAAGCGCCGCTGTGCGGGGTGGACGTGCTGCCGCTGTCAGCCACGCTGGATTACCGCCATGCGCTGGCCGCCGGCGATGTCGATGCCGTGCTGGGCAACTGGCTGGAGCCGCCGCAGGATCTGCACCTTGCGCCGCTGATCGAAGATGAAATCGTCTGTCTGGTCGCCGCCGACCACCCCGCGCTGCGGCGCGGTCTGGATCTGGAGCAGTATCTGCAGGCCGAGCATGTGGCGCCGTCGCCGCTGCGCGCCGTGGGCGAAGGCGTGATCGACCAGCATCTGCACCATCTGGGGCTGCAGCGCAACGTCCCGGTGCATTGCGCCTTTTTCAACCTGATTCCGGGCCTAGTGGCGCGCAGCCTGCTGGTGCTGACGACCGGACGCCGCTTCTGCCAACGCTATGTGGACGCCGGTTTGCCGGTGCACATCCTGCCCTGCCCGGTGCCGTTTCCGCCGCTGACCTACTACTTGCTGTGGCACGCACGCGTGCATCTGGACGCTGCGCACCGCTGGCTGCGTGCGCATATTCGTGAGGCCGCCGACCCCCGGCCGGGCTGACCCCTTCATGAGAAAACGCCGGGCCGCCCCAAGTTTTCTCGTCCCCCTCGGGGGGCCTGACGCGAATGCGGCAGGTCTGGGGGCGCTCTCAACCCCGCGCCAATGCGGCACGGGCCTACCGACCTCGCCACCCTGAGCGAGGCGTTAAAACCCAGGAGACTGTTCATGAATCTGCAAACCTTGTTCAAGCTCGAAGCGCACGGCACTGATGTGCGCACCGAAATCCTGGCGGGGGTGACGACCT
>DZDA01000011.1 GCA_022730375.1 Thiomonas intermedia
GAGGTCTTTGAAGAAATTTGCGGCACCCGCCCTCAGCTTTGCGACAATACGCAGTTGACCGACCCTGGCCACGAGCCAGGATGCCGATGAAATCCACCGTTCCAGCTTCCCCATGAACCTTATTTCCGTTGCCCACGCGCAAGCCGCTGCCCCCGCACCCAGCGCAGGTTCCACCCTGATGAGCCTGGCGCCCATCATCGTGATGTTCGTCATCCTGTACTTTGTCATGCTGCGTCCGCAGATGAAGAAGCAAAAGGAAATGCGTGCCATGCTGGCCGCGCTGGCCAAGGGCGACGAAGTCGTGACTTCGGGCGGCGTCGTGGGCAAGATCACCAAGGTGAGCGAAACCTATATCGGCCTGGAAATCACGGCCAACACCGAGGTGCAGGTGCAGCGCAGCGCGGTAACCATGGTGCTGCCCAAGGGCACGATCAAGAGCGGCGTCTGAGCGCGTCCATGCGTCCCAACCGGCCCGCGCCGTCGTGGCCCCAACCGTGCAGGCCCGGCTTGCGCGGGATTTTTATTTGAACCCGCGCCGTATCGGCGGGTGAAACGAGGTTGTTGTCATGAATCGCTATCCCTGGTGGAAATATCTCATCATGGTCGTCGTCCTGGTGGTTGGCGTGGTGTATGCGCTGCCCAATCTGTACGGCGAATCGCCCTCAGTGCAGATTTCAAGCACCAACGGCGGCAAGGTCGACAACGCCCTGCTGCTCAAAGGTGAGCAGATTCTGGGCGCCGCCAAGCTCAAGCCCGATTCGGCCGACTTCAACGGTGCCACGGTCAACTACCGCTTCAGCGACACCAGCGTGCAGATCAAGGCGCGCGATGTGCTGGCCAAGGCGCTCAATCCCAATGTTGACGATCCGCAGTATGTGGTTGCGGTCAATCTGCTGTCGCGTTCGCCCGCGTGGCTGACGGCGCTTAACGCCAATCCCATGTACCTCGGCCTCGATCTGCGTGGGGGCGTGCACTTCCTGCTGCAGGTGGACATGCAGGCGGCGGTGCACAAAAAGCTCGACTCGATTTCCGGAGAACTGCGCCGCGATCTGCGCGACAAAGACGCGCGCTACACCAAGCTCGAACGAGTGGGCGACACCCTTCAGGGCGATTTTGTCGACGCCAGCGCGCTGAACGCGGCCAAGGAACTCATCGCCCGCCAGCATCCCGATTTGCAGCTGGCCCCGCAAGCGCCCGCAGGCCCCAACAGCCTCAGCGCCAGTCTGACGCCTGCCGCTGTGTCGCAGGAAGAAGACTACGCCATCAAGCAGAATATTCAGACCCTGCACAACCGCATCAACGAGCTGGGCGTGGCCGAGCCCATCATCCAGCAACAGGGCCGCGACCGCGTGGTGGTCGAGCTGCCCGGCATTCAGGACGTGGCTCGCGCCAAGGACATTCTCGGTCGCACCGCCTCACTCGAAGTGCGCATGGTCGATGACAGCGCCGCCGCACAGGCCGCGGTGGCCGGGCAAGGCCCGCTGCCCGCTGGCGACCAGATCTTTCCCGACCGCGATGGCGGCAAGCTCGCGGTCAAGCGCGACGTGCTGCTGACCGGCGACAACCTCACCGACGCCCAGCCCGGCTTCGACCAGCAGACCAACGAGCCCGCCGTGTTCCTCACGCTCGACTCCAAGGGCTCCCGCATCTTCCAGGAAGTCACGCGAGAGAACGTGGGCAAGCGCACCGCCATGATTCTGTTCGACCGCGGCCGCGGCGAAATCATCACCGCCCCGGTGATCCGCAGCGAAATCGCCGGCGGCCGGGTGCAGATCTCCGGCCACATGACCGTGCAGGAAGCCAACGACACCGCGCTGCTGCTGCGCGCCGGAGCCCTGGCCGCGCCGATGAGCATCATCGAAGAGCGCACCGTCGGCCCCAGCCTGGGCCAGCAGAACATCAGCCAGGGCTTCCACTCGGTGACCTGGGGCTTCGTCGCCATCGTCATCTTCATGTCGATCTACTACATGTTTTTCGGCGTGGTGTCGTCCATCGGTCTGGCGGTCAACCTGCTGCTGCTGGTGGCGGTGTTGTCGATGTTGCAGGCCACGCTCACCCTGCCAGGCATCGCGGCCATGGCGTTGGCGCTCGGCATGGCCATCGACTCCAACGTGCTGATCAACGAACGCATCCGCGAGGAATTGCGCAACGGCGCCAGTCCGCAAAACGCCATTTTCCACGGCTACGAACGCGCCTGGGCCACCATCTTCGACTCCAACGTCACCACGCTGATCGCTGGGGTAGCGCTGCTGATCTTCGGCTCGGGCGCCATTCGCGGGTTTGCCGTGGTGCACGTGCTGGGCATTCTCACCTCGATGTTCTCAGCGGTGTTTTTCTCGCGCGGCATCATTAACCTCTGGTACGGCCGCAAGCGCCGCCTGCACAGCATCTCCATCGGCCAGATCTGGAAGCCGCAAGCGGCAGAGGCCACTGCGGGTGCGCTGTCGTCTGGCGCCGCGAGTGACGCCGTGAAAGCCGGAAAGCCGCTGGACGCACCCACGCCGCGCACCACCAAGCCGCGCCGCAAGGTGCATTGATCGCTCAGCCGTAGCGCTCTCCCGCAGACTCCCGATTCAAGGCACATCATGGAATTTTTCCGTATCAAGCGCGACATCCCGTTCATGCGCAATGCGCTGACGTTCAACGTCGTCTCCGCGGTGCTGTTTGCCGCCGCGGTGTTTTTTCTCATCACCCGCGGCCTCAATCTGTCGATCGAATTCACCGGCGGCACGGTGATGGAGGTCGGCTACAGCCAAGGGGCGAACATCGATGGCATCCGCGCCACCCTGAGCAAGCTCGGCTACGCCGATGCGCAGGTGCAGGCCTACGGCAACGCCAACGACGTGGTCATCCGCCTGCCGCTGCACAAGGGCGAGACCAGCTCCGAGCAAAGCACCAAGGTCATGGCCGGGCTGCTGGCCGCCGACCCGCAGGCGCAGCAGCGCCGCACCGAATTCGTCGGCCCGCAGGTGGGCTCCGAGCTGGCCACCGATGGCCTGAAGGCGCTGGCGCTGGTGATCTTCGGCATCGTCGCCTATCTGGCCGTGCGTTTCGAGTGGAAGTTCTCGGTGGCGGCCATTCTCGCCAACCTGCACGACGTGATCATCGTGCTCGGCTTCTTTGCCCTGTTCCAGTGGGAATTTTCCCTGCCGGTGCTGGCGGCGGTGCTGGCGGTGCTGGGTTATTCGGTCAACGAGTCGGTGGTGATCTTTGACCGGGTGCGCGAAAACTTCCGCCGCTACCGCAAATACACCACCGTGCAGGTGATCGACAGCGCCATTACCAACACCATCAGCCGCACCGTCATCACCCACGGCTCCACACTTGCGATGGCGTTTTCCATGTTCTTGTTCGGCGGCCCGGCGCTGCATTACTTCGCCCTGGCGCTGATCATCGGCATTTCGATGAGCATCTACAGCTCAGTGTTCGTCGCCGCAGCGCTGGCGATGTGGTTTGGCGTGAAGCGCGAGGACCTGATCAAGCCGGGCGGCAACAAACCCAGCGACCGCAACGACCCGAACGCGGGCGCGGTGGTCTGATTTGAACCAATGGGAATCAGGATATAAAAAAGCCAGCGACCGCTGGCTTTTTTGTAGGCGCCGAGACGTTCAGTTGAAGTTGAAGCTGACCCCGGTCGTACCGTTGGCTTGGTTGTAGGCCGTGCTGTAGTCTGCAGAGGCTGTGGCAAGGTTGGTCCAGTTGAGCAGATTGGCGCCGTAGGGGTCATTGGTGGCGCCGAGTGTGGCGCCCATATTGAGCAGGTACTGGTCCACTCCGATCAGCGCCTTGTCGTAAGCATCTCCAGCCGTGGGAGCCGCCGTGGCCAGGGCCAGGCTGCCCAGGCTGAACTGTCCGGCGATGTGTAGCAGCGAGGCGGTGTAGTTGGCGAGCGTCAGGCCGCTGTTCGGTGTGATGCGGGCCACGGCAAAAGTGGTCAGCGGGGTGATGTTGGCCGTGACCGTTCCGCCGCCGCCCACGTTCACCATGGCTTGCAGGCTGGCGTTCGTCGCCAGCGCGGCGTTGCTGGCGCTGGCGGCGAGATTGAGTGCCGTAGAGGTCAGACTGTTGAGCGCCTGCGAAGCGCCGTTGTAGCTATAAGTGCCCCCCACGACTTGCAGCAGGACCGGGCCGTAGAAGCTGGTGAGATTCATGCTGAAGCTGCCATCGGCCGCTGAAGGCACGCAGTCCAGCACGGTGCCATAGCTGGTGTACGGCGTCACCGTGGTGGTCAGCGGATTGCCCTGACCGTTGACGATGGCGTAGGCGCAGACATTGTCGGTGCCGTTGCCGTTGACCGGGCTGTTCGCCCCCATGAGCACCTGCCCCGTGACGGTCGAGCCGGAATAGTTGGTGTTGGTCGAACCGCCGCCGCAACCGGCGAGGGTCAGACTGGCCAGCAGGGCGGCGCCCAGGCTGATGCGGATGGGAGAAACTGGCATCGGAAATCTTTCAGGGAGGGGTTAGGCGAGTCGCGGCCGAAGCCGAGCGGCAGCAGTCAGCTCAATGCACCACGCGGTCTTCAGCTTCGACGAACAGCTCGTCGAGTATGAGGGCATCCGGCTCTTCGTCCAGACGCCAGAAAATCATCAGCACGATGGTTTTGAGATGCTCCAGCGGCAGCGGTTGCATGCCGGTGGCCAGCGCGCGCTCGATGGTGAGTTCGCGCAGATGCGGCTTGAGCACTCCGGCGCTCTCGAGAAAGTTGAGATAGCCGATGGCTTCCAGCCCCAGGCAGTCGAGCTCCTGCTGGGCGTAAAGACGGATGGCGTGTGCGCTCTGCTCGTGCTGGGTCTTGAGGCCGCCTACGGCACTTTCGAGCCCGCGAAGCCAGTCGATGGCTTCGTGGATTTCGTCGCTCTCGAACCCAGCCGCGCTGAGCTTGCGCGTGAGCTGCCCGAACTCGGGGCAGGCTTCCGGATGCCAGTAGGACTCGTAGAGATACATGAGAATATCGAACATGAAGCCATTCTATGCACGACGCGATGACGGATTGTTTCGCGGTTTTCTCCTGGCATCAGGCCGGGTCAGGAGTATGCGAATGGTGACCGGATTTCAGGCGCGGGCGATGCGCTGAAAGCGGCCGCCGGGCAGGCGCGCGACCTGGCCCTCCAGCTCAAGTTCGAGCAGGCGCGCGCCCAGCCGGTCGGCGGGCCAGCCGGTACGCGCGCTGAGATCGTCGAAGCTGCGGATGTCATAGCCGAGGGCGCGCAGGATGTCGCATTCGGGCGGGGCTTGCGTGGCGGGCGATGCGTCTTCCGACGTGGTTTTCGCGGCGGGTCGCGCATCCCAGGCAAATTCCTCCAGCACGTCTTGCGCGGTTTCGACAAGCTTGGCGCCTTCGCGGATGAGGCGGTGGCAGCCATGCGCCAGGGGGTTGTGGATCGAGCCGGGCATGGCAAAGACTTCGCGCCCCTGCTCGCCAGCCAGCCGCGCGGTGATGAGCGAACCGGAGTGCGTGGCGGCCTCGACCACCAGCACCCCGCGTGACAGGCCGCTGATGAGGCGGTTGCGGCGCGGAAAATTGCCCTTGGCGGGAGAGGTGCCCAGCGCAAACTCGGACAGCAGCAGCCCGCGATCGGCCACGAGATGCGCAAGTTCTTTGTGGCGTGGCGGATAGACGCGGTCGCAGCCGGTGCCGAGCACGGCGATGGTCGAACCGGCCTGCTCGCCTGTCGCGGCCAGAGCGCCGCGATGTGCGGCAGCGTCGATGCCCAGGGCGAAGCCCGACACGATGGTGACCCCGGCTTCGCTGAATGCCTGCGCAAACGCCTGGGCATCGCGCTCGCCCTGTGCAGTGGGGGTGCGTGCGCCCACCATGGACAGCCGCCGTGGGGCGCCCAGCAGCGCGGCATTGCCCAAGGCATAAAGCAAAGGCGGGGGATCGGTGATGTCGAGCAGGCTTTGCGGATAGGCCGGATCGTCCAGGGTGATACAGGCCTGCCCCGGCTGGGCGGCCCATTCCAGGGTGCGGGCGATGAGGTCTTGAGTTTCGCGGTCGGGGCCAGCCAGCAGCGCCGAGGCGACGGTGGCGCTGACCACCCGAGTCAGCGCGGCGTGCGAGGCCTGGAAAATCAGAGACGGCGGTCCGAAGGCAGAGAGCAGTTGGCGCGCGGTGAGGGCGCCGACGCCCGGAGTCTGCATCAGCCGCAGCCAGCCTGCGAGGTCTTCAGGCGGCGTCATGCTCGACCGTGCCGAAGACCGTTGCGGCGATCAGGGCTGGGTGAAGCGGTCGGCGACTTCAACCGGTTCGTCGGCCGACAGGATGAGCGCATAGGCCACGTGCTTGAAGGTGCGAAACACCATCATCACGCCCACGCGGCGGTCAGGCAGTTCGATCTCGGGTTTGCCGGGCGCCGTCGAGTCTTTGACCATGCGGCTGTTGTGCCACAGCGCCAGCACGTCGCCGCGCTCCAGCCCGTCGTCGGCCCCGCGGTTGAGCGCGACCACGCTGTTCTTGGCCGCCATGCTCAGATCGCCGTAGATCGAGACGATGTCGCCGCTGATCGGCTTGGCCGGGGCGTGCGGGGTGTAGTTGAGGAATTCACGCGGCGGCGCGATGACCAGCCGGTCGCCCACGCCGACTTCACGCTCAATGCCATCGACCCGGAACACTGACACCGCATCCGGCCCGGAAGGCGGCTCGATCAGATTGGTCGTGCCGAGGTATTCGGCCTGGTAGGCGATGATTTTTTTCGTGGCCGGATCGACCAGCGGCTTGGCCGGGCGATAGATCTGATAGCGCGTGGCCTTGCTCACATCACCGCGCACATAGACCTGCGTGCCGGGCGACGCCATGGTGTGCCCCTTGGGCAAGGCCACGATGCGCGGCGAGGCTTCGAGGGTATCGGGCTCGACGATCAGCGGCTGGGTGAGGAAGGGCGCGATGAGTTCGGGCGAGATGGTGGGAATGCCTTCGGGCGGCAGCAGGCTCGATTCGACCTGCGGATTGAGCTTCACCGTGGGAATGCCCTGGCTGCCGCTGCCCATGGTGAGGCGGGCGCGGCCATTGGAAATGTCGAGATACAGCACTTGCCCCGGAAAGATCCAGTGCGGGTTGCGGATCTGCTGCAGATTCATGCCCCAGAGCTTGGGCCAGTCCCAGGGCTTGCGCAGGTACATGCCGGAAATCGCCCACAAGGTGTCGCCGCGTTTGACGGTGTAGCGCGAAGGCGCCTTGGCCGCCAGATCGGAAACCGGCACGCCGGTCTGCGCGGTCAGTTCGGCCTGGGCGCGTTGCGCCGGAGCTACCGGATAATTGGGCAGGCCATGCAGCGCGGGCGCGGCGGCCGATGGATTGGCGGCGCAAGCCCAGGGCGCCGCCGTGGCCAGCGCCAGCGCGGCAGCCAGAGAGCGGTAGCTCAAACGACGTGAAAGGAGGTTGAAAGGGTGATGGAAAGCCTGTCTCAGCATGGCGCAAAGTCCCCAGATCGAAACGGTGGCCACATCCGGCGCGGTGTGGTCTTTTGTGAATCTGCCCCCCGTGGAAATTTGCGATTCCAGGGCCCATATCTCAAAATTGTTGAGCACATTGTGCACGCAACACCTTGATGCGGCAATCAAATCACCGTTTGGTCGTTGTTTGGACGGGGCGGCAGTTGCAAGAATGTTGCGGGCGCGCCCGGCCGACTGCGCCAGCGGGGTGGGCCACCCCCGTTTTTGCAATGGATAAAGCCTTTTCCATCGCAAATAACTAAAATGCGAAACATGGACCTACTGACCATTCTTCAATATCCCGATCCGCGTCTTTACACCGTGGCCAAGCCGGTTGCGGCGGTCGATGAGCGGGTGCGCGCCTTGGTGGCGGCGATGTTCGAGACCATGTACGCCTCCAATGGGGTCGGCCTGGCCGCCACGCAGGTCGATGTGCACGAGCGCATCATCGTCATGGACATCTCGGAAGAGCGCAATCAACCGCTGGCGCTCATCAACCCGGAAATCGTGCGGCACAGCGCGGAAAACAAGGAATGGGAAGAGGGCTGCCTGTCCGTTCCTGGCATCTACGACAAGGTAACGCGGCCGGCCACGGTGCGGGTGCGCGCGCTGGACGCGCAGGGCCAGCCCTTCGAGATGGACGCCGATGGACTGACCGCGGTGTGCATTCAGCATGAAATGGATCATCTGCTGGGCAAGGTTTTCGTCGATTACCTCTCGCCGCTCAAACGCAACCGAATCAAGACCAAAATGCTCAAACGGCAGAGGCAGGCCGCTTGAGCCAGGCCATGTCCGCTTCCCCTTCGGCGCGCCGTTTGCGCGTGGCGTTTGCCGGCACGCCGGAGTTCGCCGCCGTGGCGTTGCGCGCCATTCTGAGTGCGGGCTACGCCGTGCCTCTGGTGCTGACCCAGCCCGACCGCCCCGCGGGCCGCGGCATGAAACTGCAATCCAGCCCGGTCAAGCAGGTTGCTGCTGCGGCGCAAATTGAGGTCATTCAACCCCAAGGTCTGCGACTGGACGGGCGCTACGCTGAACAGGCCGCACAGGCACACGAGTCGTTGCGAGACGCCCAGGCGGACGTGCTGGTCGTGGCCGCCTACGGCCTGATTCTGCCGACGTCGGTGCTGACGCTGCCGCGATTAGGCTGCTTGAACATTCACGGTTCGCTGCTGCCAAGGTGGCGTGGAGCGGCCCCGATCCAGCGGGCGATCGAGGCGGGCGATGCGCAGACGGGCATCACCCTGATGCAGATGGATGCGGGGCTCGATACGGGCGACATGCTGCTGGAGCAGGCCCTGCCGATCGACGCCGCCGACACCGCGCCCACCCTGCACGACAAACTCGCCGCCCTGGGCGCGGCCCTGGTGGTGCAGGGGTTGGATGCGCTGGAACGCGGCGAGCTGCGCCCCCGTCCGCAGCCCGAAGCCGGGGTGACATACGCCGCGAAAATCAGCAAGGACGAATCGCTGTTGCAATGGGACTTGTCGGCGGAACTGCTCGCACGGAGGGTGTGGGCGTTCACGCCTTGGCCAGGGACGCAATTCACCTTGCCAGACGGCGTGGTCGTCAAGGTGGGTGCGGCCGAGGCTTTGACGGCGCAGCCGCATGTCGGCCCACCCGGCTTGGTGCGGCAGATGACGGCCGAGGGGCTGGATGTGGGTTGCGGCAGCGGCGTGCTGCGCATCACACGACTGCAAAAACCCGGCGGCACAATGCAGAGCGTGGCGCAATGGCTGCAGGGCGGGGCCGACCTCACGGGCTTGACGCTGGGCTAAACCCCTCGCTGGGTTAAACCCCTTTGCGGCCTTGAACTTTTGATTCGCTGCACAATTTAGCGGAGTTGCATCCAAACGTATCGGAGCCAAGCATGTTCAATATCATGAAAACCGCCATCCTGATGGCTGCGATTACCGCGTTGTTCGTGGTCATCGGCTCCATGCTGGGTGGCCAGCAGGGCATGGTGCTGGCGCTGCTGTTTGCGCTGGGCATGAACTTCTTCAGCTATTGGTTCAGCGACAAGATGGTGCTGAAGATGTATAAGGCGCAAGAGGTCGACGCCAGCAGCGCGCCGCAGTTCTACGCCATGGTGCAGGAGCTTGCCCAGCGCGCCGGGTTGCCCATGCCGCGGGTCTATCTCATCCAGGAAGACGCGCCCAACGCCTTCGCCACCGGCCGCAACCCGGAACACGCGGCGGTTGCGGCGACCACCGGCATCCTGCGGGTGCTCAGTGCGCGTGAGCTGCGCGGGGTGATGGCGCATGAACTGGCGCATGTGAAGCACCGCGACATTCTGATTTCCACCATTTCCGCCACGATGGCTGGCGCCATTTCGGCGCTGGCGAACTTTGCGATGTTCTTCGGCAGCCGCGACGAAAACGGCCGTCCGTCAAATCCCATCGCCGGCATTGCGGCGGCCATTCTGGCGCCGCTGGCCGCGAGCTTGATCCAGATGGCGATTTCCCGCGCTCGCGAGTTCGAGGCGGATCGCGGCGGCGCCGAAATCTCGGGCGATCCGGCCGCGCTGGCTGCGGCTTTGCAGAAAATCGAGGCTTACGCGCGCGGCGTGCCGTTTCAGGCCGCCGAGGCGCATCCGGCCACGGCGCAGATGATGATTCTCAACCCCTTGCACGGGGGCGGCATCGCCAAGCTGTTCAGCACCCACCCGGCCACCGAAGAGCGCGTGGCGCGGCTGATGCAGATGGCGCAGACCGGCACGGCCCAGGCCAGGCAGGGCTGAGCGCCAGAGCGAGTCGAAACAAAAGCCCGGCAGCTGTGAAGCTTGCCGGGCTTTTTGCTGGACGCTGCTTACCTGCGTCGCCCGAGTTGCACCCCTTCGAGCGCGCTGTCGATGATGACCCCGGCGATGCTGTAGAGAATCGACCCGAGCAGCGCGGCGCCGAAGCTGCGTACTGCAAAGCCGTCGATGACCCCCGACGCGGCGTAAAACATCGCGGCGTTGAGCACGAAGAAAAACAGCCCGAGGGTCAGAATGGTGATCGGCAGGGTGAGGATGAACAGAATGGGCCGCACCAGCGCATTGAGCAGGCCGATGAACAGCGCCGCCCACATGGCCGCGCCAAAACCCGAGACCTGCACGCCGCTGTAGAGGTAGGCCACAGCCAGCAGGGCGCAGGCGGAAAGCAGCCACTTGAGCAGGAGTTTGAGCATGGCGGGTTTCCCGAGATTCAGCGGTCTGCGGCCAGACGCTTGGCTAGTTCGGCCGCCAGTCCGGTGTAGCTGGCCGGTGTCATGGCGAGCAGGCGCTGACGGTCGTCTTCAGGCAGGTTCAGCCCTTTGATGAAGCCCCGCATGGAGTCTGCCGTGACGGCCTTGCCGCGGGTCAGTTCCTTGAGCTGCTCGTAAGGGCTGGGCAGGCCGTGGCAGCGCATGACGGTCTGTACCGGCTCGGCCAGGACTTCCCAGGCGGCGTCCAGGTCTTCATCGAGGCGTTGAGGATGAACCAGCAACTTGTCGAGCCCGCGCAGCAACGAGTCCCAGGCCAGCACGCTGTGGCCCAGCGCCACGCCCATATTGCGCAGCACGGTGGAATCGGTCAGGTCGCGCTGGAAGCGCGAGATCGGCAGCTTGTCGCTCAGGTGTCGCAGCAGCGCGTTGGCGATGCCCAGATTGCCCTCGGCGTTCTCGAAGTCGATGGGGTTGACTTTGTGCGGCATGGTGGACGATCCGATCTCGCCCGCCTTGGTCTTCTGCTTGAAATAGCCCCAGGAGATATAGCCCCAGATGTCGCGGCTGAGATCGATGAACAGGGTGTTGGCGCGGGCGACCGCGTCGAACAGTTCGGCCATGGCATCGTGCGGCTCGATCTGGATGGTGTAAGGATTGAAACTCAGCCCCAGCGATTCGACCACCTTGCGCGAGAACGCCTCCCAGTCCACCTCTGGGTAGGCCGCCAGATGCGCGTTGTAGTTGCCCACCGCGCCGTTCATTTTGGCGGTCAGCTCGACCGACTCGATGGCCGCCATGGCACGCTGCAGGCGGTGGGCGACGTTGGCAAATTCCTTGCCCAGCGTGGTGGGGCTGGCCGTCTGGCCGTGGGTGCGCGACAGCATGGGCTGCTCGGCCAGATCGGCGGTGAGGTCGAGCAGTCGGCGCAGCACGCGCTGCAGCAACGGCATGACGACTTCACGCCGCGCGCCCGCGAGCATCAGGCCATGCGCGGTGTTGTTGATGTCTTCCGAGGTGCAGGCGAAGTGGAAGAACTCGGCGTGCCGGTGCACATCGGCCATCTCGGCCGTTTGCGCCTTGAGCCAGTACTCCACCGCCTTGACATCGTGGTTGGTGGTGCGCTCGATGGCCTTGATTTCGGCGGCCTGCGCGCTGCCGAAGCGGGCAAGCAGGTCGCCCAGCGCGTCGCGAGCCGCTTGCGGCAGGGCCGGAAATTCTGCAAGGCCCAGATCGGACAGGCCGATGAACCAGGCCACTTCAACCTGGACGCGGCTGCGCATCAGTCCGGCTTCGGACAGATGCGCGCGCAGCGCGTCGACCTTGGCGGCGTAGCGCCCATCCAGGGGCGAAAGCGCGTCCAGAGTGGACAACGCGGCGGATTGCGGTGTGGGGTTCGTGCTCATGCCGTCATTGTAGGAAGGAGGCGAGCTCATCTGAGAACCCGTTGATATACTGATTCGCCTATTGATCGCGCACCAGAACATGAAACTCATCGGCTCCCTGACCAGTCCCTACGTTCGCAAAGTGCGCATCACGTTGGCCGAGAAAAAAATCGACGCCAAGTGGGAAGAAGAGAACGTCTGGTCGGAGACGACCCAGATTGGCCGCTCCAATCCGCTGGGCAAGGTGCCGTGCCTGGTGCTCGACGATGGCGAAGCGATTTTCGACTCGCGGGTGATCGTGGAATATCTCGACACCCTGACCCCCGTGGGAAAACTCATTCCTGGCGGTGGACGCGAGCGTGCCGAAGTCCGAACCTGGGAGGCGCTGGGCGATGGGGTGATGGATGCCGCGGCCACGGCCCGGCTGGAGCAGACCTGGCCGGGGCGCACTGAAGCGCAGCGCAGCCCGGCGTGGATTGCGCGGCAGATGGGCAAGGTCGAGTCTGGCGTCAAAGCCATGTCGCATGGCTTGGGAGACAAGCCGTTTTGCTGCGGCAACCACTTCACCCTGGCCGACATTGCCGTGGGAGCCGCGTTGGGCTATGTCGTGTTCCGTTTTCCCGAATTGGCCTGGCAGCAGCAGTACCCCAACCTCGCCAAGCTTTACGACAAGTTGATGCAGCGCCCGTCGTTCCGCGACACGGCACCGCCGCAAGGCTGAACGGCCCGCATTTCTAGGAGCCTGTCGGGCTTGAGTGGCGTACAGCGAAAAAAGGGTGTGGGGATGGCCTGTGGTGGCGGATTTGCCGCCCCATAGCCCAAGCTATAGGGCAAAAAGCCGCTGCTGCAGGACGCCGCACAGCCTTTTTGCAGCTCGCGATTCTCAAGTCCGACAGGCTTCTACGCGGGCTGCGCCGCCTGCAGCAGCCACAGCAGCGCTAGTTCGGCGGCTTGCAGACGCACGCTGGCCCGGTCTCCCTTGAACAGCGCGTGACGGGTTTCGCCGTGCGCGGCGTCAGCCGCCGCAGAGGCCAGCCCGAACCACACCGTGCCCACCGGTTTTTCCGCGCTGCCGCCGCCCGGCCCGGCGATGCCGGTGATCGCCACGGCGACCTCCACCCCCGCGCGTTGCCGCGCGCCTAGCGCCATCGCGCTGGCGACCTCCGGGCTCACCGCACCGACTTGCGTAAACAGCGCCGGGTTCACGCCGAGCAGATCGGACTTGGCGGCATTGCTGTAGGTGACAAAACCCCGGTCGAACCAGTCGCTCGACCCGGCCACGCTGGTGACGGCCGCCGAGACCAGCCCGCCAGTGCAGGATTCGGCCGTGGCCAGCCGCCAGCCGCGCGCGCGACAGGCCGCACCGACATCGGCCGCAAGGCGGCAAAGTGCGTCGAAATCAGGCCCACCGTTCATGGCTTCAGACCAAGGCGTAAAGCCGGATGCCCAGCGCAATGACCAGCAAGGTGAAGGCGGCGGCGATCAGGTCGTCGAGCATGATGCCGAAGCCGCCTTTCACATGGCGGTCGGCCCAGCCCACGGCCAGCCATTTGCCGGCGTCGAAAGCGCGAAACAACAGAAAAGCGGCCAGTTGCTCGGCCCAGCCCGCCGGGGTGACGAGCAGCAGAATGAGCCAGAAGGCGATGATCTCGTCCCACACCACGGGCGAGGCGTCTTCGAGGCCCAGCGCGCGCGAGGTGTGGCCGCAGGCCCAGATGCCGACTACGGCGCCCACGCCGATGACCACGGCCCAGCTCAGCGGGCCCAGCCAGAGCGAAAGCAGGGCATAGCTGGCCCAGGCGAACAGCGTGCCCGCAGTGCCCGGTGCGATGGGCGACAGGCCGCTGCCAAAGCCGAGCGCGAGCACATGCAGGGGGTTGCGCCACATGAAGCGCCAGGAAGCGCCTTGTGCGGTGGCGGGAATGGGTGTGGGGGCGGTCATGGTGTGCGGAAATGGTCGAAGCCCGCATAGACATTGTCCAACACCTGTCCGCTCGCGTCGATCAGCCTCAGGTCCGGCTCGGCGTCGATACGGCCGATGCGGGTGACGGGCGTGGCGGCTTGTGCTGCGGCGGCTGCAACGGCGTTGCGCGCGGCGGGTGGGGCGGTGAACAGGAGTTCGTAATCGTCGCCGCCCGCGAGTTGGCAGAGACGTTGGCGCTGCGCGCTCTGTGCGCGCAGCGCTGGGCTGGCCGGGCAGGCGTCGGCTTGCACCGTAGCGCCCACCCCGCTGCGTCGCAGGATGTGGCCGAGATCGGCCAGCAGTCCGTCAGAGACATCGATGGCGGCGTGCGCCACGCCCCGCAGCGCTAGGCCGAGCGCCACTCGCGGTGTGGGTCGGTCCATGCGCGCAACGCTCGCGGCCTGCGCGGCAGCGTCCAGCGACCATTCGCCCAGGCGATGCCCCAGCGCCAGCCGGGCATCGCCCACAGTGCCTGACACCCAGAGGTCGTCGCTGGGCCGCGCGCCGCTGCGCAACAGCGCCTGGCCGCGGGGCACGAACCCGAGCACGGTGATGCACAGATTGCGCGGGCCGCGGGTGGTGTCACCGCCGACCAGCTCGATGTCGTGCGCGTCCGCCAGGGCGAACAGGCCGCGTGCAAAACCTTCGAGCCAGCGCGCATCGGCCTCGGGCAGGGCCATCGCCAGGGTGAAGGCCATCGGCTTTGCGCCCACGGCGGCCAGATCGGACAGATTGACCGCCAACGTCTTGTGACCCAGCGACTCGGGGTCGGCGCCTGGCAGGAAGTGGTGGCCTTCCACCAGCATGTCGCTGGAAATGGCCAGTTGCTCGCCCGCAGCAGGCGCGGTCAGCAGCGCGCAGTCGTCGCCCACGCCCAGGGCGGCGCGGCGCACTGGCCGGGTGAAGTAGCGGGCGATGAGGTCGAATTCGCCGAGCGGGACAGTCATGGGAGGCTTCAGGGGATGCGGGGTGGTGCGTCGCATGTTCGCACAACGGCGGGCAGACGGACTCCTACAATCCTTTGATCTCGCGTGGCGACAAGATGCGAAACGTTCACGACGGCCGCGCGAGGCGGAGACAGACATGTCCAGCCCCGAAGACACCAAGGCCAAGCTGCGCCAAGCCGCGCTTGAGTACCACGAATTCCCCCGCCCCGGCAAACTCGCCGTCGTCGCCACCAAGCAACTATCCAACCAGCGCGATCTGGCGTTGGCCTATTCGCCGGGTGTGGCGTCGGCCTGCGAGGAAATCCACGCCCACCCCGACGATGCCTTCCGCTACACCGCGCGCGGCAATCTGGTGGCGGTCATCACCAACGGCACCGCGGTGCTGGGCCTGGGCGACATCGGCCCGCTGGCGGCCAAGCCGGTGATGGAAGGCAAGGCGGTGCTGTTCAAGAAGTTCGCGGGCATCGACGTGTTCGACATCGAGGTGAACGAAAAAGACCCGGCCAAGCTGGTCGAAATCATCGCCGCGCTGGAGCCTACGTTCGGCGGCATCAACCTCGAAGACATCAAGGCGCCCGAGTGCTTCGAGGTGGAGCGCAAGCTGCGCACCCGCATGAACATTCCGGTGTTCCACGACGATCAGCACGGCACGGCCATCATCGTTGGCGCGGCCATCCTCAATGGCCTGAAGGTGGTGGGCAAGGATATCGCCCAGGTCAAGCTGGTGTGCTCCGGCGCGGGCGCTGCGGCGCTGGCCTGCCTGAGCCTGCTGGTCGATCTGGGGCTGCCGCGCAAGAACATTTGGGTCAGCGATCTGGCCGGCGTGGTGTATGCGGGCCGCACCGAGCTGATGGATGAAGACAAGCGCCGTTTCGCGCAGGACACTCCGGCGCGCACCCTGGCCGAGATCATCGACGGCGCGGACGTGTTTCTCGGCCTGTCCGCAGGCGGCGTGCTCAAGCCCGAATACACCCTGCGGATGGCGGACAGGCCCATCATCCTCGCGCTGGCCAACCCCACGCCCGAAATCCTGCCGGAAGAGGCGCGCGCGGTACGGCCTGATGCCATCATCGCCACGGGCCGTTCGGACTATCCGAACCAAGTCAACAACGTGCTGTGCTTTCCCTACATTTTTCGCGGCGCGCTCGACAGCGGCGCCACCACCATCACCGCCGAGATGGAAGTGGCCGCGGTGCTTGCCATCGCCGAGCTGGCACAGGCCGAGCAAAGCGACGTGGTGGCGGCCACTTATGTGGGTGAGCCGCTGCGTTTCGGTCCCGACTACCTGATTCCCAAACCCTTCGATCCGCGGCTGATGATCAAGATCGCCCCGGCAGTGGCCGAGGCGGCGGCGAAGAGTGGCGTGGCGCGCCGCCCCATCGCCGACCTGGACGCCTATCGCGACAGCCTGCAGCAGTTCGTCTATCAGTCCGGCGCGCTGATGCGTCCCATGTTCAGCATCGCGAAGAAAGCGGCCAAAAAGCGCATCGTCTATGCTGAGGGCGAGGACGAGCGCGTGCTGCGCGCGGTGCGCGTTGTGGTCGATGAACATCTGGCCCGGCCCATTCTGGTGGGGCGTCCGGCGGTCATTGCCCAACGCATCGAGCGTTTCGGTCTGCGGCTGGAACAAGAGCGCGACTACGACGTGGTCAACACCGATTTTGATCCGCGCTACCGCGATTTCTGGCAGACCTACCACCAACTTGCGGGGCGCAAGGGCGTGACCCTGGCGATGGCCAAGATCGAAATGCGTCGCCGCCTCACCCTCATCAGTTCCATGATGCTGCACAAGGGCGAGGCCGACGGCATGCTCTGCGGCACCTGGGGCAATACCCACATCCACCTGCACTACATCGACCAGGTCATCGGCCGTCGCCCCGGCGCCAAGGTGTATGCGGCGATGAATGTGCTGGTGCTGCCCGGTCGGCAGGTGGCGCTGGTCGATACCCACGTCAACATTGACCCCAGCGCCGATGAAATTGCCGAAATCACCTGCATGGCGTCGCAGGAATTGCGCCGCTTTGGCATCGTTCCCAAGGTGGCCTTGCTGTCGCATTCCAATTTTGGTTCTTCTCCGGCGCCCAGCGCGCTGAAAATGCGCGAGGTGCTTGCCTTGCTGCGCGAGCGCGAACCCGATCTGGAAGTCGATGGGGAAATGCAGGGCGACACCGCGGTCGACCCGGTCTTGCGCGCCAGCCTGATGGTGGATTCCGCCCTCAGCGGCGAAGCCAACCTGCTGGTGTTTCCTAATCTGGACGCGGCCAATATCTCCTACAACCTGCTCAAGGCCACCGCGGGCAACAACATCGCCATCGGCCCCGTTTTGCTGGGGGCGGCCAAGCCCGTGCACATCCTCACCGCGTCCAGCACCGTGCGTCGCATCGTCAACATGACGGCGCTCACCGTCGCCGAGGCCAACCTTTGAGCGGCAGCTCCGCAGCTGGGCGGCGGGCGGCAGGCTCACGGTGACCGTAAAACCTGCCTAAAAATTGGGCGAATCCTTGTGTTTCCGTGGCGATTTCGCTACGATTGCGCCTTGGCTGGTGTGCAGGGCCGAAGATTTTCATCATGGCCCAATGCGCGAAATCGCACAACATCAGCCGCTAATTTTCACGCAATTGCGTCCAATTCTCTCTAACGGTGCGGCTTTTGCCGCCGCAGCATGAATCGCCGGTGCATTCGTTCTACGCTGCAAACCCTGTTTTTTACGGGGCTGCTGATCGCCACTTTGTCGCTTCTGGCATCAGGCGGAACAAGCGTGTGGCCTGCAGCCCAGGCGCGCGAAACGTCGCAAACGTCGCGAGCGTTCGTACCGCAGGTCATTCCAGTCATTTCCGTGGCCGATCTGCCGGTGCAGGCGCGAGACATGTTGAGGCGCATTGAACAAGGCGGCCCGTTCGAGGGATACAAGGACGGCGTCATTTTTGGAAACTATGAGCGGCTTTTGCCCTCAAAACGTCGTGGTTATTACCGCGAATACACCGTCCCGACTCCAGGCGCCCGCAACCGAGGGGCGCGCCGCATTGTGTGCGGAGGGGCTAAGCACCATCCCGATGTTTGTTACTACACCCATGATCACTATGCCAGTTTCCGACGCATCGCCCAATGATGCCGATCCCGCCGTGCTGCTCAAATCGGTACGGCCGAACATCGTGCAGTCGATCCGGGCTTACCGTGTTGCGCAGTTGCAAGACGCAGCCGATACGACCGGCCAGCATTTTCTCTATGCCAATCTCGCCGAGGCGACCACCAAGCAGGAAGTGCTGGAGACGATTGCGCGCTCCTTCCTTTTTCCCAAGCATTTCGGCAAAAACCTCGATGCCCTGCACGATTGCCTGACCGACGTAGTGCACGGCGGTGGACCGCAGCCCGGCTTCGTGGTCGTGCTCGAGCAGCTGCCGGCCACGCAGCGATTCGACAAGGAAGCGCGCGAAACTCTGCTCGACGTATTCCGCGACGCGGCCGACTTCTGGGCGGAGCGCGGCATTGCCTTCAGGGTCTTCTATTCTTTTCTGTAACCCGCACTCCTGGCCGGGAGGAGATGCGGGGCGAAGCGGTACCGGAACCCAGAGTCAAGGCCGTCAAGGTCTGCACGCCGTGGGAAGGGGCTTGGGCTCAGCTCGTGGTTTGAGCCCTGCTTGATCTTTTCCTGCGGTGTTAAAGGTGGCGCAAGACGCGTTTTGTCTTGCGCCATTTTTTATGGCGACGACGCTGGGAGCCTGTCGGGCTTGAGAATCGCGGGCTGCAAAAATCCGCCGCCACAGGCCATCCCTACACCCTTTTTTCGCTCTACGCGACCCAAGTCCGACAGGCTCCTAGCGACTGAGCCAGCGCGATGTACTCGGCCGTGCTGACTTCCTCGGCGCGGCGCTGCAGATCGAAGTCGCCCGCATAGCCTTGAGTGTCGAGCCAGGGCCCCAAGCTGTGCCGCATTAATTTGCGGCGCTGGGAGAACGCGGCGGTCACCAGTGAGGAAAGCAGTTTGCGGTCGAGCCGCGGCAATTCCTGCACGGGCAGCGGGGTCATGCGAACCACGGCGGAATCGACCTTGGGCGGCGGATCGAAGGCTTCGGGCGGCACATCGAGCAGATTGACCATGCGATAGCGCCACTGCAGCATGACCGACAGTCGGCCGAAATCGCGACCACCCGGAGCGGCCACCATGCGGTCGATCACCTCTTTCTGCAGCATGAAGTGCTGATCGCGAACTTGCTCGGCCACATCCATGAGATGAAATAGCAGCGGCGTGGAAATGTTGTACGGCAGATTGCCAACCAGACGCAGATCGGCGCCCAGGCTGGCGAAGTTGAAGTCGAGCGCGTCCGCCTCGATCAGTTCCACCTTGTCGGGCGCTTGCTTGCGCCAGCGCGCGGCGAGGTCGCGGTCGATTTCGACGGCGGCCAAGCGGGGAATGCGCTGCAAGAGCGCGAGCGTCAAGGCGCCCAGGCCAGGGCCGATTTCCACCAAACGCTCGCCAGCCTGCGGGTTGATGCAGTCGACAATCCCCTGGATGATCTGCTGATCGATCAGGAAATGCTGGCCGAAGCGCTTGCGCGCCACATGCGTGGTCTGCGCCGCCCCGCGCGGCCGGGCGGGCAGGCGTTTCATGCTGCGGAGTCCAAACCGCGGCGCCGATCAGTCATTTTCCGGAATGTGCACATAGGTGCGGGCGCGCACGTCGCGCACCAGCTCATCGAAGTCTTCCGCGGCCTTCTGGCGTTGCAGCACTTCGCGCGCCAGCGCGCGCTTTTGCGACGCTTCGAGCGGTCGCACCGCGCGGTCAACCAGTTGCAGCAGCACGACCTTGTTGCCCATGACGATGGGCGCAGACACATCGCCCGGATTGAGACGCTGCAGCGCGGCGTCGAGCACGGGGTCGAGCTGCCCGGGCAAAACCCAGCCTAGCGCGCCGCCTTTGGCCGCCGTCGCGGGGTCTTGCGAAAGTTCGCGGGCCTTTTCGCTGAACTGCACCTTGCCCGACTGAACCGCCTGCGCGATGGAGCCGAGTTCAGCCTTGGCGCGAATGCGCTGCGCGTCGGTGCCGGCGCTCAGCACGATTTCGCGCACCTCGCTTTGCATGGCTGTGGTGGGCGCGGCCGTCTCGCCGCTGATCTGCAGCAGCTTCAGGATGTGAAACCCGGCCGCGCTGCGGATGACGGGGCCGATCTGCCCAGGCTGCAGGTTACGCACGGTGTCGATGAAAAGCGTGGGCAGACGGTTGGCCGGGCGGATGCCCAGGTTGCCGCCATGCTTGGCGCCTTCGCCCTGAGAGTCTTGCGTGGCGAGCTGGGCGAAATCGGCGCCCGCTTTCAGCTTGGCGTCGATGGCGTCGATTTTCTGCTTGACGGCGGCAACCTGCGCCTCGGTGGCGTTTTGCGCTACTGGCAAAAAGATCTGCGCGATCTCGTAGGCGGCCTGCGGGCTGGCAGCCGCCGCGTCCTGTTTGGACAGGAACTCGTCGATCTCGCTCTCGGAAATCGTGGGCAGTTGCGCCATGCTGCGCTCGCGCACTCGGCTGATGAGAATTTCGCGCTTGAGCTGATTGCGGTAAGTGGTCCAGCCCATGCCCTCATTCTCGATGGCGCTGCGCAGTTCGGGCACGGTCAGTTTGTTGTTGCTCGCCACCTGGGCGATGGCGCGGTCGAGCGTGTCCTGGTTGACGCCCATGCCCATTTGCTCGGCATATTGCGACAGCGCCACTTCGTCGATCATCTGGTTGAGCACCTGGCTGCGCAACTGCGCTGCTGACGGCAGTGTGGCGCCAGCGGCCTGCGCCTGCTGGCGTGTGGCTTCGACTCGCAGCTGCAGGTCGTAATCGGTGATGACCTGATTGCCCACGATGGCGGCAATGCCATCGCTGGTGCGCGCACTGCTGAAGGTGGAAGGCAGCGCGGGCGGCGCCGCCATCGGCGGGGCGGTGGCCGTGGCCGGTGCAGGCGCCGACAAACCGCCCCCAGCGCCGGGAGGCAGCCGCAAACCCTGAGCCTGCGCACAGACGGCCAGGGAGACCAGCATCGTTACCAGCAGGGCGCGTGGCGGAAGAGTCTTATTCATAGTTGGCAAAACGGCTCGGGGGCGCGTTGGATTGCTTGAGGATCTGATAGCCGGGGATATTCTGCTTGAGGGCCGATAGGGGATTGTTGCCCAGCCGGGAAAAGCCGACGAGTTCGAGCTGGAAAAGGATGCGGGTATAGGCCGTGGCCTGGGTGAGCGAGTTGCGCTGCAGCACGATGCGGCCGATCCAGCAGCCGCCGTCGTACTCGAAGCCCAGCAGACCGTCGTTGAAGCGCTTATCGAGAATGCTGTAGTTGGCCTGTCCCACCGAATACCAGCGCGGGCTGAGCTGCCACTGCCACGCCGTGTTGATGTAGCGCAGCGGAATCTGGCCCGATGCGGCGCTTTGGTACAGGTAGCTGGTGCTGATGGTTTTATACGGGGCGGGCGACCAGCGCGCGCCCGCGGCGATCTGCTGGCTTTGCCGCAGGCGCATGTTGTATTGCAGTGCGGCCTGCGCGCTCCAGTGCGTGCTGAGGTTGGCGCTGGCCAGCGCGAAGGTGTCGTTCAGCCCGGCGGGAATGGGGTTGCCGCTGAGCACAACGCGCTGCGGCGCGAACAACACCCGTTGCGCCAAGGTAAGCCGCCCGAGTTCGACGCCGGTCTGCGGGTCGAGCAGGCGCGAGGTGACCCCGCCGGTGAGGTTGTTGGCGTCGGCAATGCGATCAACGCCCGAGAACACATTGTCGGTGTAGATGGTCGACAGGTTCAGGTCGAGGTCGGCGCTGTCAAAGTTCGGCAGGTTCTGCTGGTTGCGATACGGGGTATAGACGTAATAGAGCCGTGGCTCCAGGGTCTGCGTGAGTGCGCGGCCGAACAGCGAAGTGGGGCGCTCGAATACCAGGCCGCTGTCGAGGCTGAAGGTCGGCACCGAGCGGTCGGCGGTGGTGGCGCCGCCGGTCATGGCGGTGTCGGTGACGTAGCGGGCGAAGTTGAACGACAGCTTCGGGGTAATAAAGCCGCCGGGGCGCACTAGGGGGTAGCTGATCTGCGGGTTGAGGTAGAGCCGGTCGCCCGAAATCGCTGTGGGGTTGGTGAAGCGGGTGAGCGCCGAGTCGAACTGCCAGGACAGGCCGCTGTAGTTCGCGCTTTGCAGATGGGTGTAGAGCTGCGGCTGCTGGTTGTAGGGCACGCCAATCGGAGCCGCGGCATTCTGCAGCGTCTGCCAGCGGTTCACGCTGAGCTGCATATAGCCCAGCGGCAGACCGTAGGTGAGGCTGCCTTGCTGCGGCAGGGTGCGGTTGGAGCCGATGACCGGGTTGACGCCGCCGAAGTCCTGCCACCAGTTGTCGTCGGACACCTGCTGGTAATTCACCGCATAGCTCAGGCCGTGGCCCAGCCCGCCGTTCTGCTGCACATAGCCGGCCCAGCGGCTGTTGCCGCTGTCGCTGCTGTCGGAGGGCAGCAGGTCGAACTGGCTCTTGCCCGAGTAGTTCGGCTGCAGCCAGCGCGTGGCCACGCTGCCCATGAAGCCGCGACGCAGAATGACTCGCGGCGTGAGCGTGGCGTCGTAATTCGGCGCGATGTTCCAGTAGTAGGGCACCGCGAGGTCGACCCCGTTGCGGCTGTCCACGCCCAGCGTGGGCGGCAGCCAGCCCGACTTGCGCGCATCGCTCAGTGGAAAGCTGGCGTAGGGCAAGGGCAGAATGGTGGCGCCCTTGAACACCACGCGGGCGTCGCGCGCCACGCCGGTGTTGTCGGCCAGGTTCAGGTCGAGATGTGTGGCCTGCACAAACCAGTCCACCGGGCTGGCGGTGCAGGTGGTGTAGGTGGCGTTGTCGGCTTTGAGGTGGTCGCGGCCGAGAAAATCGATATTGTCGGCGTGGCCGTGCCCCTGCGTGACGCGAAAGTAATAGTCGGCGTCGGGCATCTGGCCGCGATAGGTGTCGAGCTGCATGCGCAGCGCCGGGCCGGTGAACAGATTGCCGTCGCGCAGCACCCGCACGTTGCCGTTGGCCACCGCTTCGTTCTCGACGAAGTAGTAGCGCAGGCGGTCGGTCTTGATCACGATGCTGTGCTTGCGCAGTTCCACGTCGCCGGTGGCGTGGACATAGATATTGTTCTGCCCGGTGATTTTGTCGGCGATGACGAACAGCGGTTCGAAAGCCTGCGCCTCGGCGGGCAGGTGAGGCAGCAGATCCAGACTGGGAGTGAGCTGCAGCGGGGCGGAGGCTGGCGCCGCCTCTTGCGCCTGCGCCGCGGCATCCCAGCCCAGTGCGAGCGCCAGCATCAACAGAGTGAGGCGCGGAAGGCGGCGGGACGGCGGGGGAAAAGGCACGGGGATCAGGTGGGAGGGCGGGCTTATAACGGCGGACCGCGGCGGATCGCCCGGCCAGTCGATAGATTCGGGCCGCGCGCAACGGCGCCTAAAATGCCAGCGGATTATAGGGAGCGCCCCCAAACCTGCCGCGTTCGCGTCAGCCCCCCCGAGGGGGATGAGGCCCGCGGCTCCAAGCTGCCCTGCGGCAGCTTGGACGGAGCCGAATCCGAGCAGCTTGCAAGCTGCGAGGTGGACTAGGAAACTTGGGGCGGCCCTGCGTTTTCTCATGAGGCCGTTCTTCCTGTCTTGTCTATCCCATTCCATGTCCGCCACCGACCCCAACGCCCGCGCCCAGGCCCTGCAATATTGGCTGCAGGACATCGCCCCGGCGCACCAGTTACTGCCCGAAAGTCTGCAGCCCGCTTCCAGCGACGCCAGCTTCCGCCGCTACTTCCGTGTTCAGGCGGCGGGCGGTTCGCTGATCGTGATGGACGCACCGCCGCCGATGGAAAACGTGCGGCCCTTCGTGCGCGTCGCCCAACTGCTGGCGGAAGGCGGCGTGCAGGCGCCGCAGGTGCTGGAACAAGACGTGGCGCAGGGTTTTCTGCTGCTCACCGATCTGGGGCAGACCACGTATTTGCAGGCCATCATCGCCCAGCCTGATCGCGCCGACGGCCTCATGCGCGACGCGCTCGGTGCGCTGGTCACGCTGCAGCGCATCGACGGCGCGGGCGTCGTGCCGATTTACGACGCGGCCCTGCTGCAGCGCGAGCTCGATCTGTTCCCCCAGTGGTTTGTGCAGCGTCATCACGGCCATGTGCTCACCGACGCGCAAAGCGCCACGCTGCAGGGCATTTTCGCCGCGCTGATCGCCAACAACCTGGCGCAGCCGCAGGTGCTGGTGCACCGCGACTGGCACAGCCGCAATCTGATGGTCACGCCCGAGCGCAACCCCGGCGTGCTCGACTTTCAGGATGCGGTGATCGGCCCCATCACCTACGACCTGGTCTCGCTGCTGCGCGATGCCTATATCGCTTGGCCCGAAGAGCAGCAGCTCGACTGGGCCATCCGCTACTGGGAGCGCGCCCGCAAGGCCGGACTGCCGGTGGCTGCCGACGCCGCCGACTTCTATCGCGACCTCGACTGGATGGGCCTGCAGCGCGCGCTCAAGGTGCTGGGCATCTTCGCCCGGCTGCACCACCGCGACGGCAAGGCGCAGTACCTCGGCGATCTGCCGGTGGTGTTGCAACACACCCGGCTGGTGGCGGCGCGCTACGGCGCCTTCAAGCCGCTGTTGCAATTGCTCGACCAGATCGAGCAGCGCAGTCCGCTGGTGGGTTACACCTTCTGAACGTGAGCGGTCTGCCCAAGCGCGCCATGATTCTTGCCGCCGGGCGCGGCGAGCGCATGCGGCCCCTCACCGATGCTTACCCCAAGCCCCTGCTGGCCGTGGGGGGCAAACCGCTCATCCTCTGGCAGATCGAACGCTTGGCCGCGGGCGGCTGGCGCGACATCGTCATCAACACCGGCTGGCAGGGGGCTCAGATTCCTGCCGCGCTGGGCGACGGTTCCGCTTTTGGCGTGCGCCTACGCTACTCGCCTGAGCCGTCGCAGGCGTATGAGACTGGCGGCGGCATTGCCACCGCCCTGCCCCTTCTCGGTACTGCGCCCTTCCTCGTCGTCAGCGCCGACATCTACACCCCCTTCGACTACGCCAAGCTGCACGCAGCGGCCGAAACCATCGCCGCCGACCCGCAGCACACCGCGGCGCATCTCGTCCTCACCCCCAACCCCGAGCACAACCGCGGCGGCGACATGGCGCTGGACGCGCAGAGCCGCATCCGGCGCGAGGGCGCGCTGCTGAACTACGGCAATATCGGCGTGTTTCATCCCGCGCTGTTCGCGGGGCAGCCCCGGGCGCAGGCCTGGAAGCTGTTTCCCTGGCTCTATGGCGCAGCCGATGCCGGACGGGTGAGCGGAGAAGTGTTCAGCGGCCCCTGGCACAACGTCGGCACGCCCGAGCAATTAGCCGCGCTGGATGCGCAATTGCGCGCGGTGGACTAGGCTTTCACCAGCCCGCTCTTTTTTTGCTCCCCATGCCCGATTCCAATCTGCTCGTCCGCTGCGCCATCCGCCGCGCTGAAGTCGTGCGCCAGCTCGCTGCCGCAGGCGGCGGTGTGGCCCTGCTGCCCACCGCACCCGAGGCCCTGCGCAACCGCGACGCCGACTATCCCTACCGTCACGACAGCTATTTCTACTACCTCACCGGCTTCACCGAGCCGCACAGCCTGCTGGCGCTGCAGGTGACCGCTTCGGGCAGCAGCCGCAGCGTGCTGTTCTGCCGCGACAAAGACGTGGAGCGCGAAATCTGGGATGGCTTCAGGTGGGGCCCAGACGCTGCGCGTGAGGCCTTCGGCTTCGACGCCGCCCTGTCCATCAACAGCCTTGAGGCCGAGCTGCCCAAGCTGCTCGCCGACCAGCCCGCCGTATGGTGGCCCTTCGCCGTGCACGCGGGGCTGGAGACCCAGGTAGAGCGCTGGCTGGCGGCGGTGCGCGCCCAGGCCCGTGCCGGCGTCACCGCGCCGCGCACCCAGCACGATCTGTGCGCCATCCTCGACGACATGCGGCTGTTCAAAGATGCTTACGAGCTCGACGTCATTCGCCGCGCGTCGGCCATCTCCGCGCAAGGCCACATTCGCGCCATGCAGGCCAGCAGCCGCGGCCTGCGCCAGCCGCCGCCGCAAGGGCTGCGCGAATATCACCTCGAAGCCGAATTGCTCCACACCTTTCGCCAAGGCGGATCGCAAGCCCCGGCCTATGGCGCCATCGTCGCCGCAGGCGCCAATGCCTGCGTGCTGCACTACCGCGCCAGTGACGCCCCGGTGCGCGCCGGTGACCTGGTACTGATCGACGCCGCCTGCGAGCTCGACGGCTACGCCAGCGACATCACCCGCACCTTCCCCGCTGACGGCCGATTCACCGGCCCGCAGCGCGCGCTGTACGACGTGGTGCTCGCCGCGCAATCGGCCGCGCTCGAAGCCAGCGTCGAAGGCGCCCGCTTCACCGACCCGCACGACGCCGCCTTGCGCATTCTGGCGCAGGGCCTGCTCGATCATGGCCTGATTGCGTGCGACGCCGCACCCGATGTGGACGCCGTCATCGCCACCGGCGCCTACAAGCGCTTCTACATGCACCGCACCAGCCATTGGATGGGCATGGACGTGCACGACTGCGGCGACTACGCCGAGCCGGGGCAAGCCCTCGAAATCCAGCCCGACGGCAGCCGCAAGCGCCCCGCGCGCATCCTGCGCGAAGCCATGGTGCTCACCATCGAGCCGGGTCTGTACGTGCGCGCGGCCGACGACCTGTCCGCCGAATTCCACGGCATCGGCATCCGCATCGAAGACGATATCGCCGTGCGCGGCGGCGGCCAGCCCTGCGAGGTGCTCACCGCAGCGGCCACCAAAACCGTGGCCGACATCGAGGCCGTGATGCGGGGTTGAGCGCCCCCGCAAGCGGTCTATGATGCGTTCGAACTGCCCCGGCAGCGCTGCAGGAGAACCAACATGGCCATCGTGACCGAACGCATCCCCATCCTCGTGACCGCGCAGGAGAAAGCCCGCATCGCCCGCGAGGCCGAGGCCGCGGGCATGTCGATGGCCGAATACCTGCGGCGCGCCGCCGCCGCTTACGACCCCGCGCACGACGCCCGCCAGTTCGACGCCATCGCCGAGCAGATCACCCGCAGCGCCACTCAGGCCGAACGCGCCCTCGACGCCGCCCTCGAAGCCGTGGCCGCCTCCGAGCGCCGCATCAGCGCGATGGAGCAGCAGCACGCCCCAGCCCCCGCCCCCGCCGCGCGCAAACGCCGCTCCGCCGGAGCCTGATCATGGGCGTGACCGAAAAACTCTGGACGGCGCTCGCCACCGTGATCAAGATGAACGACAAAGTCGAGCGCCTCGCCTCGACCGTGGTCACCCAGCAGCAGAAAATCGAGCAACTCACCGAGCGCGTCATCCGCCTCGAAACCGCCCTCGAAATCGCCCTGTCCACGCGCAACAGCCCGCGGCGCATCGAAAACAAGTCCAGAGAGTGAGCGGCGAGTTTCGCGACGCGACCTATTGAACCATCCGCAGCGCTTGGGCATCACCCAAGTCACACCACCCGATGCCCCAGCGCGGGCAGGCTTTCGCGGTGTCTGGCGATGCGATCGCGATCCAGCGTTGCGGTGACCACGGCATCGCCTTCGGCCTGCATCGCGAGCACTTCGCCCCAAGGGTCGATGATCATGCTGTGGCCCCAGGTGCGGCGGCCGTTTTCATGCACGCCGCCCTGCGCGCTGCCGACGACGTAAGCAAGGTTTTCGATGGCGCGGGCGCGCAGCAGCACTTCCCAATGCTTCTCGCCGGTGGTGTGGGTGAAGGCGGCGGGCAGCAGGTAGGCATCGCATGCGGAGGGCTGCGACAGCGCCCGAAACAGCTCGGGAAAGCGCAGGTCATAGCAGATGGTCAGGCCGATGCGCCAGCCTTCGCAGTCGAACGCCACGGGCTGGGCGCCGGGGGTGATGCTGTCGGCTTCGGCGTAGCGCTCGGCGCCGCGCTGGAAGGCGAACAGGTGCATTTTGTCGTAGCGCGCCGCCAGTTCGCCCGCGGGGTTGAACACCAGGGTGGTGTTGAGTACGCGGTTGGGGTCGGGGCTCTCCAGCGGCAGGGTGCCGCCGACCACCCACAGGCCGAGGCGGCGGGCGGTGCTGGCGAGAAAGTCTTGAATGGGGCCGCTGCCGGGCGTTTCGCGCACGCGCACTTTGTCGGCGTCGGTCTGGCCCATGAGGCAGAAATATTCGGGCAGTACGGCAAGGCGGGCGCCTTGGGCCGCAGCTTGTTCGAGCAGGCTTTGGGCGCGTTGCAGGTTGGCGGCAACGGAGGCGCCGGAAACCATTTGAAGGGCGGCGATTTTCATGGCGGCGTGGAGTGAGGCAGGGAATGCACCGAGCTTACGTCAGGGCGTGGCTGGCGTGGCTTCTGCGGGTTTGGGGGCATTCAGCGAGGCTTCGGTGACGATGGGGGTGAGCCAGGTGCCGGTGATGTCGTACACATGGGTGAAGGCGCGCGCCAGGGGTTCGCGGGCGATGTATTGCGCCAGGAAAGTGCCTAGACCGATGACGGGGTTGATCAGGGCATAGGCCAGAGAAGCCGCGTCGGCGTTGATGTTGGGCACGACGACCACGCGCAGATTCTGCGTTTCGGCGGCCAGGTTGGCGCTGCCTTCGATGCGCACCGAGGCGGCCACGCCGCTCATGCGGAAGTCGCGGGTGGCGGCGACGCCGCTGTTCACGCCCACATCGGCGTCGACCTTGTCGAAGGCGAAGCCGGACGAGAACAGGTCGCGGAAATCGAGGGTGAAGCGGCGCGGCAGGCTTTGCAGGCTGAGCACGCCCAGCAGCTTGGCAATGCCGGGGTCGGCCTTGAGAAATTGCCCCTGCCCGAGCTGCAGTTTGAACTGCCCGTCCATACTGGGAAAGTCCAGGCTCAGCGGCGAGCCCAGCCAGGCCAGGTTGCCGGTGATGTCGCCCTTGCCGCCTTTGAGCAGACCCGGTTTTCCCAGGGTGGCGAGCAGACTTCCGGCGTCATGAATGGCGAGCTTGAACTGCATGGCGGTGCGTCGCGCAGGCGAGGCGGAATCGGCGCTGCCGGGCACGGTGAGCTGCGTGCCCAGGGTGGACCAGGTGCCGCTGCCGGTGAGCACGCCACCGGGCGCGGCGAGCTGGAAGTGGGTGAGCTGCCACACCTTGCTGCCGTCCACCCGGCCGCGGTTGACGGCCTGTACTTCGAGACGGGTGAAGTGGTGACCGTGCAGATCGACGTTGTCGGCCACGATGTCCAGCGCGGGAATGCTCTTGGGCTGTTCGTCGAGCAGGTTTTCCACGTCGGAGTCGCTCGATTTGGGCAACTCCAGTCGCGCCAGCCGGGCGCTTAGGGTGCCGGGGTTGTTGCCGCTGCCGATCTGCCAGCCGATATAGCCCGACATCTGGCGCGAGTTCACATTGGCCTGCAGCAGATCGCCGCTGCGGCTGCCGCCGACCACGACCTGATTGATTACGCGGTGCATCAGCGTGAGGCGGCCGATGTCGAGCGCTGCGGTGGTGGGCAGCAGCCCGATCAGCCCGCGGTCACTGTTGGCGCGAAACACCACGGGCGTCTGCGCCGAGGTGTCGGGCAGCAGGGGTTTGATCGCTGCCTCCCAGGCGTCGAGATCGAGCAGCGGCAGTTGCACATTGGCCTGCACGCCCGAAGCGGGTTCCGGCAGCGCGGCCTGCGGGCCGATGGCCAGTGCGCCGCTGAGCACGCGGAAATCGTCTGCCGATGCGCTAGAGCCCGTTGGCGTGGGCAGCGGATCTTCCAGCGCGTAGCGGGCGCGGGCGATGCCGCCCACGTCGATCTGCACCGTATTGCGGCGGGCGCCGTTGGGGGCTGCGGGCAGCGGGGTGCGGGTGTAGAGGAGCGACTCGGGCGCGTCCGCGGGCTTGCCCAGCGGCGGCGGCAGGTTGATGGCGACGCCCGCCAGATTGCTGCGCAGTTCCAGCGTGGGCTCCGGGGGGCTGGCGCCGCCGCGCGGCTGGGTGATGCGCAGGGTGTAGGTGGACTGGCCCTGCAAGACTTTGCCGAGGGTTTGCATCCACTCCGGCTGGGCGGCGCGCAGCCCGGCGCTGCTGAAGCCGCCGCTGGCCTGCAATTGCAGCGGCTCGCCCGATTGCTGGCCGCCGCGCAGGCTGACGGCGCCGCCCAGCACATTGGGGGCGTTCAGCGCCAGATTGAAGCCGCCGTGAGTGAAATCGACCGTGCCGCGCACCTGATTGAACCGGGGCAGATCGCGGCTCCACAGCACGTCCACGCCTTGCAGCGAGGCCTGCCCCTTGAGGGTGGCGGCCTCCATGTCGTCAAGCGGGAGCTTGAGGGCGATGTCGAGCACCATCGGCCCTTGCGCCTGGACGTGGTCGAACACGCCGCCAAGTTGCCGGTTGATCGGGCTGTCGAGCAGGTAACGCAGCGCATCGCTGGCGGGCGCCTGCGCCTTGCCGCTGATGCTCAGCACGCCGTGGTTGAAACTGGGCAGAGTGCCATTGACCGCGCTGAGCCGCGCGCCATACGCCTGGGCCGAAGCGTTGTGCACTTCGAGGCTGTGCGAGGTGATGAGCAGCTGGCCGTTGACCTGGGTGAATTCCGGCCATTCGGCGTTGGCGTGGACGTTGGCGGCGCTGGCGGTCTGCCCCGGCGGCAACAGGCCGCGCGGCGCGTAGTTGAAGACGCCGTTCTCGATCTGCGCGTTCACCTGAAACGTGCCTCCCTTGGCCGGGGTGTCGAAAGGAAAATCTTCGAGCCGGCCTTTGACCGAAAAATCAACCTGGCGCGCGCTGCCTGCGGCGATGGCGCTGCGCAGGTAGTCGCGGGTGTGCAGGGGAATGTCGATGGGCAGATAGCGCCACACCGCGCGCGCGTCGGCGCGGCTGAGCTGGCCCTGCAGGTCGATGCTGCCCATGCCTTTGGCCGCGCCGCGCCAGCTCAGCGTGGCCTGGCCCGCAGCATCGGCGTTGGCGAAATCGAAGCGCTGGGTGCTGATTAGCCACTGCCCGGTTTTGTCGCGCGTCCAGTCGAGGTCGGCGCGCAGGGTGTCGAAGCCCAGCCGGGCCGGGGCGTAGATCAGCGGCAGATCGAGCGCGCCGCCGCGGCTGAGCTGGATTTGCGCTTTGCCGCCTTGCTGCGTGGCGCTGAGCGTGCCTGAAAGACCGCTGACGCCGGGCAGATCGGCCGGGAGTTGCAGCGCCTTTGCGGCCGCCTTGCCCCGGTCGATCAACGGGCGGGGGTTGGCCGGGGGCGTGCGCTCTCCGCTGCCTGCCGGGCTGTTCCAGCGCAGGTCGGCAAACTGGGTTTGTAGTTGATAGCTCGGAGGCAGGCCGGTGGGCGCCACGCCCTTGGGCCAGCTCGCCTGCGCGGTGAACGTGGTGACCCGGCCCTGCGGCTGCAGGGCGGCCAGCCGCGCGTGCCACAGCGCAGGCAGGGGCAGGCGCTGCGCCAGGGCCGAGAGCGTGCCCAGATCGAGTGCGCCGGTTTGCAGCCGCGCCTGCGTGGCGCCGCCCTTGGGCTGCTGCCACTGCCAGTCGATGGTAACGGGCGCCAGGCTTTGGCCCTGCGCGGTGCGGAACTGCAAGTTCTGCAGACTGGCTTTTTCGCCGCCGGGCAGCGGCGCCCAGGTCATGCGGGTGGATAAGGTGTCGAGCGCGAGAAGGGGAGCCCCCACGCTCGCGTTCGCTCGCTGCCCCCCGAGGGGGCGGCCCCCGCCTTGGGGCGGCCCTGCGGCGGGGGCGGGAGCCCCTAAGCTCGCGCTCGCTTGTCGCTCACCGGAGGGGACATCCCCGCCCCGGGCCTCTCCACGCCCTGGGAAGGGGATTTGCAGGGCGATGCCGCGCAGCGCCAGATCGGCGGTGAAGGCGGTGGGCGCGCCGTCGTCAAGCTGCGCCCAGGCGCGCACTGAGCCGCGTCCGGTCTGTGTGGTGGCGGGCAGGGTCAGCGGCAACTGGGGCTGCAGCGCGGCGAGATCGACATTGGGGGCCTCGCCGTACAGCGTGCCCTTCCAGCGCGAAAAATCGGCGGTATGGCGCAGAAAGAACGGTTGGCGGAAGCTGGCGCGCAGATCGATGGGGCCGCCAAAGCCCGCCGGCGGCGTGGCGGTGAGCGCGGCGCGGTGGGTGAGCAGGGTGTTGCGCAACAGCAGGTTGACCTGGGTGAGCGGCAGCGGCGGGGCGTGCTGCGCGGCGTTTTCCCAGGTGAGACGGCTATCGAGAATCAGGATTTCGTCCTGCTCGAACAGCCAGTCGGCGAACTGCTGCGCGGCGTCGCCTTGGCCGCTGCTGTTCAGCGCGATGCGTATGCCGCCGATCTCCAGATGGTTGGCGTCGGGCCGGGTCACGGTGAGGTCGGCGCCGCGAATCACCAGTTGATCGAAGGTGGGCGTGAGGCGGGTCAGGCTTTTCCACGAGGGCGTGGCTTCAACGGCAGCGAACTGCAGCGCGGGCTGACCCTGCGGGCCGTCGATGCGCACATCGTGCAGGGCGAACCGCGGCATCAGCCCGCGCCATTGCGTCTGGATCGCGCCGATATGCACCGGCAGCCCCAGCGCCTGGCTGCTGACCTGCTCGACCCAGGGACGGAACTGTTGCGCATTCGGCAGCACGGCGTAGCGCAAGGTCAGCAAGCCCGCGCCGAGCACGAAATACACCGTGAGCACGAGCAGAACAGCCGCTTCCCAGATGCGGGTGGCGGCGCGCAGCGAAAGATGGAGCAGAGACAAGGCGGATGCGCTGGGAGCAAAAGCAGAGAAGGAGCGAAACGTCGGAATCGATGGTAGTCAAACGCCATGGCGCTCCCTGCCGGAATGACCGGGATTTGCGCCGCGTCATCGATTCCTGCGCTGGGGCGTCAGACACTGGCGAGGCCCGGTGCAGCCTTGTCTGCGCTGGCCTATGCTCCGCCCTCATCGCAGTTGCAGGATGGCCCCAATGGAGTTGTCGCAGTTTTCACGCTTTTATCGCCGCCATGTCGGCCGGTTCGACGAGGTGCTGGCTTGCTGGCCGCAGGGTATTCCCGCGCGGGACGAGATCGACGCCGCCATCGCCGCCTTGCACCAAGTCGGCGCGCCGCTGCCCACGGTGCTGCGACGGGTGCGCAACGCGCTGATGCTGCGACTGATCGAATCCGATCTGGCGGGCGCGCCGCTGGAGGCCATCTGCATCGGCATCAGCGATCTGGCCGAAGGCGTGGTGGCCGCCGGGCTGCGCGCGGCGCATGCCGAGCTGCAGCCGCGTTTCGGCGTGCCGCGCACCGAGACGGGCGAGGCGGCGCAGTTTCTCGTGGTCGGCATGGGCAAGCTGGGCGGGCGCGAGCTCAATGTGTCGTCCGACATCGATCTGGTGTTCGTGTACGACGAAGACGGCCAGACCGATGGCGCCGTGCCTTTGAGCAACCGCGAATACTTCGGCCGCGTGGTGCGCGCCTTCGTGCCCTTGTTGTCGGACGTGACGGGCGACGGCTTTGTGTTCCGGGTTGATACCCGCCTGCGCCCTAACGGCGACAGCGGCCCGCCGGTGGTCAGCCTGGCCATGCTCGAAGAATATTTCCTGGTGCAAGGGCGCGAGTGGGAGCGGTTTGCCTGGCTCAAGTCGCGCGTGGTCTCGCCGCTCGACACGCCGCAGGCACAGCGCGCCGCGCAGGGGTTGGCGGCCGTGGTCGAGCCCTTCGTCTGGCGGCGCTATCTCGACTTCGGCATGCTCGAAGCCCTGCGCGCGCTGCATCGGCAGATTCGCGCCGAAGCCACCAAACGCGCCGCCGCGCGGCCCGACAAGGCCAATGATGTCAAGCTGGGCCGCGGCGGCATCCGCGAAATCGAATTCACCGTGCAACTGCTGCAGGTGGTGCGCGGCGGGCGCATGCCGCAGATCCGCGAACGCGCCACCCTGCCCGCTTTGCAACTGCTGGTCGCCCACGGTCTGTTGCAGTTTGAGACGGCCGAGCGGCTGGCGTCGAGCTACCGCTTTCTGCGCCGCCTGGAACATCGCATTCAATACCTCGACGACGCGCAGACCCACAGCATGCCGTCTGAAGACGCCGACCTGCACGCCCTGGCTTGGGCGATGGGGTTCGTCGATGACGACGCGCAGCGCCGCGGCGCCTGCCCCAAGGGCTGCAAGCTGCTGCGCGAACTCGACAATGTGCGCGAATTCGTCGCCAGCGAGTTCGACGCCCTGCTGCACAACGGCCCGCAATGCACCGGCTGCAGCAAGCCGCCAGAGAGCATGGATGCGGTGCGGCACCGGCTGGCCAAGGCCGGCTTGGCGCACGACGCCATCGTCGCGCGCCTCAAGGCGCTCGAAACCTCGCCGCGCTTTGCTGCGCTGAGCGACACCGGGCGGCTGCGCCTGCTGCGCGTGCTCGACCGGGTGATTGGCATGGCCGCCGAGCGCGCCACGGCCGAGGTGTGCCTGACCCGCGTCATCGACCTGCTCGAAGCCATCGGGCGGCGCGAAACCTATCTGGCGTTTTTCGCCGAGCAGCCCGCCGCATTGGCGCGGCTGTGCAATGTGCTCGAAACCTCGGCCTGGGCGGCCGACTACATCAAGCGCCACCCCGCCGTGGTGGACGAACTCATCACCCCGCCGAGCGAGCGCTTCAACGCCGCGGACTATCGGCTGGATCTGCTGCAACACCATGCACAACTGGCGGAACGCGGGCGCTGGGATGCCGGCGAGGGCATGGACTTGCTGCGGCAAGGCTTTCACGCCGAAATGTTCCGCACCCTGTCGCGCGATCTGGCCGGGCTCATCAAGGTCGAACAGGTCGCCGACGAACTCTCCGCCCTGGCCGATGCCACCGTGCAACTGGCGCTGGAATGGTGCTGGCGCGAGCCGCCGCAAAAACACCGCGATCATCCGGCCTTCGCCGTGATCGCCTACGGCAAACTCGGCGGCAAGGAACTGGGCTATGGCAGCGATCTCGACATCGTCTTTCTCTACGACGACAGCGCGGACGGAGCGCAAGACATCTACGCCGCCTTCGCCCGCAAGCTGGTGTGGTGGCTCACCGCGCACACCGCTGCGGGCCGTCTGTTCGAAATCGACACCCGGCTGCGCCCCAATGGCAACGCCGGGCTGCTGGTCACCAGCGTGGAAGCCTTCGACGGCTACCAGCGCGGCCGCGGCAGCAACACCGCCTGGACCTGGGAGCATCAGGCGCTCACCCGGGCACGCTGCTGTGCGGGCGACTTGGCCATCAGCGCGCGCTTCGAGGCCATCCGCGCCGCCGTACTCACCAACCGGCGCGATGCGGACGCGTTGCGCACCGAAATCCTCGCCATGCGGCAGAAAGTGGCCGACGGCCACCCCAACCACAGCGGCCTGTTCGATGTAAAGCACGACGCAGGCGGCATGGTCGATGTCGAATTTGCCGTGCAGTATCTGGTGCTGGCACACGCCGCCGACTACCCACAGCTCACCGCCGATCTCGGCAATATCGCCCTGCTTGGCATGGCCGAGGCGTTGGGCCTGCTGCCCGCCGGAGTGGGAAGGCCCGCGGCCGACGCCTACCGCGAACTCCGCCGCATCCAGCACCGTGAGCGCCTGGCTGGCGCCGACGCCGCGCGCGTGGCCGCCGGCACGCTGCAAACCGAGCGCGCTGCGGTGCACGCGCTCACCCACTCGGTGTTCGGCGCGCAGCGGGTGGCGCAGGAG
>DZDA01000002.1:0-75594 GCA_022730375.1 Thiomonas intermedia
TGGTGCCGGTGAAAGGAGTCGAACCCTCGACCTTCGCATTACGAATGCGCTGCTCTACCAACTGAGCTACACCGGCGAAACCCGCCATTCTATACCAGGGGCGGGATTTACTTTTCAGTTCAGGCGGTCTGGGCGTGGTAGCGCTGCAGCAGTTCGACTTCTTCGCGCGAGCCGAGCATCACGCTGCAACGCTCATGCAGCGAGGTGGGGACGATGTCGAGGATGCGCTGGGCGCCATTTGTGGCTGCGCCGCCGGCTTGCTCCACCAGCAAGCTCATGGGGTTGGCTTCGTACAGCAGGCGCAGCTTGCCGGGTTTGTTCGGCTCGCGCTGATCCCACGGATACAGGAACACGCCGCCGCGCATGAGGATGCGGTGCACGTCAGCCACCATGCTGCCCACCCAGCGCATATTGAAGTCGCGCTCGCGCGGGCCGTCCTTGCCTTGCAGGCATTCGTCGATGTAGCGCTTGACTGGCGGCGCCCAGTGGCGCAGGTTGGACATATTGATGGAGAACTCGCTGGTGCTCGGCGGAATTTGCAGATCGCTCTGGGTGAGCACGAAGCTGCCTTGTTCGCGGTCGAGGGTGAAGACGGCCACGCCGTGCCCCACGGTAAGCACGATCTGGGTTTGCGGGCCGTAAACGCAATAGCCTGCGGCGACCTGTTGGGCGCCGACTTGCAGGAAGTCGGCCTCGCTCACTTCGCGGGCGTTCTTGGGCAATTGCAGCACGGAGAAGATGGTGCCGATGGTGACGTCGACATCGATATTGGACGAGCCGTCGAGCGGGTCGAACAGCAGCAGATATTCGCCGCGCGGGTAGTGCTCGGAGACCGGGAACACGGTGTCCATTTCTTCCGAGGCCATGGCGGCCAGATGTCCGCCCCACTCATTGGCGTGGATCAGCACATCGTTGGCGATGACGTCGAGCTTCTTTTGCACTTCGCCTTGCACATTGCCGGTGCCGGCGGAGCCGAGCACGTCGCCCAATGCGCCTTTGTTCACGGCGATGCTGATGCGCTTGCAGGCGCGGGCGACCACTTCGACGAGCAGGCGCAGTTGGGGCGTGATGACGCCGTGCTCGCGCTCCTGTTCGACGAGGTAGCGGGTGAGGTTGACGGATTGGGTCATGGGGAGTCTCTGGAAGGAAAGGGGCGCGCCGCGATCAGTCGGCCAGGGCGCGTTCGATGATTTCACGGGTGTCGGCGGAGAGGGCTGCGTTTTGCGCCACTGTGCGCAGTGCCTGCTGTGCCGCGTCGCGGTAGGCGGGGGCGAGCTTGCGCCAGCGGTCGAGCGCGCGGGCCAGCCGGGCGGCGATCTGCGGGTTGAAGGCGTCAAGCGCCTGCACTTGCTCGGCCCAGAATGCGTAGCCGGCGCCGTCTACGTGGTGGAAAGCGCCAGGGTTGGCCTGGCAGTAGGCGAACAGCACGCTGCGCGCGCGGTTGGGGTTGTGGATGGAGAAGGCGGGGTGTTGCATCAGCGCACGCACGCGGTCAATCTGCTGCCCGTCGTGGTCTGGGGCGCTGGCCTGCAGCGCGAACCATTTGTCCATGACCAGCGCTTCACCGGCGAACTGGGCCGCGAAGCGCTCAAGCGCTGGCTTGGCCAGATCGGCGCCAACATGAACCAACGCGGCCAGCGCGGCGAAGCGGTCGGTCATGTTGTCGGCGTCTTTGACGCACTGATAGACGCGGCCCAGCCATTGCGCCTCTCCGAGTTCGCACAGATGCGCCTGCGCCTGATTGCGCAGTGCACGCCGACCCGCGTTGGCGAAGTCGGGGCTGTAGCCGCCGTGGGGTGCGAGCGCGTCCCAGGCGGCTTGCCAGTCTGGGGCGAGTTGGTGGGCGAGGGCGGTGCGCAAGGCGCGGCGGGCGCGGTGGATGCGGGGCGGGTCGACCTCGTCGAGTTGCTCGGCGATATAGGCCTCGCCCGGCGGGGTGAGCAGCAGTTCCTTGAATGCGGGGTCGAGCTGCGGATCGCGCAGCACGGTGCGCAGGGCGTCGAGATAGGCCGCGTCCAGGGCCAGTTCTTCGCCACGGATGGTACGCAGCAGGCGTGAGAGCGCTAGGCGTTGCGCCGCTTCCCAGCGGTTGAAGGGATCAGCATCAAACGCAAGCAGGTGCAGCAGTTCAGCGTCGGTGTAGGCATAGTCGAGGATCACCGGGGCGGAGAAGCCGCGCAGCAGCGAGGGCGTGACCGCTTCTGCTGCGATGTTCTCGAAGAGGAAGGTCTGTTCGGTCTCGGTGAGCACGAGCACGGTCGACGTGCCCTTGTCCTGGCCCTGCAGCCAAAGCGGCAGGGCGTTGCCCCGGGCGTCGAGCAGGCCCGTGGCGACCGGAATGACCTGCGGCTGCTTGCCCGTCTGACCGGGCGTATCGGGCAGGGTTTGTCGCAGGGTGAGGGTGTAGGTGCGAGCGGCGGTATCGAACGCGCCGCTGGCATGCAGGCGCGGGGTGCCAGCCTGGCTGTACCAACGCTTGAAAGCGGCAAGGTGTTGCGCCAGCGCAGAGCCCGGGTTGGCGTCGGACATGGACTGGGCGAAGTCGTCGCAGGTCACGGCCTGACCGTCGAAGCGCTGGAAGTACAAATCCATGCCTTTGCGGAAACCGGCTCGGCCCACCAGGGTCTGCATCATGCGCACCACCTCGGCGCCTTTTTCGTAGACGGTCGCGGTGTAGAAATTGTCGATGGCCTGGTATTGCTCGGGCCGCACCGGGTGCGCCATCGGGCCGGCGTCTTCGGAAAACTGCGCGGTACGCAGCACGCGCACGTCTTCGATGCGCTTGACCGCGCGGGCGGATTCACCGCCCGCAGCGGCGGCCAGGTCCTGGCTGAATTCCTGATCGCGGAAGACGGTGAGACCTTCCTTGAGGCTGAGCTGAAACCAGTCGCGGCAGGTGATGCGGTCACCCGTCCAGTTGTGGAAGTACTCGTGGCCGACCACGCTCTCAATCCCGTCATAGTCGGCATCGGTGGCGGTGGCCGGATTGGCCAGCACATACTTGGTGTTGAAAATGTTGAGGCCTTTGTTCTCCATGGCTCCCATGTTGAAGTCGCTTACCGCCACGATCATGAAACGGTCCAGATCGAGGCTCAGGCCGAAGCGCTGTTCGTCCCACGCGATCGACTTGATCAGCGACTCCATCGCGTGCTCGGTCTTGTCGAGATCGCCCGCGCGCACATAGACCTGCAGCAGATGCGTCTTGCCTGAGGCGGCGCGCACGGTCTGTTCGCGGCACACCAGATTGCCGCCGACCAGGGCGAACAGGTAGCAGGGCTTGGGAAACGGATCGTCCCACACCGCTTCATGGCGGCCGCCGTCCAGGTCAGTCTGCGACACCAGATTGCCGTTCGAAAGCAGCACCGGGTACTGCGCCTTGTCTGCCCGCAGGGTGACGTGGAAGCGGCTCATCACATCCGGGCGGTCGGGCCAATAAGTGATGCGGCGAAAGCCCTCGGCCTCGCACTGGGTGAAGAACGCGCCGCCCGACATGTAAAGGCCGGCCAGCTGGGTGTTGGCCTGAGGGACGTTGAGCGTTTCGATTTCCAGCGTGAACGTCTCGGGCAGTTTGTCGAGCACCAGGGTGTTGCCGTCCTGGCGGAAGGCGACGAATTCGCCGTTCACCTTCAGCGTCAGCAGGGTGATGTCTTCGCCGTCGAGCACCAGCGGGGCGGACTCGGCGACGCCTTCAATGCGACGCACCGCCATGCGGCTGTGCACGCGGGTCTTGGCGGGGTCGAGATCGAAGCGCAGGTGCACGCTGTCGATGGCGTAGGACGGCGGGGTGTACTCCGCCAGGCGGGTGATGCGGGCAGGCGTGTCGGGTTTGGCGGTCATGGCAGTGCGGGTTTCAGCGGGGCGATTGGGGCGATTGGGGGGCGATAGAGGGGAACGCGAGCCGTGCGGTTCAAAGGCCGGACTTCAGGCTGGCGGTGATGAATTCGTCGAGATCGCCGTCGAGCACTTTCTGGGTGTTGGAAATTTCGACGTTAGTGCGCAGATCCTTGATGCGGCTTTGATCGAGCACATAGCTGCGGATCTGGTGGCCCCAGCCCACGTCGCTCTTGGTTGATTCCAGCGTCTGCTGCTCGGCCATGCGTTTGCGCATCTCGTGCTCGTACAGCCGCGAACGCAGCATCTGCCAGGCTTCGGCGCGGTTTTTGTGCTGCGAGCGATCATTCTGGCACTGCACCACGATGCCGGTGGGAATGTGCGTCAGACGCACCGCGGAGTCGGTCTTGTTGATGTGCTGGCCGCCGGCGCCGCTGGCGCGAAAGGTGTCGGTGCGCACGTCGGCGGGGTTGATGTCGATCTCGATCGAGTCGTCCACCTCGGGATAGACGAACACGCTGGCGAAGCTGGTGTGGCGTCCGCCGGACGAGTCGAACGGGCTCTTGCGCACCAGGCGATGCACGCCGGTTTCGGTGCGGAGCTGGCCGTAGGCGTAGTCGCCCTCGATCTTGATGCTGGCGCTACGCAGGCCCGCGACGTCGCCCTCGGTCTCTTCCATCACCTCGGTCTTGAAGCCCTTGCGTTCGCAGTAGCGCAGGTACTGGCGCAGCAGCATGCTGGCCCAGTCGCAGGCCTCGGTGCCGCCGGCGCCAGCCTGGATGTCGATAAAGCAATTGCTGGGGTCGAGCGGGTTGGAGAACATGCGGCGGAATTCCAGCGCCTCGACCTCGGCGGCGGACTTCTCGACATCGGCCTCGATGGCTTCGCAGGTGGCGTCATCGCCTTCCTCGCGCGACATCTCGAACAGCTCGCTGTGATCGGCGAGCGCCGTGGTGAGTTGCCCCAGCCCGAGCACCACGGTTTCGAGCGACTTGCGCTCGCGGCCCAACTCCTGCGCGCGTTTGGGGTCGTTCCAGACCTGCGGGTCTTCGAGCGCACCCGCAACTTCCATCAGTCGCGACGACTTGGCATCGAAGTCAAAGATACCCCCTTAGCGCTTGAACGCGCTGCTGGAGGTCGGTAATTCGGTTGGAGATGGCGTTGAGGCGTTCTGCGTCCATGATGCTCTTGTGATGACAAAGGGCGCTATTTTCGCACCCCTTGCCCCTGCCTTGCACTTTGGTCGTTTGCTCAAACCGGTTTGAAGAATTCCTTGGCCTTGTCGAACCACGATTTGGCTTGCGGCGAGTGGCGATCACCGCCCTTTTTCAGCGATTCGTCGAGCTCGCGCAGCAGCCGTTTCTGCTCCTCATTGAGCTTGACCGGCGTCTCCACCGTGATGTGGCAATACAGGTCACCGGGATAGCTCGAGCGCAGGCCTTTGATGCCTTTGCCGCGCAGGCGGAAGGTCTTGCCCGCCTGCGTGCCTTCGGGGAGATCGATTTCCGCCTTGCCGCCCAGCGTGGGTACATCGATGCCGCCGCCCAGAGCCGCCTTAGCCATACTCACCGGAACGTGACAGTGCAGGTCGTCGCCGTCACGCTCGAACACCGCATGCTGCTTGATATGGATTTCCACATACAGGTCGCCGGGCGGCCCGCCGTTGACGCCGGGTTCGCCGTTGCCCGTGGAGCGGATGCGCATGCCCGAATCAATGCCCGCGGGAATCTGCACTTCCAGGGTTTTCTGCTTCTGGATGCGGCCACGACCATGACAGGCCGTGCAGGGCTCGGGAATAAGTTTGCCCGTGCCGTGGCAGGTCGGACAGGTCTGCTGCATGGCAAACGGCCCCATGCGCTGCGCCACCTGGCCGCTGCCGTGGCAGGTGGTGCAGGTGATGGGTTTGGTGCCGGGCTTGGCGCCGCTGCCGTTACAGGTGCTGCATTCTTCCCAGCCGGGGATGCGCAGGTTCTTGGTGACGCCATGTGCGGCATCTTCGAGGCTGATTTCCAGCGAATAGCTCAGATCGTTGCCGCGGTAAACCTGCGGTCCGCTGCCGCCGCGCCGCCCGCCGCCGAAAATCTCGTCAAAAATGTTGCCGAAGTCGCCAAAGCCGCCCGCACCAGCGCCAAAGCCGCCAGCGGACGGATCGACCCCGGCATGGCCGTACTGGTCGTAAGCGGCGCGCTTTTGCACGTCGCACAGGCACTCGTAGGCCTCTTTGACGACCTTGAATTTTTCCTCCGACTCTTTGTTGCCGTCATTGCGGTCGGGGTGGTGCTTCATGGCCAGCTTGCGGTAGGCCTTCTTGATCTCGTCTTCCGAGGCGTTTTTGCTGACGCCCAAGACTTCGTAATAGTCACGTTTGGCCACGGGTTCAGCCTTGCAATTCGGTTCAAAAACAATGGACAAACGGGAGGGCCGCGGATGTCATGCGGCCCTCCCGTCGGGAGACTTCAAAACACAGGGGCGATCAGGCCTTGCCGTCCTTGACTTCCTTGAACTCGGCGTCGACCACGGTGTCGTCGCCTGCAGCCTGGGCTCCACCGCTGCCGGATGAGGCGCCACCGGCCGCGCCGGGTTCAGCGTCTTGGCTGGCATACATCTTTTCGCCCAGCTTCTGGCTGGCCGTCAGCAGTGCGGCGGCCTTGGCCTCGATGTCAGCCTTGTCTTCCGACTTGATCGCATCTTCCGCTTCCTTCAAGGATGTTTCGATGGCCGATTTTTCGCCTGCGTCCAGCTTATCGCCATACTCCGAGAGCGATTTGCGCACACTGTGCACCGCAGCGTCTGCCTGGTTACGGGCATCGACCAACTCACGCTTCTTATGGTCTTCTTCCGCGTTCACCTCGGCATCGCGCACCATGCGCTGCACTTCTTCTTCGCTCAATCCGGAGTTGGCCTTGATGGTGATTTTGTTCTCCTTGCCGGTGCCCTTGTCCTTGGCGCTGACGTGCAGAATGCCGTTGGCGTCGATGTCGAAGGTCACTTCGATCTGCGGCGTGCCACGCGGAGCCGACGGAATGCCTTCGAGGTTGAACTCGCCCAGCAGCTTGTTGCCGGCCGCCATTTCGCGCTCGCCCTGGAACACCTTGATGGTCACCGCAGGCTGGTTGTCATCCGCCGTGGAATAGACCTGCGCATGCTTGGTCGGCACGGTGGTGTTCTTGGTGATCATCTTGGTCATCACGCCGCCCATGGTCTCGATGCCCAGAGACAGCGGGGTGACGTCGAGCAGCAGCACGTCCTTGCGGTCGCCCGCCAGCACCGAACCCTGAATGGCTGCACCCACGGCCACGGCCTCGTCGGGGTTCACGTCCTTGCGCGGCTCTTTGCCGAAAAACTCTTTCACCTTGTCCTGCACCTTGGGCATGCGGGTCATGCCGCCGACCAGAATGACATCGTCAATGTCACCCACCTTCACACCGGCATCGGTGATGGCGGTGCGGCAGGGCGCAATGGTGCGTTCGATCAGTTCTTCAACCAGCGACTCCAGCTTGGCGCGGGTCAGCTTGAGGTTCAAGTGCCTCGGACCGGAGGCGTCGGCCGTGACATAGGGCAGGTTGATCTCGGTCTGGGTGGAACTCGACAGTTCGATCTTGGCCTTCTCGGCCGCGTCTTTCAGCCGTTGCAGCGCGAGCACGTCCTTGCTCAGATCGACGGCCTGCTCTTTCTTGAACTCGGCAATGATGTAGTCGATGATGCGCTGGTCGAAGTCTTCACCGCCCAGGAAAGTGTCGCCATTGGTGGAAAGCACCTCAAACTGCTTTTCGCCGTCCACGTCCGCGATTTCGATGATGGACACGTCAAAGGTGCCGCCGCCCAGGTCATACACGGCGATCTTGCGGTCGCCCTTGCCGTGCTTGTCCAGGCCGAAGGCCAGGGCCGCGGCGGTGGGCTCGTTGATGATGCGCTTCACTTCCAGACCGGCAATGCGGCCGGCGTCCTTGGTGGCCTGGCGCTGGCTGTCGTTGAAGTAGGCTGGCACGGTGATGACGGCCTCGGTGACTTCTTCACCCAGGTAGTCTTCCGCCGTCTTTTTCATCTTGCGCAGCACTTCAGCGCTGATCTGCGGCGGCGCGAGCTTTTTGCCGCGCACTTCCACCCAGGCGTCGCCGTTGTCGGCCTTGGTGATGCTGTAGGGCATCAGGTCGATGTCCTTCTGCACTTCCTTCTCGGCAAACTTGCGGCCGATCAGGCGCTTGACCGCGTACAGCGTGTTGCGGGGATTGGTGACTGACTGGCGCTTGGCCGAGGCACCCACCAGAATTTCGCCGTCTTCCATATAAGCGACGATGGACGGCGTGGTGCGTGCGCCCTCGCTGTTCTCAATGACTTTGGGCGTATTGCCCTCCATGACCGCCACGCAGGAGTTGGTGGTGCCGAGGTCGATGCCGATGATTTTTGCCATGGAAATTCTCCGAATGTGCCGCGCCGCGGGGCGCTGATTTTTAACTGCTAACTAGATGAGGAAGCTTGTTGTGAATTCAAGTCAGGCGAATTCAGTTCTTGCCGCCGCAGGGGTCTATTGCGCCACCGTGATCAGCGCCGGGCGCAGGGTGCGTTCAGCGATCCGATACCCTTTCTGCAGCACCGAAACCACCGTGCCGGACGGCTGCTCGGCCGGTTGCACCGAAATGGCCTGGTGCAGCGTCGGATCGAATTTCTCGCCTGCTGCAGGAGCGATTTCCTGCAGGCGGTTGCGCTCGAAGGCCGATTTGAGCTGACTCAGCGTGAGCTCCACACCCTGTTTGAGCACATCGGGCTTGCCGCTGGTGTCGGCCAGCGCCGCCTCCAGGCTGTCCTTGACCGGGAGCAGTGATTCGGCGAATCCTTCCACTGCAAACTTGCGTGCCTTGGCGGCTTCATCTTCCGCGCGGCGGCGAATGTTTTCCACCTCGGCGCGGACGCGCAGCAATTGGTCGTTGAGCTTGGTGATTTCTTCCTGTGCCTGCGCCAGTTCGTCGCTCAGAACGGGCTCGGGAATCAACTCCTGATGCGCACCGCCAGCGGCTTGCGTATCGTCGGAAGGGGGGGTCTGGGGATCAGTCTGCATGGTCGCGAGCGCGGCGATAGCGCGCGGGTATAAAAAATGACCTTTCCAGCTTGGGGGTGTCTTGCTGAATTTCAAGAGCCTGTCGGATCGTCAGGAAGGCCAGTTTTACCGATGTGGAATGAAAAAATCCCCCGCGGGTGCTGCTGCGGGGGATTTCGATGGGCAAGTACGGCAGGTGCTGCCGTCATGCCGGAGCGCCCAGTCTGGGCGAAGGCCTTACTGGGCCTTCTTTTGTTCTTTTTTCATTGCCTTGTGTTCGGCCTTCTTGTGCTCGACCTTTTTGTGCTCGACCTTGTGATGCTCTTTTTTCATTTCCTTGTGGGCTTCGGGCTTGGCGGCTTCAGGGGCAGCCGGGGCCGGGGTTTGTGCCATGGCAACGGTGGCGAACAGGGAAGCGAACAGCGTGGCAACAATTTTTTTCATGATGGAATGCACTTTCAATGTTTGGGATGGAAACGATCCAAGCTGGATCAGAGGCTTAATGCGTGTCCCGGTCTTTGGGTTGACACAACTTTGCAAAACTTGCGATTTCGATGGCTTGCAGCCCGGATAATGTCTATTGCGTCTACCGAATTTCTGCGTTCCTGTGAGTTCAACCATGTCTGAGTTTTCCGTGCTGTTTGTCTGTATGGGCAATATCTGCCGATCTCCAACCGCCGAGGGCGTGTTTCGCACCAAAGTGCGTGAAGCCGGGTTGGAAAAGCGGGTTCGCATCGATTCGGCCGGCACTCACGCCTTCCACGTGGGCTCGGTGCCCGATCGCCGCAGCCAGCGTCATGCGCTGGAGCGGGGCTACGACCTCGCTGGCCTGCGCGCCCGCGCTGTGGAAGATGCGGATTTTTCGCGTTTCGACCTGCTGTTGGCCATGGACTGGGACAACCTCGCCTTGCTGGAGCAGCGATGCCCGCCGCAGTTTGCTTCGCGCTGCCGACTGTTTTTGAGTTTTGCGCCGCAGGCGCCGGTGGCCGCCGTGCCCGATCCGTATTACGGCACTGAGCGCGACTTCGAGCGGGTACTCGATCTGGTGGAGCAGGCCAGCGCGGGTCTGCTCGCCTTCATCGAAAAGCAGCTGGCGCAGCGGGCCTGAAACGCCATTGGTTCACTGCACTTCCTTGAACGGCAGGCGCTCTTGCAGGCTGTTCTGATGCTCGGCGAGGGCGGCTGATTCACGCTCCAGATAGTCTTCCACCGCCCGCGAAAACTGCGGGTGTGCCAGCCAATGCGCTGAGCGGGTGGCGACGGGTTGCAGTCCGCGCGCCATTTTGTGCTCGCCCTGTGCGCCGCCCTCGAAGGTGGTGTAGCCGTGGGACAGACACCAGGCGATGGGTTGGTAATAACACGCGTCGAAGTGCAGGGCTGGAACGTGGGCGACGGCGCCCCAGTAGCGGCCGTAAGCGATGCGGCTTTGCGGGTCGAGCAGGACGAGCGAGCTGGCCACAGGCTGGCCGTCTCGTTCGGCGACAAACAGCAGGCAGTGCTCGGGCATGTGGGCGCCGATGGTCTGAAAAAAGGCGTGGTTCAGGTAGGGATCGGAACCGTGCAGTGCGTAGGTCGTTTGATAGCAGCGGGTGAAAAAATCCCAGTGCGATTCGGTGATTTCTGCCCCGACAAGGGCGCGGAAACAAACTCCGGCATCGCGCACCTGGCGTTGCTCCTGTTTGATTTTTTTGCGTTTATCGTGCCGCAAACTGCCAATAAAAGCCTCGAAATCGGGCCAGGCCGCTCCACCTTCTGCAGGAGGGTTGCGCCAATGAAACTGCAGGGTGGTGCGCTCTAACAGGCCGAGCGCATCGCACCACTCGGCCTCCTGCGGATCGAGAAAAAGGGCGTGCAGCGAACTGAACCCGCTGCGCCGGGCGATGGCCAGAATTTCGCCGAGCAGCGCTTTGCGCGCGGTGGCGTCGCGCCCCAGCAGCTTGGCGCTCCCCACGGGAGTGAAGGGCACGGCGAGCAGGAGTTTGGGGTAGTAGGGCAGGCCGTTTTCGGCATAGGCACGGGCCCAGGCCCAGTCGAAAACGTATTCGCCGTAGGAGTGCGATTTCACATACAGCGCACAGGCAGCGGCCAGTGCGCCGCTGGCATCGCGCAGCGAAACGACCACGGTCTGCCAGCCGGTGTCTGCGCCCACGCAGCCGCTTTGCTCCAGCGCGCTCAGCCAGACATGGCGCTGAAACGGGGTGGCGCCGGGCGTTGCCGCGACCAGGCTCTCCCAGTCGGCGGCGGGCAGTGCGCTCACCGCGTCCGACAACTCGGTGCGAAAATCCTCAGCCATGACTCTCCAACTCGCTGTTATTCAATGCAACCCGACCGTGGGTGATCTTGCGGGCAATGCGGCGCAGATCGCACGCCTGACGCAGCGCGCTTACGCACAGGGCGCGCGCGTGGTCATCACCCCGGAGCTGGCGCTGACCGGCTATCCCCCGGAAGACTTGTTGCTGCGCCCGGCCTTTCTTCAAGCCAGTGCTGCCGCATTGAAGCAGCTTGCGCATGACCTGTCGGGTCTGCCGGAATTGGCGCTGGTCGTCGGGCATCCGCTGGGGCTGGCCGCCGTCGAAGCGCCGCGGCTCGCCTCGACCCAGCAGGCGGTGGCCTGCAACGCGGCCTCGCTGCTGCGGGGCGGCGTGGTCGAGGCGACTTACTGCAAGCATGAGTTGCCCAACTATCAGGTGTTTGATGAACGCCGTTATTTCGCTCCGGGCGATCAGCCGGTGGTGTTCGAGGCCGGGGGGACGCATTTCGGCATCAATATCTGCGAAGACGCCTGGCTGCCGCATGCGCCGCGCATGGCCCGCGCGGCCGGCGCTCAGGTACTGCTGGTGCTCAATGCCTCGCCCTATCACCGTGGCAAGACGGCGGAGCGCGAGCGGGTGATGCGCGAGCGCTGTCTGGAAAACGGCATGGCGCTGGTCGCCTCGCAAACGGTGGGCGGGCAGGATGAGATCGTGTTCGACGGCGCGTCTTTCGTGCTCGACCGCGCTGGCGACCTCGTGGCACGCTCGCCGCAGTTCGTCGAAGACATCTTGCGCGTCGATGTGGCCGGCGGCGAGGTGCTCAAGCAGGCTCCGGCGCATGTGGCGCCGTTGAAGTCCGACCATGCCGAGGTCTACTCGGCGCTGGTGCTCGGGGTGCGCGACTATCTGGGCAAGAACGGATTTCCGGGGGCTCTCATTGGGCTGTCGGGCGGGGCGGATTCGGCGCTGGTGCTGGCCATCGCGGTGGATGCGCTCGGCGCCGAAAAAGTGCGCGCGGTGATGATGCCGTCCGAGTTCACCGCGCAGATGTCGCTCGACGATGCCGCAGAAATGGCGCAGCGCCTGGGCGTGCAGTACGACGTGCTGCTTATCACGCCGCTGTTCGAGACCTTCCGCGCCACGCTGGCCCCGCTGTTGCAGCCGCATGTCGGCGACACCACGCTGGAGAATATTCAGGCGCGCATTCGCGGCACCTTGCTCATGGGCCTGTCGAACAACAGCGGACGTATCGTGCTGACCACCGGCAACAAGAGCGAGATGGCCATGGGTTACGCCACGCTCTACGGCGACATGGCCGGGGGCTTTGCCGTCATCAAGGACGTGACCAAGACCCTGGTCTGGGAGCTGGCGCGCTGGCGCAACGCGCACGCTGCCGCAATGGGCGAAGCCGAGGTCATTCCGCAGCGCATCATCACCCGCGCCCCCAGCGCCGAGCTGCGCGCCAATCAGACCGACCAGGACAGCTTGCCTCCGTACGACGTGCTCGACGGCATTTTGCAGCGCTATATGGAGCAGGACGAGCGGGTGGAAACCGTGCTGGCCGCAGGCTACGCCCGGGCCGATGTCGAGCGGGTGGTGCACCTGCTCAAACTGTCGGAATACAAGCGGCGGCAGGCTCCTCCGGGCATCCGCATCACCCACCGCGCATTCGGCCGCGATTGGCGCTATCCGATCACCTCAAAATTCCGGGAATCGTTTTGATTTCTGCCGATTCACGCATCCCCAGTTAAATTCCGTTTTCAATCACACCGAGGAGCCCTGACATGAAACTCATCACCGCCATCATCAAGCCGTTCAAACTCGACGAGGTCCGCGAGGCCTTGGCGGAGATTGGCGTCACCGGTCTGACGGTGACCGAAGTCAAGGGTTTTGGCCGTCAGAAGGGGCATACCGAGTTGTATCGCGGCGCCGAATATGTGGTGGATTTCCTGCCCAAGGTCAAGGTCGAAGCCGTCGTCAAGGAAGACCAGGTCGAGCGGGCGATCGAGTCCATCGTCAAGGCGGCGCGTACCGGCAAGATTGGCGACGGCAAGATTTTTGTCACCAGCGTCGAGCAGGTCGTGCGCATTCGCACCGGCGAGACGGGCGAAGTCGCGGTTTAAGCCCACCCCGAAACCTTCGCTTCGCTCAGTTTTCCCTCAAGGGGCAAGAAACTCTTGGGGCGGCCCGGCGAGTTTCTTCAAAGCATTCACTCCATGCCCCGCGTTCACGTTCTTCCCTCAGAGACCGACCTTCTTGCCGACCCCGACGAGAACCTGCTGAAGCTGTTGCGACGGCATCAGGTGCCGATTCGTTATTCCTGCAAGTCGGGGGAATGCGGTTCGTGCAAGTGCGTGCTCGAGTCGGGTCAGGTCAAGCTGAAAAAATACGACCCCAAGGCTCTGCCCGATGCGCAGCGGGACAGCGGCATCATTCTGGCCTGCCGTGCCGTTCTGAGCGAAGACATCACCATCCGGCTGACCGATAGCGACGATCTGATCGTGCACCCCGAGCGCAAATTGTTGTGCCGCGTGGTGGCGCTGGAGCCGTTGACGCAGGATATTTTCGCGCTGCGACTGCATATCGAGTTCGCCGACATGGAGGGCATTCCCTTCACCTTTTCCGCTGGCCAGTATGCCCAGATCGTGGTCGAGGTGGACGGGCAGGAAATCGCGCGCGATTTCTCCATGGCCAGCACCCCGGTGGATGCGGAGTATGACGATCTGCTGGAGTTTCACATTCGCCGCACCCCGACCGGGGCGCTGAGCAGCCTGCTGGGTGGCGTGATTCGCCCTGGCGCGCAGCTGCTGGTGCGCGGGCCCATGGGAACGAGTTATTTCCGTCCCCGTCACCCGGGCCCGCTCTATGCCGTGGGCGGCGGCACCGGCCTGGCGCCCATGCTCAGCGTGGCGCAGACCGCGCTCGACAACGGCAAGCTCGAACCCGTGGTGCTGTTTGCCGGATTTCGCAATCAGGCCGATGTGTACGGTCTGGAGCAGATGGAGCAGATGCGCCGCAGCTACCGCAACTTCAACTATCACCTGTCACTGGACGAGGCGCAACCGGGAGATCCGCCGCAGGCCGTGCATCGCCCGCTCGCAGCGCATCTGCTGGAACAGGTGGCCGAATTTGCCGGTTCCAAGGTCTATCTGGCCGGGCCGCCGGGCATGGTTGAGGCCATCAGCGCGTCACTGCTGGAACGTGGCCTGCCGGAGAACGATCTGCACGCCGACGCGTTCTATCCGCCCGTGACAGCAGAGCTTGCCCCTGACGCCTGAAGCGTGAGCGGCAAGTGCGCTGCGCGGACGTATTAAAATTGCTCCACAACTCTCAGGGAAACGCGGGGCCGTCCCAAGTTTTTTTGACCCCCAAGGGGGCGGGTCAGGTGCAGCCTGACTCTGGGGGCGCTGATTGAGCGCCACGCATTGACACATCGCGCCCGCCTTCGGGCACCTGCGGCACAGCGGACGACTTCCGGCTGATACCGCCCTTTACCGGGTATCTATGAACACGCAAGAGGCCAAGCGGGTACTCGAGACCGCGCTGATCTGTGCTTCCCAAGCCCTTTCCGTCGCTGAACTGCGGCGCTTGTTCGACGACACGATCGCCGCAGACACCGTGCGCGCGCTGCTCGACGAACTGCGCAGCGATTGGCAGGAGCGCGGCGTCGAGCTTGCGCAACTGGCGCAAGGCTGGCGCTTTCAAAGCCGGGCGGAGATGCAGCCTTTTCTCGACCGGCTCTATCCCGAGAAGCCGCAAAAGTATTCGCGCGCCGTGCTGGAAACGCTGGCCATCATCGCCTATCGTCAACCTGTGACTCGGGGCGACATCGAAGAGATTCGCGGGGTAGTGGTCAATGCCCAGATCATCCGTCAGCTTGAAGACCGGGGCTGGGTGGAGGTGATCGGCCACCGCGAAGCGCCAGGCCGACCGGCCCTGCTGGCGACCACGGCGCAATTCCTCGACGATCTGGGACTGAAAACCCTCGACGCCTTGCCGCTATTGGGCGAGCGCGGCGACATGCTGCCGAATTTCGACGGTCTGCAGCAGCGCCTGCCTGAAATCGAGAGTCTGGAAGCCCCGCAAGAAACCCCACCGCAAGAAGCGCCAGACCCTGCCGTAGCCGACGCTGAACCCGATGAACTCCATCCTCCGTCTGAAACGACCGAAGTCGTGCAGCCGGCCCCCATGCCCCGCAGTGCGCCCGAAGGTGCGCTGCCGAACGACTGACCTTGAACGGACAGCACCATGAGCTCTACCGACTCGTCTGACTCCCCTGAATTCAACCCCGCGCCCGAGGCCGTGGAGGCCGCTGCGGATACGCCGCCAGCGCGCAAGACACGCGCCGCCCCTCGCCGCACGCCGCGCAAGACCGCGGCTGCAAGCACCGAAGAGGGCGCAGCGCCGGGGTCTGGCGAAGCTGTTGCGCCGCCCATTGTCGAAGTGGTGACTGCTTTGTCGGCTGAACCTGAAGCGCAAAGCGCGGAGAGTGCAGATTCCGGCGCGGCAGAAGCCGCAGAGGCGAGCCCGCAGGCCGAGCCGCAGCCGTCAATTGAGCCCAAGCGCCCGGCGCGTCCGCCACGTTCACCGAAAACCCCGCGTAACCAGACCGAGCCGCAGGCGTCGCAGCCTGGGGCGACGACACCCGCCGCCGTCTCGGCCCCGCCTCTGGTCGGCGTACAGATTCAGGATGTGATTTCCGGCACTTACGATCAGGCGGCGGAAACCGCCGAGATCGTGCGCCGCGTACTGGCCCCGGCCGAAGATGCGCCCAAGTTGCATAAGGTGCTGGCGCAAAGCGGTGTGGGTTCGCGCCGCGAGATGGAAGACCTCATCCTGGCCGGGCGGGTTTCGGTCAATGGCGAACCGGCGCATCTGGGACAGCGCATCCTGCCGACCGACCAGATTCGCGTCAATGGCAAGATCATCAAGCGCCGCCTGCGCCCCGCCCAGGCCCGCGTGCTGGCTTATCACAAGCCGACGGGTGAAGTGGTGTCGTTCAAAGACCCGGAAGGACGTCCCACGGTGTTTCAGCATCTGCCCAAGCTGCAAGGGGCCAAATGGACCGCAGTCGGGCGGCTGGACATCAACACCGAAGGCTTGTTGCTGTTTACCACCTCGGGCGACCTGGCCAACCGGCTGATGCACCCGAGCTACGGCGCCGAGCGCGAATACGCCGTGCGCGTGCTGGGCGAGCTTGACGCGGCGGCCCGCGACGAATTGCTCGAGGGCGTGCAGCTGGGCGATGGTCCGGCGCGTTTTCTCAGCCTCGAAGAGGCGGGCGGCGAGGGCGCCAATCGCTGGTGGCGCGTGGTCATCTCCGAGGGGCGCAACCGCGAAGTGCGTCGCATGTTCGAGGCGGTTGGATTGACGGTAAGCCGTCTCATCCGGGTGCGCTATGCCAGTGTGGTGCTGCCTGCGGGGCTGCGCCGCGGCGATTTTGTCGAGCTCGATAAATCGCTCGTGCAGGCGCTGCAAGGTCGCAGCGGCGAGGCGCCTTCAGGTGCGGGAGACCGCCCCGCGCGCCGCCCGAACGGGCAGAACCAGGGTGGGCGGCGCAACGACAGCCGCGGCAGTGGCCGCGGCGGGCGCGGCAAGGGACAGGGCGGCGACCAGCAGCAGCCCGGGCCGGACAGCTACGCCCGCACCACGGTCGAGGCGCTGTTCGGCAAGAGCCCGGTGGTGCGCAGCGGCGGCGGTTCCTGGGGCGGCGAAGGCAATTTCTCGACCGGCAACAAGCCCGGCGGACAATCGCGCCGCAAATCGGGCGGCAAGCAGGGCAGTTCGCAGCCCGATCCGATGAAAACCAGTTTCGGTTACATCCACAAAGACGCCGGGCCGCATCGCACGGGCGGCGGGGGCGGCCCCTCGGGGGGGCGCCGACGCAGCGGCGGTGGAGGTAGCGGTGGCGGTGGCAATCGCGGCGGGCGCTGAGCCCTGTGGGTGACCCTGCAGCACAAGTGCCGTGCTGTCTACAATGATGAATTAACCCTTTGATTTCAGGAGCAAAGTATGACCATTGAGCGCACGCTCTCCATCATCAAACCCGATGCCGTTGCGAAAAACGTGATCGGCCAGATCTATGCCCGTTTCGAGTCGGCCGGTCTGAAAATCGTCGCTGCGCGCATGGCGCATCTGTCGCGCGCCGAGGCCGAAGCGTTCTATGCAGTGCACAAGGCCCGTCCGTTTTTCAAGGATCTGGTGGATTTCATGATCTCGGGCCCGGTGATGATTCAGGTGCTCGAAGGCGAAGGCGCCATTCTCAAGAACCGCGACCTGATGGGCGCAACCGACCCGAAAAAAGCCGCCCCTGGCTCCATCCGCGCCGACTTCGCCGACAGCATCGATGCCAATGCCGTGCATGGCTCCGACGCGGCGGAAACCGCAGCGCAGGAGATCGCTTTCTTCTTTCCGGCGATGGCGATCTATTCCCGCTGATCGTTTGCTGATCGTTTGCTGATTAGTCTGCCTATCCCCCGCCGATTCCCCGCTGATGCCGCGCCCATGTCTGGCGAACTGACCTCCACCAATCTTCTCCAGTTCGATCGCGACGGATTGGTGGAGTGGTTCGGGCGTCACGGTCATGCGGCGTTTCGCGCTCGACAGGTCTTTCGCTGGATGCACCAGAAGGGCGTGGCCGATTTCGAGGCCATGAGCGATCTGGCCAAGCCCTTGCGCCAATTTTTGCGTGAGCGCGCGCATATCGCCGCGCTGCCTGTGCTCAGCGAACAGCGCTCGGCCGATGGCACGGTGAAATGGCTGTTCGATGTGGGGCAGGGCAACGCCGTCGAGGCGGTGTTCATTCCAGAGGCGCAGCGCAACACGCTGTGCGTATCGTCTCAGGCCGGTTGTGCGGTGAACTGCAAGTTCTGCTCCACTGGGCATCAGGGCTTCAGCCGCAATCTGCAAACCTGGGAAATTCTTGCCCAGCTCTGGCACGCCGAGTTCACCATGAGGCGCGAGTTGGGTCTGCCAGAGGGCGAGCGCGCGATCTCGAACGTGGTGATGATGGGCATGGGCGAGCCGCTGCAAAACTACAGTGCGCTGGTTCCCGCGCTGCGCACCATGCTCGACGACGATGGTTACGGTCTGTCGCGTCGCCGTGTCACGGTGTCCACCTCGGGTGTGGTGCCCATGATCGACCGGCTGTCGCAGGATTGTCCGGTGGCGCTGGCTGTCTCGCTGCATGCGCCCGTTGATGCGCTGCGCGACGAACTGGTGCCGCTCAATCGCAAGTACCCGCTGCACGAACTGCTGGCGGCCTGCAAGCGCTATCTCGACTTCGCCCCGCGCGACTTCATCACCTTCGAATATTGCATGCTCGACGGCGTGAACGACACCCCGGCGCTGGCGCAGGATTTGGTGCGGCTGGTGCGGGCTGCGCAGGTCAACTGCAAGTTCAATCTGATTCCGTTCAACCCGTTTCCCCAGTCCGGGCTCAAGCGATCTTCCGCGGCGCGGGTCGCGGCGTTTGCCCAGGTGCTGCTCGATGCGGGTCTGGTCACCACGGTTCGCAAAACCCGCGGCGACGATATTGACGCCGCTTGTGGTCAACTGGCGGGCGAGGTGCAGGATCGCACCCGTCGCGTCATCCGCATGCAGCAGGCTGCTGCCGCGCCGACTGCGGCCCGCCAGGGTCATTGAGGGAGACTTTGCCCATGTTCTTGAATCTTTGCGTGCGGTCCCGCGTTTCGGTCTGGCGGATTGCCGTGCTCGGTTTGCTGATGGCGGGCGCCTCGCTGCTCGGCGGCTGCGCCACGCAGACGCAGCGCGCGGCAGAGATGGGCTCGGGTGCGACTTTGAGCACCCAGCAGACCGATGTGCTCAAGCGTGTTCAGTTGCGTCTGGAGCTCGCCGAGGGTTACTACCAGCGCGGGCAGTTCACCGTGGCGCTTGAAGAGGTGAACAAGGCGCTGGCGGACAAATCTGATTTCGTGCCCGCCTACACCATGCGGGCGCTCATTTACACCGCGTTGAACGACAGCGCCAAGGCCGACGCCAATTACCGCGAAGCGCTGCGGCTCTCACCTGACAATCCCGATGCGCTGCACAACTACGGCTGGTTCCTTTGTCAGCAGCGTCGTTACCCGGACTCGTTCGTTCAGTTCAACAAGGCCCTGGCCATCCAGAATTACCGTTATCCGGTGCGCACTTATCTGGCGCTGGGTGTGTGCCAATACCGCGCAGGAGATCTGGCTGCATCGGAAGGCACGCTCAAAAAGGGCTTCGCGCTCGATCCGGGCAATCCTGCGTTGTCCACCAATCTGGCTGTCGTGCTCGACCGCATGGGCAAGCCCAAGGAGGCGCTGTTCTACATTGCCCGCGTCAACAGTGGTCAGTACGCCAGCGCCCAGTCGCTCTGGGTCGGCATTCTGATTGCTCGCAAGGCGGGCAATGCGATGGACGCTGCGCTATGGACCAATCAACTCGTACAGCGCTTTCCAGACTCGCGTGAAGCCATCGCCGCGCAGCAGGGGAAGTTTGATGATTCCGCCCTGCTGAACTACTGATCCCGTATGACTGAACCCACTCCGGAGCTGATTGCCAGCCGTGCCAAGGCGGGGGCCGCCCTGCGCGAGGCACGCATGGCTGCCGGGCGCAATGTCGAAGAGCTTGCCGCACAGCTCAAGGTGGCCCCTGCAAAGATCGCTGCGCTGGAGGCCGGTGACTGGTCTGCGCTGCCCGATGACACCTTCGGTCGCGCGCTGCTGCGGAGTTGCTGCAAGGCGCTGAAGATCGATGCGAAACCCCTGCTCGACCTGCTTCCGGGCGCCCCAGTGCTGCACAGCCCGATGCCGGAGGAGGAGGGCGCGGATCTGGCCGCACGCGTGCCAGAGCGTCCTTTGCCGCGCGCGGCGGGTGCTGCGCGTAAATCGCACGGTCTGCTTTGGTTGGCGGTGTTGATCGTTGCGCTGGCCGCCGTGGTGTTTTTCTGGCCCGCCTTGCGCGGTTTGACTGGGGGGCTGATGCCGAGCGCGGCGAAGCCTCAAGAGTCCGCGCAGGGCACGGTGGAAAGCGTGCTGCCCGCAGCTTCGCAGCCGACCTCGCATGCCGCGTCGCAACCTGCATCGCACCCAGCATATGCCGGTTCGTCGCCGCTGGCCTTGCAGAGTACGCCCACCATGACGGCCTCGGCGCCTGTACAAGTTGTGTCGGCAGCCTCGGCTGCAACCAGCGCTGCTTCGGGCAATGTGCTGCAAATGGCGGCGAGCGCGCCGAGCTGGGTGCAAGTCACCGCCAGCAGCGGCAAAGTGATTTTTTCGCAACTCATGCAAGCCGGCGCGCCGCAAAGTGTTCAGGTGCCTATGGGAAGCACGCCGCTGGCCATCGTGGTGGGCAACGCGCCGCATACCACGGTGAGCTATGCAGGCAAGCCCGTCGATCTCACACCGGATACGCGAGCGAACGTCGCGCGCTTCACCCTGAAATAAATCGGTCATTCATGGAATTGCTCGACCCCCCCATTTCCGAAGCCGTGCCCGCCCGCCACCGCACGCGCCAGGCCCGCGTGGTCTGGGGCGATCACGTAGTGACCGTGGGCGGCGACGCGCCGGTGCGCGTGCAGTCCATGACCAATACCGATACGGCCGACGCGATCAGCACGGCCATTCAGGTGAAGGAGCTTGCCGTGGCCGGCTCGGAGCTGGTGCGCATCACGGTGAATACGCCCGAGGCCGCGGCAGCCGTGCCTGCCATCCGCGAGCAGCTCGACCGCATGGGCATTTCAGTGCCTCTCATCGGCGACTTTCATTACAACGGCCATCGGCTGTTGAGCGACTTTCCCGATTGCGCCCGCGCGCTGTCCAAGTACCGCATCAACCCGGGCAATGTGGGCAAGGGCGACAAGAAAGACAAGCAGTTCGGCCAGATGATCGATATCGCCCAGCGCTACGACAAACCCGTGCGCATCGGGGTGAACTGGGGTAGTCTCGATCAGGAATTGCTCGCCAGCCTGATGGACGTCAATGCCGACCGCGCCCAGCCTTACGAGGCGCGGCAGATCATGGCGCAGGCGCTGGTGCTCTCGGCGCTGGAGTCGGCTCAGCGCGCTTGTGAATTGGGGATGGATCCGGCGCAGATCCTGCTGTCGTGCAAGGTTTCCAATGTGCAGGATCTCATCACGGTGTACCGCGCCCTGGCGGCGCGTTGCGACTATCCCCTGCATCTCGGCTTGACCGAGGCCGGCATGGGCACCAAAGGCGCCGTGGCCTCGACTGCGGCGCTGGCCGTGCTGCTGCAGGAGGGCATCGGCGACACCATCCGCGTGTCTCTCACGCCCGAGCCGAATGCGCCGCGTAGCCAGGAAGTGGTCGTGGCGCTGGAAATCCTGCAGGCACTGGGTCTGCGCGCCTTCACGCCCAGCGTCACCGCCTGCCCCGGCTGTGGCCGCACCACCAGCACCTTTTTCCAGGAACTGACCCAGAGCATCGACACGTTTCTGCGCGCGCAGATGCCCGTCTGGCGCACCCGCTACCCCGGCGTGGAGCAACTGCGCGTGGCCGTCATGGGCTGTATCGTCAATGGCCCGGGTGAAAGCAAGCACGCCGACATCGGCATCAGTCTGCCCGGTACCGGCGAGGCGCCGGCGGCGCCGGTGTTCATCGACGGCGAAAAGCGCATGACCCTGCGTGGCGAAAACATTGCCGCAGAGTTCCAGACCATCGTCGAGCAATACGTTCAACAGCGCTACGGCGCGCCCCATCGCCATCCTGAACAGGCGGCTTGAATTCCATGGCAGACAAACTCAGTGCCGTCAAAGGCATGAATGACATCGTGCCGCCCAAATCGGCGGCCTGGGAGTGGTTTGAAGAGCAGGTGCGCGCGCTCATGGGCAGCTACGGCTACCAGAATCTGCGCACGCCCATACTCGAATACACCCCGCTGTTCGTGCGCGGCATCGGCGAAGTGACCGACATCGTCGAGAAAGAGATGTACAGCTTCACCGACGCGCTCAACGGCGAACCGCTCACGCTGCGCCCCGAAGGCACGGCGGCCGTGGTGCGCGCGTGCATCGAACATTCGCTGCTGTATGACGGCGGCAAGCGGCTCTGGTACACCGGGCCGATGTTCCGCCACGAGCGGCCGCAACGCGGGCGCTATCGCCAGTTCCATCAGGTTGGCGCCGAGGCGCTGGGTTTTGCCGGGCCGGATGTGGATGTGGAGCTGATTCTGATGGCCCGTCAGCTCTGGGCGCGTCTGGGCTTGAGTGAACTGGTCACGCTCGAAATCAACTGTCTCGGTCAGGCCGACGAGCGGGCGCAGCACCGCGTGGCGCTCATCGTCTATCTTGAACAACACATCGATCAACTCGATGAAGATGCGCGGCGCCGCCTGCACAGCAATCCGCTGCGCGTGCTCGATACCAAGAATCCGGCCATGCAGGCGCTGGTGGAGGGGGCTCCCAAGCTCATCGACTACCTCGGCGAAGCGTCGTTGGCGCATTTCGAGGGGGTGCAGGCGTTGCTGCGCGCGGCGGGGCAGTCTTTCACCCTCAACCCGCGACTGGTGCGCGGGCTGGACTATTACAACCTCACGGTGTTCGAGTGGGTGACCGACCGGCTGGGCGCGCAGGCTACGGTCTGTGCGGGCGGACGCTACGACGGGCTGATCGAGCAGATCGGCGGCAAGCCCACGCCCGCCTGCGGTTGGGCGCTGGGCATGGAGCGGGTGCTCGAACTGCTGATTGAAACGGGTCAGAATGCGCCGGTAAATGCACCCCATGCCTACGCCGTGCTGACGAGCCCCGAGTTGATGTCGCGTGTCATGCCCCTGTGCGAGTCTTTGCGTGCAGCCGGGGCACGGGTGCAACTGCATATGGGCGGCGGCAGCATGAAGTCGCAAATGAAAAAGGCCGACGCCAGCGGCGCCCGCTGGGCGCTGGTGTTCGGTGAGCAGGAATTGCAGTCCGGGCAGGTCGGCATCAAGGATCTGCGCGGCGCGCAGGACGCGCAGCAGCAGCGCATGCTCCCGCTGGAACCCCTGCAGACGCTGGTTTGCGCTCTGCTCTGAATGGCCAACCTAAAATAACCGCTTTTCGTCCCCCGTCGTCCCATGAGCTACAACTTCGAAGAACAAGAACAGATCGCCCAGATGCGTCATTTCTGGCAGCGTTGGGGCACCCAGATTTCCGCGGGTGTGCTGGCTGTCGCTGTGGGTTTTGCCGGCTATTACGGCTGGCAATGGTGGCAACGCAACGAAGGGACGAAGGCGGCGGCGGTGTTCGAGCAGGTGCAGGCCGCCCTCCAGAGCAATAGCCCCGACAAGATCGAACAGGCCTGGGCCGTCATGCAGAGCAAGGCTCCAGGCAGTGCTTATGCCGGCATGGCTGCGTTGGCCGTCGCCAAGTCCTTGCACGACGCAGGTAAAAACGAGCAGGCCATCGCCGCGCTCAAGTGGGCCTCCGAGCACGCGGCGGGAACGAGCGCGCGCGCAGTGGCCAGGCTGAATCTCTCGGCTTTGCAGATCGATGCCAAGCAATATGCCGAAGCGAGCAAAACCCTGGCTGACGTGCCCGAGCCGACTTTCGCGGCCCTGTTTGACATCCGCCGTGGCGATCTGGCCATGCTGCAAGGCCAGCGCGACGCGGCCCGCAGCGCTTACGAAGCAGCACTCAAGGCATTGCCTGCAGATTCATCGGAGCGCGCGGCGGTGGAGCAAAAACTGCAGTCGGTCGGCGGAGGTGCGGCATGAGTGCAGCCCGTCAGAGTTCCCGCTTTGCGGCGCCACGCTTCGTTCGGCTGACGCGTCTGGCTTTGCCTCTATTGTTGGTCGCGGGCTTGGGCGCCTGCGCTTCGGGCTCCAAGCCGCCTGAGCCGATGCCACTGACCCCGGTGGTCAACATTCTGACCGTCAAGCAAGCCTGGACGCAGCAGATTGGCAAGGTGCCCGCGTGGTTCCAGACCGCAACGCTGCCGGACGCCGTCGTCGTGGCCTCGTCCGACGGGCAGGTCATGCGCCTGAACAGCGCCACAGGGCAGGTGACCTGGTCGGCCAAGGTGACTGCGGGCATCAGCGCAGGGACGGGGAGCGACGGCGCCTTTACCGCCGTGGTCGACAAGAACAACGGCCTCGTGTCGATCGGCCCCAAGGGCCAGTTGCTGTGGCGCTATCAGTTACCGGCCACGGTGCTCACACCGCCTTCCGTGTTCGATGGTCGCATCATCGTTCAGGCGGCCGATCAGCGCGTGTTTGCCTTTGACGCGGCGACAGGCAAGCGTTTGTGGCAAGCCGACAGTCGCGCCGCTTCCCTGCTGGTGCAACAAGCCGGCGGCATCGTGGAGCGCAACGGCGTGGTGATGATCGGCACCGGCCTCGGTCGCATCGATGCCTACGATCTGGACAACGGTTTGCCGCGCTGGCAGGCCACCCTCGCACGCGCCCGGGGCGTGACCGAGGTCGAGCGCGTGGTGGGCATTACTGGCCAACCGACGCTGCTCGGCTCAGTGCTGTGCGCGCGCGCCTACCAATCCGCCGTGGGCTGCGTGGACGCCGATACCGGCCGCATGCTCTGGACGCGCAGCGCCAACGGCTACACCGCGCTGAGCATGAACGATCAGGAAGTCGTGGGAACGCAGGCGAACGGCGACGTGCAGGCGTATTCGGCCACCGATGGCGTGCCGAGCTGGACCAATGCACAGATGAAATGGCGCAAGCTGAGCGCGCCGCTATTGGTCGGTCGCACGGTGGCGGTGGGTGACTATCAGGGCTATATCAGCTTTCTCTCCGCCAAGGACGGCAGCATCGTCGGCCGCGCGGCGACCGACGGCAGCGCCATCCAGTCGGCGCCCGTAGTGGTGGGCAAGACCCTGGTGGCGGTCACGGCCAAGGGCGGGGTCTACGCCTTCGTGCCAGACTGAGAGGGTGTGAACAAATCCGCCATGTCCGCTCCTCGCGCCCAAACACCCCCGTTCGGCGTTGCAAATGCGCGCCGTGCCGACGGGCACGGCTGTGCTTTGCGCCTTGATCGGGGGCGTTTGGACGCGCTGCTCGGCCACGCCGAATTCATTCACACCCTCTGACATGACCCCTATCGTTTCACTGGTTGGCCGACCGAACGTCGGCAAGTCCACCCTGTTCAATCGCCTGACGCGTTCGCGCGATGCCATCGTGGCCGACATGCCTGGCCTCACCCGCGACCGTCATTACGGCATGCTGCGCATGGCGGATCGGCCGGTCATCGTGGTCGATACCGGCGGTTTCGAGCCTGTGGTCGATACCGGCATCGTGCACCAGATGGCGCGGCAGACGCGCCAGGCCATTGCTGAGTCCGACCTGGTGGTGTTTCTGGTTGATTTGCGTACCGGGCTCAGTCCGCAAGACCTGCATATCGCCGCCGAGTTGCGCAAGACCGGCAAGCCCATACTTTTGGCAGTGAACAAGGCCGAAGGTCGGCATGGGCACCCGGCGCTGGCCGAATTCCACGAACTCGGCCTAGGCGAGCCCTTTTCCATCAGCGCAGCCCACGGCGACTCGGTGCCGGATCTGCTGGAGCGCATTCTGGAGGCGCTGCCTTCCGAGCCCTCCGAGGTGATGCCCGAGACCGAGGCGGCAAGCGACGTCGCCGCCGAGACCGCGCCCGACCCTGGCGCCGAGACCACGAAGCCGCGCGAGCACAGCCTGCGTCTGGCCATTGCCGGGCGTCCCAATGTGGGCAAATCCACACTGGTCAATGCGCTGGTCGGTGAAGAACGGGTGATTGCCTTTGACATGCCCGGCACGACCCGCGACGCGATCGAGGTGCCGTTCGAGCGCGACGGTCGCAAGTTCATCCTGATCGACACCGCCGGACTGCGGCGCAAAGGCAAGGTGTTCGAGGCGGTGGAAAAATTTTCGGTCATCAAGACGCTGCAAGCCATCGAGCAGGCCAACGTCGTCGTGCTGCTGCTCGACGCGACGGAAGGCGTTTCAGACCAGGATGCGCATATCGCCAGTTTTGCCGTTGAGGCCGGCAGGGCGCTCGTGCTGGCGGCCAACAAATGGGACGCAGTGGACACCTACGGGCGCGAACGCCTGATGGTCGCCATCCGTCAGCGTTTGCCCTTCGTCAGCTTTGCGAAATTTCACAGCATTTCCGCCCGCACAGGCTCAGGTCTGAACGGGCTGATGAAGTCGGTTGTCGCCGCACACGCTGCGGCCTATCGCAAATTGCCCACCCCCAAACTCACGCGCGCCATCATTGAAGCGGTGGCGCAGCAACAGCCGCCGCGTTCCGGCCCGGTGCGGCCCAAGTTGCGATACGCGCACCAGGGCGGTACCAACCCGCCGATCATCATCATTCATGGCAGCGCGCTCGACCGGGTGCCCGCCACCTACACGCGCTATCTGGAAGGCCAATTGCGTGCAAAATTCGACTTGACGGGCACCCCTTTGCGGGTGGAATACCGCAGCAGCACCAACCCCTACGCGCGCGACGACTGATGGCCCCGGTGCGGCGGCCTGCGCTGGCACTATGGTATTTTCCAGCCTCTTGCATTCCAGACCATGAATGCCATTTAAGCTTTCCTCACCCCAATGGAGAATAAGATGAGTAACAAAGGGCAGTTGCTACAAGACCCCTTTCTGAACCTGCTGCGCAAAGAGCACGTCCAGGTGTCGATTTATCTGGTCAATGGCATCAAGTTGCAAGGTCACATCGAATCTTTCGATCAATACGTGGTGTTGCTGCGCAATACCGTCACCCAGATGGTTTACAAGCACGCCATTTCCACGGTCGTTCCGGCACGTCCCGTCTCATTCCAAACCGGTGAGCAAGAAGCACCCGCAGCCTGAAGGGCAGCCTCAGGGGCCTGAGCGCGCTGCATTGGTCAGCGTCCAGCAGCGACGTCCCTCATCCGACGACGCGCTGGCTGAGTTGGAGCAGCTCAGCACGTCTGCCGGTTATGCACTGGCGGGCGAGCTGTCTTGTGTGCGTGCGAGGCCCGACGCGGCGACTTACATCGGTTCGGGCAAGCTCGATGAATTGAGCGAACTGGTCAGCACGACCTTGGCGGACACCATCATTTTCGACAATGCACTGAGCCCCATCCAGCAGCGCAATCTGGAGAAGGCCCTCGGCAAACCCGTCATCGACCGTACTGGCCTCATTCTCGAAATTTTCGCCCGTCGCGCGCAGAGCGCCGAAGGCAAGATGCAGGTTGAGCTCGCTCGTCTCGAACACCTGGCCACCCGCCTCGTGCGCGGCTGGACTCACCTGGAGCGCCAGACCGGCGGTATCGGCGTGCGTGGCGGCCCGGGCGAAAAGCAGATCGAGCTCGACCGCCGGATGCTCGACGACAAGATCAAGATGCTTCGCACACGTCTGGGCAAACTGGGGCGCCAGCGCATGACCCAACGCCGTGCGCGCAGGCGCACCGGCGCTTTTCGCGTGGCGTTGGTGGGCTACACCAATGCCGGCAAAAGCACGTTGTTCAACGCCCTCACCAAGTCGAAAATTTACGCGGCCGACCAGCTTTTTGCGACCCTCGACACCACCACGCGCAAGTTCTACCTGGGCCCGCAGGTCAACGTCACCCTGTCCGACACGGTGGGTTTCATCCGCGATTTGCCGCATACCTTGATCGAGGCCTTCAAGGCCACGCTCGAAGACACGCTTCAGGCCGATTTGCTGCTGCACGTCGTGGACGCCAGCTCGCCCATGTTGCGCGAGCAGATGGATGAAGTTCACGCCGTTCTGCGCGAGATCGGCGCGGACGATATTCCGCAATTCTTGATCTTCAACAAATCTGATCTGTTGCCGGTGAACCTTCATGTTACAAATGGTCACACTCAATCCGAGGGCATCGAATCGCGTGCTAGCATGCCTCGGCTTGTCGTAAGCGCCTTGACAGGCGCTGGTGTTGCCTCCCTCAAAAGTGCGTTGCTGGAAGCGGTATTGGCTGATCCCCGCTTCCAATCCTCTGCTTCAGCTTTGTCGGACACTACTCAAATTTCCGCATGACTCCCTTACGTTTTTGGCCTCGTGTGTGGCCGTTTTCGCGCATGTTCAACCTCAATGACCCGCGTTGGGGCAAGGACGACGGCACGAACGGCCAACAAAGCAATAACAACCAAGACCCCAACCGGCGTCCCGGTGGCGGCGGCCCGCCCGATCTCGATGAACTCTGGCGTGATTTCAACCGCAAGCTCAACGGCCTGTTCGGCAAGAAGCGCGGCGGAGGCAATGGTGGCGGCACGCCGCCGCAGCGTCCCGACCTTTATCCCTCAGCCAAGGGCATGGGTGTGGGGGTCATCATTCTGGTGCTCATCGGGGTGCTGGGCTGGCTGTCTTCCGGTTTTTTCATCGTGCAGGAAGGTCAGCAGGCCGCGGTGACGCGTTTTGGCAAACTGGCCTACATCACCGACGCCGGTTTTCACTGGCGCCTGCCCTATCCGTTCGAGGCAGATGAAATTGTCAACGTCTCACAGGTTCGGTCGGTCGAGGTCGGGCGCGGCGGCGAGGTGAAGGCAACGGGCTTGCCCGAGTCGGCCATGCTGACTGAAGACGAGAACATCGTCGATGTTCGCTTCGCCGTGCAGTACCGCATCGACAACGTGGTGGATTACCTCTACAACAACCGCAGTCCGGACGACGCGGTAGCGCAGGCGGCTGAAACCGCCGTGCGCGAAGTCGTGGGCAACAAGACGCTCGACTATGTGCTCTACGAGGGTCGCGAGCAAGTGGCCAGCGATGTGCAGGTTTTGACGCAGAAAATTCTCGACCGCTACAAGACCGGCATCGTCATCACCACCGTCACGCTGCAGAACGTGCAGCCCCCGGAACAGGTGCAGGCCGCTTTCGATGACGCCATCAAAGCGGGACAAGACCGTGAACGGCTGAAGAACGAAGCCCAGGCCTACGCCAACAACGTCATTCCCCGTGCGCAGGGCACCGCGTCGCGCCTGATCCAGGACGCCGAGGCTTACAACGCGCAGGTCGTGGCGCAGGCGCAGGGCGATACGTCTCGCTTCGACCAGATCCTGCAGCAATACGAAAAGGCGCCGCAAGTCACCCGCGAGCGTATGTACCTCCAAACCATGCAAGACATTCTTTCCAGCGTTTCCAAGGTCATGGTGGATTCGCGCAACAACAATAACCTCCTCTACATGCCACTGGATAAATTGCTGCAGCAATCCGCAGGCAAGGCCCCGACGAGTGTCTCGGCCGCGCCCGCTGCTCCCACCGGCGTGCCGACCTTGCCGGCGGCCTCCGTGGGCGCCGCCCCTGCGACGGCCGACAGTTCAGCGTCCGCGCCGGACGGAACCGCTCCCTCCAGTTCAAGAACCTCGCGCGATACCCTGCGTGAGCGCAACTTCCAGTGAGGGCTGAGCAATGAACAAGATCATTCTGGCTCTCGTGGCGCTGGTCGTGGCCATTCTGTTGCTGTCTTCCAGCCTGTTCGTGGTGGATCAACGGCAGTTCGCCGCCGTGTTCGGCTTGGGGCAGATCAAGCGGGTCATCAGCACCCCCGGGCTGTATTTCAAGATTCCGGCGCCTTTCGAGAATGTGGTGTTTCTCGACAAGCGCATCCTGACCCTGCAAAGCCCTGAGACCGATCGTTTCATCACGGCCGAGAAGAAAAACGTGGTGGTGGACTGGTATCTGAAATGGCGCATCACCAATCCGACCGAGTTCATTCGCAGTTACGGAGGCGATCAGCGACGCGCGGGCGACCGGCTGTCGCAGATCGTCAAGGCGGCGTTGAACGAGCAGATCACGCGTCGCACCGTGCGTGAGGTGTTGTCTTCGCAGCGCGATCAGGTTATGCAGGACGTGCAGACCGGCATTGCGAAAGACATCAAAGGCACGGGCATCCAGATCGTCGACATGCGTCTGACCCGCGTGGACTTCGTTTCCGCCATCACCCAGTCGGTCTATCGCCGCATGGAGGCCGAGCGCCAGCGCGTCGCCAACGAATTGCGTTCGACGGGCTACGCCGAGGCGGAAAAAATTCGCGCCGAAGCCGACAAGCAGCGTGAAATCGTGATTTCACAGGCGTACAGCAAGGCGCAGACCATCAAGGGCCAGGGCGATGCCGAAGCCTCGTCGATCTATGCCAAGTCGTTTGGGCAGAACCCGCAATTCGCCGAGTTCTACCGCAGCCTTGAGGCCTATCGCGCCAGCTTCAACAGCAAGTCCGATGTCTTGGTGCTCGACCCGAACAGCCAGTTCTTCCAGTTCTTCCGCGGGCCGGATGGCGCAGCCTTGAAGCCGGGCAAGTAAATCCGCAACAGAGACCGTCTTGAACCGGCGGTCTCTGGCGGTCTCAATGCGGTGTTGCGATGCAGAACGTCTTGCTCCTTGCCATTGGCATGGTTCTGGTCATCGAAGGCCTGATGCCGCTGTTCTTGCCCCGGCAGTGGCGAGACATGTTCCGGCAGATCATGGCACTGACGGACGGTCAACTGCGCTTCGTCGGTCTGATCGCCGTCGCTATCGGCCTTCTCCTGGTGTTCCTCCTCAAGTAAGCTTGGATGTTGCACGGATGACCGTGCCCCATTTTTCTGCGCGTCTTATGAGCAACTGGCTTCTTCCCGAATATTTTTCCGATGTGTTGCCGCGTGAGGCGGCGGTGATTGAGCACCTGCGCCGCGCCTGTCTCGATACGGCGCGGGGCTATGGCTATGCCCTGGTCATGCCGCCGCTGCTGGAGTTTGTCGATTCGCTCCTGTCGGGCACAGGGCAAGACCTTGATCTGCAAACTTTCAAGCTGGTCGACCAGATCTCCGGGCGGGCGCTGGGCTTGCGTGCCGACATGACGCCGCAGGCCGCCCGTATCGACTCTCACTTGCTGAATCAGGACGGCGTGACGCGCGTTTGCTATTGCGGCAGCGCGGTGCGCACGCATCCCGAGGGCGTGCACGCCAGCCGGGAAATTCTGCAATTTGGCGCCGAGCTGTACGGGCATGCCGGACTGGAAGCCGATCTCGAAGTGCAGCAGCTTGCGCTGGACTGCCTGCGACTGGCCGGGGTGGCGCGGGCTGCGCTCGATCTGGCCGACAACCGCATCGTGCGTGGCGTGTTGTCAGGCTTGCTGCTCGGGTCACAAGACATGGAAGCGATTCTCGATGCACTGGCCAGCAAGGATGCCGGAGAACTGCGGTTGCTGACGCGCGACTGCACGCCAACCCAACGCGCAGCCATTCTCGCCCTGCCCGAGCTGTACGGCGATGCGGAGGTATTGCTTGAGGCGCGGCGCGTGTTGCCGCAGCATGCACTCATTTCCCAGGCGCTCGACGATCTGTCGGCGCTGGCCCGCCGCCACCAGCAGCAGGGCACCCAGGTGCAGATCGATCTGGCCGATATGCGCGGTTATCGCTATCACAGCGGGGTGATTTTCAGCGTGTACGCACAAGGCTATGCCAATGCCGTGGCGCGCGGCGGGCGTTACGACGAAGTCGGCGCCAGCTTTGGCCGACCGCGCGCCGCCACCGGATTCTCCATGGACTTGCGCGAAGTGGCGGGCTTCGCCGCCGCGCCGCAGGCCAGCGCCGCCATTGCGGCGGAGTGGTCAACAGCCTCTGGTTTGCCGGAGGCTGTCGCCGATTTGCGACGGCAGGGCGAAACCGTGGTGCAATTACCCCCTGGTCAGGCGCACGAAGCAAGCGCTTTCCGCCGCCAGCTTGTTCAGCGAGCCGGTGCCTGGCTGGTTGAAGATTGCGGCTGATCTTCCCTAACGTAATGGTTGGATTGACTGATTTACTTGAGAGAACACACGCGTGAATACTGGTCGTCATGTGGTCGTAGTGGGCACCCAATGGGGAGATGAGGGCAAAGGCAAGGTCGTCGATTGGTTGACCGATCATGCTCAGGGCGTGGTGCGCTTTCAGGGCGGTCACAACGCGGGGCATACGCTGGTGATCAATGGGCAGAAAACCGCGCTGCAGCTCATTCCTTCAGGCGTGATGCGCGCGGGCGTGGCCTGCTACGTCGGCAATGGCGTGGTGGTTGATCCGCAGCACCTGCTGCTTGAAATTGGTCGACTCGAAGCGGCTGGGGTGGATGTGCGCTCACGGCTGCATATCAGCGAGTCCTGCCCGGTCGTGCTCCCTACGCATGTGGCGCTCGACAAAGCGCGCGAGGTGCGCCGCGAAAACGACGGCAGCGGCAAGATCGGCACCACCGGCAAGGGTATCGGGCCGGCTTATGAAGACAAGGTGGCCCGCCGCGCCATCCGTCTGCAGGACCTCAAGCATCCGCAGCGCCTGCAGGCCAAGCTTGCTGAAGTGCTCGATCTGCACAATTTTGTCTTGAAGAATTATCTGCACACCGACACGCTCGATGCCGGGATGGTGATGGATCAATTGCTCAAGTCCGCCGAGCAGGTCCGGCCCCTGTTGGCCGACGTGGGCTACCTGATTCATCAGGCCCATCTGCGCGGTGATCGCCTGCTGTTCGAAGGGGCGCAAGGCTCGCTGCTCGACATCGACCACGGTACTTATCCCTTCGTGACTTCGAGCAACTGTGTGGCCGGTACGGCCGCGGCGGGATCGGGCGTCGGCCCCGGCATGCTGCACTATGTGCTGGGCATCACCAAGGCGTACACCACCCGGGTGGGCAGCGGCCCCTTCCCGACGGAGTTGCCCACCACGGAGGCGGGCAGCGTGGGGCATCACCTCTCCAGCGTGGGTCAGGAATTCGGCACGGTGACGGGGCGTGCGCGCCGCTGTGGCTGGCTGGATGTCGCCGCGCTCAAGCGGGCAGTCATCATCAACGGCGTGTCGGGTCTGTGCATCACCAAGCTCGATGTGCTCGACGGCCTGCCGACCATCCGCGCCTGTGTGGGTTACATGCTCGACGGCGAACGGCGTGACGTGCTCCCGCTCGATGCCGACGAGATCGAGCGCTGCGAGCCGATCTACGAAGATTTTCCGGGCTGGACGCAAAGCACCAAGGGCCTCACGACCTGGGATCAACTGCCTGCCGCAGCGCGCAGCTATCTGCAGCGGGTGGGCGAGTTGATCGGTGCGCCGATTGACATGGTGTCGACCGGCCCCGACCGCGATCACACCATCGTGCTGCGGCATCCGTTTCAGGCTTGAGCGTTCATTGCGCTCCGGCTGATTTCATTTTCCACACGTTCACAAAGGTTCGGCCATGCTCAGCGAGGACGGCAAACATCTCTATGTTTCCTGGGACGAATACCACGCACTGATCGAAAAACTCGCGCTCAAGGTGCATGCCTCGGGCTGGGAGTTCGATCAGATCCTCTGCCTGGCGCGAGGCGGGGTGCGGCCTGGAGACATTCTGTCGCGGATTTTCGACAAACCCCTGGCCATCATGTCCACCAGTTCCTACCGCGAAAGCGCCGGAACGGTGCAGGGCCGTCTGGACATCGCCCGCTACATCACCCTGCCGCGCGGGGAGCTCGAGGGGCGCGTGCTGCTCGTTGATGATCTGGCCGATTCGGGCGAGACCTTGAAAGCCGTTGAAAGCCATTTGCGCAGCGCCGGAAAGATTGCCGATCTGCGCAGCGCCGTCATCTGGGTCAAGGGCATTTCGACCTATCTGCCCGAGTACTACGTGGACATGCTGCCCACGAGCCCCTGGATACACCAGCCCTTCGAAGAGTACGACGTGCTGCGTCCGACTCGTCTGGCCGAGCGCTGGAAAATCTGATCGCAGCGTGTTCGCCGACAGCTCATGGGCAGCAGCTCATGGGCAACTCAGCGGCAATACTGCGAAATGAGCCCGGCGATCTTGGCGCGTTCTGCGGCACGTTGCGCATCGTCCATGATGACCCGCTGGCCTTGGGCGTCGACTTGCACCATGCGTTGACCGCTATCGAGCACCTGGAGTTGCTTTTGCGCCTGCAGGCAGTTCTGCTGGTTCACAAGCGCCTGGGCCTGTTGCTGCTGTAGTTTGGCCTGTTCCTGCGCGGCTTGCTCGGCCTTTTTCTGTTCAGCGATTTTCTTTTCCAACTCGCTGCTGGCTTGGTGCTGCGGTGTTTCGCCGACTTGGGGCTGCGATGCAGAGTGACTTGCGGCGGCTGGAACGGCGGCGTTCGCGGCGGGGCGCTGCAGAATGTTGCTGGCGGGAATGTTGGCTGGCGGCGGCTGGTCGCTGTAATGCACCACGCCGCTGGCATCGCGCCATTTCCACTGTGCGGCGTGGGCGGACGTCATCCATATCAGGGCCATGGCCAGAAACAGTGCGCTGCTGATAACGCGAAATAGCGGAGCAGTTGCGAGAGTGCGCATAAGGAGTCCCAAAGTCGCCGTGGTCAAAACAGGCCGCTAGCTTAACGCGGTTGTGCGGCCCATCGGTCGATTAGCTGCTGCGCCGAGCGCCGCCGTGACGCGCACCCCTATAATTTCCTTTTGCACGGAGGCATCTATGCGTCTTGTAGGAAAAGCGCTGACTTTCGACGATGTGTTGTTGGTCCCCGCATATTCCCAGGTGTTACCCAAAGACACCAGCCTTGCGACTCGCCTGACTCGCAATATTTCCCTCAACATTCCTCTGGTGTCCGCCGCGATGGACACGGTGACGGAGTCGCGCCTGGCGATCGCCATGGCGCAGGAGGGCGGCATCGGCATCATTCACAAAAATTTCACCGCCAAGGCGCAAGCCACCGAAGTGGCGCGGGTGAAGCGTTTTGAGTCGGGTGTGCTGCGCGATCCGATCACCATTTCGCCCATCGTCAAAGTGCGCGACGTGATGCAGTTGTCGCGCCAGCATGGCATTTCCGGGTTTCCGGTGATCGAAAACGGCAAGGTGGTGGGCATCGTGACCAACCGCGACCTGCGGTTCGAGACCCGTCTCGATACCCCGGTGCGCGACATCATGACGCCGCGCGAGCGCCTGGTGACCGTTCCTGAAGGCGCGCCGCTGGAGCAGGCCAAGGCGCTGATGCACCAGCACCGGCTGGAGCGGGTATTGGTGGTCAACGCCGAATTCGAATTGCGCGGGCTGATGACCGTCAAGGACATTCAAAAGGCCACCGAACGCCCGAATGCCGCCCGTGATCCGCAAGGCAAGCTGCGCGTGGGCGCTGCGGTGGGCGTGGGCGAAGGCACCGAAGAGCGCGTGGAGGCGCTGGCCAACGCCGGCGTCGATGTGATCGTGGTCGATACCGCGCACGGACACAGCCAGGGGGTTCTCGACCGGGTGCGCTGGGTGAAACGCAATTTCCCGCAGATCGAGGTCGTTGGCGGCAATATCGCCACGGGCGCCGCAGCGTTGGCCTTGGTCGAGGCCGGGGCGGATGGGGTGAAGGTCGGCATCGGGCCGGGCTCGATCTGCACCACCCGCATCATCGCCGGGGTGGGCGTGCCGCAGATCACCGCCATTGCCAATGTTTCCAAGGCGCTCGAGGGCAGCGGCGTACCCTTGATCGCAGATGGCGGCATCCGCTACTCGGGCGATATCGCCAAGGCGATTGCCGCTGGCGCGTCCACCGTCATGATGGGCAGCATGTTCGCGGGCACCGAAGAGGCGCCGGGCGAGGCCATTCTTTATCAGGGTCGCGCGTACAAGGCCTATCGGGGCATGGGCTCCATCGGGGCGATGAAGGCGGGCTCGGCGGATCGCTATTTTCAGGATGGCGCCGAGACGACTTCGGCTTCGGGCAACGAAAAATTCGTGCCCGAGGGCATCGAAGGGCGCGTGCCGCACAAAGGGCCGCTGGTCGCCATCATTTACCAACTGGTCGGCGGCGTGCGTTCGTCCATGGGCTATTGCGGCTGCGGCACGATCGAGGCGATGCGCGGGCAGGCTGAGTTTGTGCAGATCACCGCGGCGGGCATGCGTGAAAGCCATGTCCACGACGTGCAGATCACGCAGGAAGCGCCCAACTATCACGTCGACTGAACTCTCATCCACATCGTCGGCTTCGCGCCGACGCTTGCTTTCATGCACGACAAAATTCTCATTCTCGACTTCGGCTCCCAGGTCACGCAACTCATCGCGCGCCGCGTGCGCGAGGCGCAGGTGTACTGTGAAATTCACCCTTGCGATGTGAGCGATGCCTTCGTGCGCGAGTTCGCGCCCAAGGGCATCATTCTCTCGGGCAGCCACGGCAGCACTTACGAAGATCACGAACTGCGCGCGCCGCAAGCCGTATGGGACTCCGGCGTGCCCGTGCTGGGCATTTGCTATGGCATGCAGACCATGGCGGCGCAACTGGGCGGCAAAGTGGAATGGAGCGACCACCGCGAGTTTGGTTATGCCGAAGTGCGCGCTCGCGGTCACACCCGGCTGTTCGACGGCATCGAAGATTTCAGTACGGCCGAAGGGCATGGCATGCTCAAAGTGTGGATGAGCCACGGCGACAAGGTGACCGATATGCCGCCGGGGTTCAAGCTCATGGCGTCCACGCCGAGTTGCGCCATCGCGGGCATGGCCGACGAGGCACGCGGTTACTACGCCTTGCAGTTTCACCCCGAAGTCACCCACACCGTGCAGGGCAAGGCCATGCTCACACGCTTCGTGCGCGAGATCTGCGGCTGCCGCGGCGACTGGGTCATGGGCGATTACATTGTTGAGGCGGTGCAGAGCATTCGCGATCAGGTCGGTGACGAGGAGGTCATCCTCGGTCTGTCGGGCGGTGTCGATTCTTCGGTGGCGGCGGCGCTGATTCACCGCGCCATCGGCGACCAACTCACCTGCGTGTTCGTCGATCACGGCCTGCTGCGCCTGAACGAGGGCGACCTGGTGATGGACATGTTCGCGGGCAAGCTGCACGCCAAGGTGATCCGTGTGGACGCCGGCGATCTGTTCCTGGGCCAGTTGGCGGGTGTGACCGATCCCGAGAAAAAACGAAAGATCATCGGCGGACTGTTCGTCGATGTGTTCAAGGCCGAGGCTGCCAAGCTCAAAGGCGACGGCGCCAAGGGCGCGAAGTGGCTGGCGCAGGGCACCATCTACCCCGACGTCATCGAGTCGGGCGGCGCCAAGAGCAAGAAGGCCGTCACGATCAAGAGTCACCACAACGTGGGCGGCCTGCCCGAGCAACTCGGTCTGAAACTGCTGGAACCCCTGCGCGAACTGTTCAAGGATGAAGTGCGCGAGCTGGGTGTGGCGCTGGGCCTGCCGCCCGAAATGGTCTACCGCCACCCCTTCCCGGGCCCGGGGCTGGGCGTGCGTATTCTGGGTGAGGTGAAGAAGGAGTACGCCGACCTGCTGCGCCGGGCCGATGCCATCTTCATCGAAGAGCTGCGTTCGACCCTCGACCCGAATTCCGGCAAGAGCTGGTACGAGCTGACCAGCCAGGCCTTTACCGTGTTCCTGCCGGTCAAGAGCGTGGGCGTGATGGGGGATGGCCGCACCTACGACTATGTGGTCGCGCTGCGCGCGGTGCAGACCAGCGATTTCATGACCGCCGACTGGGCCGAGCTGCCCTATGCGCTGCTCAAGAAGGTATCCAGCCGCATCATCAACGAGGTTCGTGGCATCAACCGCGTGACCTACGACGTCAGCTCTAAGCCGCCAGCGACCATCGAGTGGGAGTGAAACCTTATGCGCATGCTGTTTGGACTAATCGGTTTGCTGCTGACGCTGTTGATCATCGTCTGGCTGGTGCGCACCCAACTCACCGGGCAGGTCGGGGTGGCGACGTCGCCGTCTGCTGCGGGTGCGCGTGGTGACGAAGGGCAGCCGGCGTCGGCCGCTCTCAAACAATTCAAGCAATCGCTCGACAAGGCGCTGAAAGCGCGGCCGGCAAGCGTGCCCGAGTAAAACCTATGACTGCGGCGTCTACTCCCAATCTAGAGGCTGACCGCGCGTTCATGCGTCTGGCGCTCGACCAGGCGCAGAATGCCTGGCTGCTGGGCGAAGTGCCGGTGGGCGCCGTGATCGTGAAGGACGGCAAGGTCATTGCCACCGGCTACAACCGGCCGATCGGCGACCACGACCCCACGGCTCACGCAGAAATCGTGGCGCTTCGGCAGGCGGCCCATCTGCTGGGCAACTATCGTTTGCCGGAGTGCACGCTATACGTCACGCTGGAGCCCTGTGCGATGTGCGCCATGGCTTTATTGCATGCACGCTTTGCCCGCGTGGTGTTCGGAGCGCGAGACCCCAAGACGGGAGCGGCCGGCAGTGTGGTGGATCTGTTTGCCGAGCCCCGTCTGAACCACCACTGCGACATCACGCCCGAGATCGAGCAAGAGGCCTGCAGCGCGCTGCTTCAGGATTTTTTCCGGACCCGTCGCAAGGAGCAAAAGCGCCCGGAGGAATCAGTGCACGACGCCTGCCTCTCGGGCATCGAGGTGACCGAGCTGGATATCGAGCCGCCTCTTTCCTGATTTCTCGCCTTTTCTCATCCTCAACTCTTTGCGGCCTTGTTCATGTCAGATATCGAATCCGTCCCCGACCTGAAGCCCCGACGCGGTTTGCTGCGCCTCGTCTCACCCGCAGGCGCGGTGCAGGAGCCTCAGCGTCTGGATGTGGCCAAGGCCCATCTGCAAGCGCTGGGCTTTCGCGTACAGGCCGGTGCGCAAGTGGCGGCGCGCGTACAGCGCTTTGCCGGGACCGATGCGCAGCGTCTGCGCGCGATCCACGATGCGGCGCGCAGCAAGGCCGATGTGGTGATGATGACCCGCGGGGGTTATGGTCTGAGCCGTCTGCTGCAGGCTTTCGACTATGACCTGCTGGCACAAGCCATCAAAGGGCGCAAGCAGATGTGGATCGGGCACAGCGACTTCACCGCCCTGCAACTGGCCTTGCTCGCAAAAAAGGGCGCAGTCACCTTCAGCGGGCCGATGGCCTCCTACGACTTTGGCGACAAGAAGCCCGATGACATTACCGTCGACAGCTTTCTGGATGCGGCCGACGGCACTCTGGAAGCGGTGGGTTTTGCCTGCGACGATGCGCCGCGCGGTCTTGACGTCGAGGGCGTGCTTTGGGGCGGCAATCTGGCCCTGGTGACCAGCCTGATCGGCACGCCGTACCTCCCTCGCGCCAAAGGGGTGTTGTTTCTGGAGGATGTGAACGAGCATCCCTACAGCGTCGAGCGCATGTTCAGCCAGCTGCTCCATGCCGGTGTGGCCCAGCGCCAGAAGGCGGTGTTGCTCGGGCAATTCACAGCCTACAAACTCAGCGCCCACGATGCTGGTTATGACCTGAACGCTGCGGTGGACTGGCTGCGTGCGCAACTCAAGCCGCACGGTGTGCCCGTGTTGACCGGGTTGCCGTTCGGTCATGTGCGCACCAAACTGACCTTGCCCCACGGGGTTCGCACGCATGTGCTGCGTGACGGGCAGGAAGTCTTTCTGTTTTTCCCGCACGCCCAGCACTGAGTCTGACTCAACGGGGCGGACTGTTGCGGGCTGTTCAAGGGCGCTCTATTGGCGCCGCTGCTGGTACTCGCGCCGCAGCCGCTCCTGCTCGCTGGGCGGAAGGCGCTTGAAGCGCTCTTGTTCCTGCAGAATGCGCTCGCGCTGCTGCGGCGGCATGCGCTCCCATTGCTGGTATGCGCCTTTGCCATCGCGCTGATTTGCAGAGGCCGTCGGCGCCATCATCATCACTCCAAACGCAGCAATGGCGATGGCCGCCGCGGTGAGTCTTGCCTTGCGCAGTCGGGCGCGCAATTTGATCGAATGGCACTCAAGCCGGATTGCCATTTTGCAGCCCTTGTTGCAGCATTTGCGGGTGATTGGAAAGCCACTGATAAAACTCGATGTTCTGTACCGCGTCTGCCACCTGCGGGCTGAGTGACTGGGAGTCAAATCCACCCGGATAAGCCCCGTTGCCGCTTGTGAGGTGCGGCACGCTGATGAACACCGCCAAAGCCAGCGAAGCGGTGGCCATGCCTGCGGCAAACACCCGGGGCCAGCGCACGGTGCGAGAAGAATGACGCGGCAGGCGGCGATGCGGCAGGCGTGCAGCAAGCTGGGGCAGGGGCGCCAGAAGGTGGCTCAGCTGCTGGCCGAACTGCAGCTCTTGCTGGCACTGCGGGCAATTTTTCAGATGAGCCTCGATATGCGCCGCCTGTTCAGCCGACGCCAGACCACTGCGATAGTGGTCGATCTGAGCGGAAGAGAGATGGTTGCGGGTCGTCATGATGTCACCTGATTCAGGCAGTTCAAACTTTAGCGGGATGGTCGGATTCAAGCAATTCCCTCAAGCGGGTGAGCGCGCGCATGTGGTGCGTTTTGACGCTACCTTCACTGACTTTCATCGTCGCTGCCGTGTCCACGATGGACAAACCTTCCATTTCGCGCAGCAGAAACGCCTCGCGCTGCCGCGGGCTGAGGGCGGAAATGGCATCGGCAATGCGTCCGGCAAGCTGGCCGTTGGCGACTTCCTGCTCCGGGCCGAGGGCGCCGTCGGCAATCTGCTCCCAACTGGGCGGTTGATCGTCTTCTTCGTCGCTGGAGAAGAAAAAATCGAAAATTTTCTCCACCTTGCGCCGACGGTGCATATCGGTGATGCGGTTGCGCAGAATGCTGTAGAACAGCGGCGCCCATTCCTCCGCCGGCCGCAGCTTGTAGTTGCTCACCAGTTTGAGCAGGCTGTCCTGCACCACATCGGCGGCCAGCGCAGCGTCGCGCAATTCAATCAGCGCCATGCGGGTGGCGCGCACGCGCACCTCGGCGCAAAAACGATTGAGCGCGACCGAATCGTGTTGCGAGGTGTCGATCACGAGCGCTTGGGAGAGGGCGTAAGCATGATCCATAGCATAGTGGGCCGGTTCTGGCGGGTGGGTTTCGGTCGAAAACGGGGTCTTAGCCTCTGTAACGCCGTTCCACATGCCGTGATGACAGCGAATCCGCTCGCCAGACTGAAAATTTCTGTGACGCCGCCCGGTTTGCGCCTGCGCAGGGCTCCGTAGAATGGCAGCGCCTTTCGCCATCCCGCCCCAGCGCTTGCCGTGAACCCTCGCCTCGACCTGCTTCAGCCCTATCCGTTTGAAAAACTGCGCGCGCTCCACCAAGGGGTGACGGCACCCGCGCAGTGGCCTGCGATCAGCCTGGGCATAGGCGAGCCCAAACATCCCACCCCGTCCTTCATCCGCGATGCCCTGGCCGCCCATCTGGAGGGTCTGTCGGTCTATCCCAGCACGCTCGGCACGGCGGAACTGCGGGAGGCTTGCGCGCAATGGGCGAGCCGCCGCTACGGCGTGCCGCTGAACGCGCAGACGCAGGTGCTGCCGATCAACGGATCGCGCGAGGCGCTGTTCGCCATTGCGCAGACCGTGGTGGACGCGAGCCGGGCCGGGGCCACGGTGGTCTGTCCCAATCCGTTCTATCAAATCTATGAAGGCGCTGCGTTGCTGGCTGGCGCGCAGCCGTATTTCGCCGCGGTGGATGCGCAGCGCAATTTCGCCGTCGATTGGGCGGCAGTGCCCGAGGCGGTGTGGCAGCGCACCCAGTTGCTCTACGTTTGCTCGCCGGGCAATCCCACAGGCGCGGTCATGCCCCTGGAAGAATGGAAGTTGCTGTTCGAGTTGTCCGACCGGCACGGTTTTGTCATTGCCAGCGACGAGTGCTATTCAGAAATCTGGTTCGGCGGGCAACCTCCGCTGGGCGGACTGGAAGCCGCATGGCAACTGGGGCGGACGGACTTTCGCAACCTGCTGTTCTTCACCTCGCTTTCCAAGCGCTCGAACGTGCCCGGTCTGCGCTCCGGTTTTGTCGCGGGCGATGCCAAGCTGATTGCGGCTTTCACCCGCTATCGCACTTACCACGGCAGCGCGATGGGGCCAGCCGTGCAGGCCGCAAGCGCCGCCGCCTGGAACGATGAAACGCATGTCGAGCACAACCGCGCGCTATACCGCGAAAAATTCGTCGCCGTGCTGCCGATTTTGCAGCCGGTACTCGACGTGCAATTGCCCGATGCCGGGTTCTACCTCTGGGCGGCCACGCCGGGCGATGATGCGCAGTTCTCCCGCGGGCTGCTCGAAAAATACAATGTCACTGTTTTGCCGGGCAGCTATCTGGCGCGGGAGCAGGACGGCACCAATCCGGGGCGCGGTCGTATTCGCATGGCCCTGGTGGCCCCGCTGGAAGAATGCGTCGAAGCCGCCCGCCGTATTGCCGCCTATTGTTCTGAACTGATCCACTCACAAAGACCCTCACCATGACGCAACAACTGCAGACCCTTATCGACCAGGCTTGGGAAAACCGCACCGAATACAGCCCGGCCAATGCACCGGCTGAACTGCGCGATGCCGTGGGCCACGTGATCGACCAGCTCAACGTGGGCAAACTGCGGGTGGCCGAGCGCGTGGGCGGCGAGTGGGTGACGCACCAGTGGCTGAAAAAGGCCGTGCTGCTGAGCTTCCGTCTGCACGACAACGTGGCCATGCAGGCCGGCGATCTGCACTTTTTCGACAAGGTGCAGACCAAGTTCCACAACCTCGACGAAGCGCAGATGCGCGCCACCGGGGTGCGCGTGGTGCCGCCGGCCGTGGCGCGGCACGGCTCTTATATCGCGCCCAATGTGGTGCTCATGCCGTCGTATGTGAACATCGGCGCCTATGTGGACGAGGGCACGATGGTCGATACCTGGGCCACCGTGGGGTCGTGCGCGCAGATCGGCAAGAACGTGCATCTGTCCGGCGGCGTAGGCATCGGCGGGGTGCTCGAACCCATCCAGGCCAACCCGACCATCATCGGCGACAACTGCTTCATCGGCGCGCGCTCGGAGGTGGTGGAGGGTGTGATCGTCGAAGACAATTGCGTCATTTCGATGGGCGTCTACATCGGCAAATCGACCAAGATCTACGACCGCGCCACCGGCGAAGTGAGCTATGGCCGCATTCCCGAGGGTTCAGTGGTGGTCAGCGGCAACTTGCCCAGCAGCGATGGCAAATACAGCTTGTACTGCGCCGTAATCGTCAAACAGGTGGATGCGCAGACGCGCTCCAAGACCAGCATCAACGAACTGCTGCGGACCTGACAGGTACTGCGCGCAGCCTCGGGATCTCGGCGTCCAACACTAAAAAAGGGGGAGTTATGTCGGCAATGGAGCGGTTGTTCAAGCTGATGGCGGAGAAGAAGGCGTCCGACATTTACATCAGTCCGCATGCCCCTATCCTCATCCGCATCAATGGTCATGCGGTGGCGGTGAACCGGCAGGTTCTCACACCCGAGGAGCCTTTTCGGCTGCTGGCTGAAGCCGTGGGTCACGAGCGGGCGGCCGAGGTCACCCGCACTGGGGAACTCAACTTGGGGCTGCCGCGGCCGGGGTTGGGGAGCTTTCGCATCAGCGCGTTTCGCCAGCGCGGCAGCGTGGCGATGGTGGTGCGCTACATCCCCGGAGAAATTCCGGCGCTGGAATCGCTGAATCTGCCCGGCGTGCTGGCCGATCTGGTGATGGAAAAGCACGGCCTGCTGCTCATGGTGGGTTCCACCGGCGCGGGCAAGAGCACCACGCTGGCAGCGATGATCGACTATCGCAATGCCAACAAAACCGGGCACATTCTCACCCTTGAAGAACCGATCGAATACCTGTTCTCCAATCGCAAGTCGATCATCAATCAGCGCGAAGTGGGCATCGATACCGAGTCTCTGACGGTTGGCCTGAAAAACGCGCTGCGGCAGGCGCCCGACTGCATCATGATTGGCGAAATCCGCGATCAGGCCACGATGAGTGCCGCCCTGCAGTACTCGCTCTCGGGCCATCTCTGCCTGGCCACGCTGCACGCCAACAACAGCTATCAGGCGCTCAACCGCATTGTGGGTTTCTATCCCATGGACCAGCGCGCCGCATTGTTCAACGACATGGCCTCGGGCCTGCGGGGCATTGTGTCGCAGCGGCTGCTGCGGGCGGCTGCCGGAGGGCTGACGCCCGCTGTGGAGATCATGCTCAACACCCAGCTCGTGCGCGAGTTGATCGAGAAGGGTGACTTTTCCGACGTCAAGGAGGCGATGGAAAAGTCGATGGCCGAAGGCTCGCAGACCTTCGAGCAGGCGCTGGCCACCATGGTGATCGACGGCGTGGTCAGCCGAGAAGAAGCCCTGGCCTACGCCGATTCGCCGACCAATCTGCTCTGGCGTCTGGAGAACGACTCGGCGCTGCGCAAGCAGACCGCGCCCGCCGAGGCGATCGAGGACGATACGCCCTCATTCACTGAAATCACCCTCGACCTGGACTCGCCGCGCTGAAGGCGAGGCCGGGCGCTCCCCATTTCCGCATGTCTCCCACTCAAACCCTGGTCCATGACCTGATTTCCCGCCATTCCATCACCCCGCAAGACGAGGGCTGTCAGCAGGTGCTGCGCGACCGTTTGCAAGCGCTGGGCTTTGTCTGCGAAACGGTGGAGAGCGGCCCGACCGACTTTCGCGTGACCAATCTTTGGGCCCTGCGCCCGGGTTCCAAGGCGGATGCCGCCGTGCTCGTGCTTGCCGGCCATACCGACGTCGTGCCCACCGGACCGCTGGATCAGTGGCAAAGCCCGCCATTTACCCCGACGGTGCGCGATGGCAAGCTGTATGGCCGCGGAGCTGCCGATATGAAAACCTCGCTGGCGGCCATGGTGGTGGCGGTGGAGGAGTTTCTGGCGGCGCATCCGCATCCGAACCATGCGATCGCCTTTCTGCTCACCAGTGACGAGGAAGGCCCGGCGCGCGATGGCACGGTCAAGGTGTGCGAGCTGCTGGCGGCGCGCGGCCAGCGTCTGGACTGGTGCATCGTGGGCGAGCCCACCTCCACCGCGAAGCTGGGCGACGTAATCAAGAACGGTCGGCGCGGTTCGCTCTCCGGTCGTCTCACGGTGCGTGGCGTACAGGGGCATATCGCCTATCCGCACCTGGCGAAAAACCCCATTCATCTCGCCGCGCCCGCCCTGGCCGAACTGGCGGCCCTCAGCTGGGATGTCGGCAACGCCCACTTCCCGCCGACTTCCTGGCAGATGTCCAATATTCATGCGGGCACCGGGGCGACCAATGTCATTCCGGGCGAACTGGTGGTGGATTTCAACTTCCGGTTTTCCACCGAATCCACGCCTGATCATCTCAAGCAACGCGTCCACGCCACGCTCGACCGGCACGCACTCAACTACACGCTCGACTGGACGCTGGGCGGCGAGCCCTTCCTGACGGCGCCCGGCGCGCTCTCCGCCGCGCTGCAATCGGCCATTCACGCCGAGACGGGCATCGCGGCCGAGTTGTCCACCACCGGGGGCACCTCCGATGGCCGCTTCATTGCCAAGATCTGCGCGCAAGTCGTCGAGTTCGGGCCGGTGAATGCCAGCATTCACAAGATCGACGAATGGGTCGAAGTAGACGCCATCGACCCACTCAAAAATATCTATCGCCGCACCCTCGAGGCCTTGGTGGCATGACGCCGCCTGAGCAACGAACGGGGGCGATTTCAGCCGCTCGCACCTTGGGCGCAGCCTGGGCGCTGGCGGCTCAGGCGCTGCAAACCGCTGATCTCGACTACGGACATGGCTGCGCCAGCGCAGAAGACGAGGCCGCCTGGCTGGTGCTGCACGCCGCGGGCCTGCCTGCGAGCGAGGCCGGTGATTTTGCTGCTTACGCCCATCAATCCTTAACCGCGCAACAGGCGCTTCAGATCGAGACGGTGACGGCGCAACGCATCGCCACCCGGCAGCCCCTGGCCTATCTGCTGGGCGAGGCGTGGCTGGTGGGTTTGCGCTTCGTGGTTGATCCGCGCGTTATCGTGCCGCGTTCATTCATTGCCGAACTGCTCGATGAAGGCGCGCTCGACCCCTGGCTGACCGAGCCGCCTCACCGCGTGCTCGATATGTGCACCGGTTCCGCTTGCCTGGCCATTCTGGCCGCGCTTGTCTGGGGCGATGCGCAGGTGGACGCCGTCGATCTTTCTGCCGACGCGCTGGCCGTGGCCGAGATCAACCGCGAGGCCTACGGCCTGCAGCACCGGCTGCGGCTCATCGCCTCCGACCTCTGGGCTGGCCTCACGACCGAACCATCCCAGGCCTATGACCTCGTGCTGTGCAACCCGCCGTATGTACCCGCCGCCAGCATGCGGGCTTTGCCCGCGGAATATCGCCATGAGCCGGAGATGGCGCTGGCGGGTGGTGCGGACGGCATGGATCTGGTGCGACGTTTTCTGCACGACGCACCCGCGCACCTTTCAGCGCGGGGCATCGTGGTGCTGGAAGTCGGCAACGAGCGTGCCGCTTTCGAGGCTGCATTCCCGCATTTGCCCGCGATCTGGCTGGAGACCGAACTGCATGCCGAAGGCGTCTGCGTGCTGCTGGCAGATGATTTGCGACTCGCCTTCGCGCCCGGAGCGGGAGCATGATCCGGCTGACCGACATCGTCTTGCGCCGCGGCATTCAGGTGGTGCTCGATCAGGCCAGCCTGACCCTGCACCCCGGCGACAAGGTCGGCCTGGTGGGAGTAAACGGCGCGGGGAAAACGTCTTTGTTCGCCTTGCTGCTCGGCGGACTGCATGAAGATGCGGGCAAGCTGGAAAAGCCGGCGAACTGGCGTCTGGCCACGGTGGCCCAGGACGTTCCCGATTCCGACGGCACCGCGACCGATTTCGTGCTGCAAGGCGATGTTGCCCTGCAAGCCGCGCAGCAGGCGCTGCAGGCCGCCATGGCCGCGCCCGAACACGACGAAGCCTCGGGTCATGCCCTGGCCGAAGCGCAGCATGCGTTTGAACTGGCCGATGGCTACACCGCCCGCGCCCGCGCCGAAGCCTTGCTGCTCGGCCTGGGCTTCAGCGTGGCCGAACTGCGCAAGCCGGTGATGCAGTTCTCCGGCGGCTGGCGCATGCGGCTGGCCTTGGCGCAGGCGCTGTTCGCTCCCAGCGACTGCCTGCTGCTCGACGAGCCGACCAATCACCTCGACCTCGACGCGCTGGTCTGGCTGGAGCAATGGCTGGCGCGCTATCCCGGTCTGTTGCTGGTCATTTCGCACGACCGCGAATTTCTCGACGCGGTGTGCCGCGTCACCGTGCATCTCGACGGCGGCAAGCTCACCCGCTACGGCGGCAATTACACCCTGTTCGAAGAGCAGCGCGCCGAAAAACTCATGCAGCAGCAGGCGGCGTTCACCCGCCAGCAGCAAGACATCGCGCGGCTGACGCGCTTTGTCGAACGCTTCCGCGCCAAAGCGACCAAGGCGCGGCAGGCGCAGAGCCGCATGAAAGCGCTTGAACGCATGGAACGGCTGGCGCCGGTCTATCTGAGCGGGGCGCTGCGCATCGAACTGCTGGAGCCGCTGAACCTGCCGCAGCAGTTGCTCACCTTGAGCGAGGCCGACTGCGGCTACGGCGATCCGCCGGTATTGCGCTCGGTGGCGCGTGAAATCACCGGTGGGCTGCGCATCGGCATTCTGGGGGCGAACGGGCAGGGCAAGTCCACACTGGTGAAAACGCTGGCCGGGGTGTTGCCCCTGCGGGCCGGGCACCGCCGAGAAGGCAAAGGGCTGGTGATCGGCTACTTCGCGCAGCAGGAAGTGGATGTGCTGCGGCTCGACGAAACGCCCCTGCAGCACATGCAGCGCCTGGCGCGCGACATCGCCCCCAGCACCACGGAACAAGAATGGCGCAACTGGCTCGGACGCTATCAGTTCGACGGCGACATGATGACCCGCGCCTGCGGCAGCTTTTCCGGTGGCGAAAAAGCACGGCTGGCGCTGGCCCTGGTGATCTGGCGCAAACCCAATCTGCTGTTGCTCGACGAGCCGACCAACCACCTCGATCTGCCCACCCGCGAGGCGCTCGCCATGGCCTTGCAGGACTTCGCGGGCACGGTGCTGCTGGTGTCGCACGACCGGGCCTTGCTGCGCGCCACCTGCGACGCTTTCTGGCTGGTGGCCGACGGTCAGGTGCGAGATTTCGACGGCAGTCTCGACGACTATCAGCAATGGGCGCTCTCGCGCACTGCCCAGCGCCAGAGCGCAGCGCAAGACAAGCCGCAGCCGTCTGGCGTCGCTGCAGACGAACCCTTGCCCGCCGCCGACCGCAAGGAAGCCCGCCGCCAGCAGGCCGAGCAGCGGCAGCAGCGCGCGCAGCAGCTCAAGCCGGTCAAGGCCGAGTTCACGCGGGTCGAACAAGAGCTGCGCCAACTCGAAGCCGAGCGCACCGCCATCGAGGCCGCGCTGGCGCACCCGGACACGCCGGCCGCCGAACGGGTGGAGCAGGGGCGGCGGCATCACGCCCTGGCTGAGCGCATCGGCGCACTGGAAGAGCGCTGGCTTGAACTGGGCGAACAACTGGAGTCTTTGCAATCGGTTTGAGAGCCCCCAGACCTGCCGCGTGCGCGCCAGGCCCCCCGAGGGGGATGAGAAAACTTGGGGCGGCCCTACGTTTTCTCATGCGCGCCCGCCGCGAAATTTGATCCATGCTGATATGCGGACGTTTCTATCCGAGTAAATTACTCGGCTGTTCATTCACCTCAGCGCCGATCTGTCTGCGCGCCATCCCGGAGTCCCCATGAAACAAACCCTGCTGCAGGAAAAATACCCCGTTTACGTTGCCGAAGTTTCCAAATCCGAAACGCGTTACACCACGGTCGATGAAGTGGTGGCGTATTTCAAGGAAAAGATCGCGGCCAACCCCAAGGTGAAATTCATCGCCGTGTTCGACCATTTCGAACACACCACCCAGATCGGCGGCACTATTGCGCCGGAAATCAAGGCTGCAGCCGAAGTGATCTTCTGCTTCGGCATCGCGCTGCCCAACCCCATGGTGCTGGCTGTGCGTCCCCGCTCCATCGGCATTGCCGACATGGGCGACAAGTTTGTAGTCACCTTCCTCGAAGCGCCGATGGCCCCTGCCAACGAAGCCATGGAAGCCTGGACCAAGGGTCTGCACACCAAAGACTGATTTCGGCTCCGGCCCTTTCAGCCTGACCAAGGCGCCGCGCGACTGCGAAGTCCGCGGTGTTTTTTTGTGTGCCGAAAAACTACCCTGGAGCCCTGCGAGCCACGCGCCACAACAGCACGGCAAAGCAGCTTGCCGCGATCGCCAGTCCAGTGGTGTTGCCCATCCAGAATCCGGCGGCGCCTTGCAGCGCGGGCGGGGTGATGCCCAGGGTGTTGAATCCCAGCAGATAGCCGCCCCCCAGGCCGATGCCCCAAAGCGACAGCGCGTACAACATGCTGGGCAGCAGAGCGATGTGGTACGAGCGCAGGATGAAGGCGCTGGTGGACTGCACCGCGTCGAACACCTGATAAAGCGCGATGAACAGGAACAGGTGATAGGCCACGGCCTGCACCTGCGGGTCGGAGGTGTACCAGCCGATGATGCGCCCGCGCTCCAGCCAGACGACCAGGCCGATGACGATGGAGAGCAGCGCAGCCGCCCCTACGCCGCTCCAGGCCGTGTGCCGCGCGGCCCGGGTATGGCCGGCGCCCAGATGCTGGGCCACTACCGAGCCCGTGGCAATGGAAATGGACAGCGGCAGCATATAGAGCACGGTGGCGAAGCTGGCAGTGATCTGGTGGGCCGCCAGCACGGTGTCTCCCAGCCGGGCGATGAACAGCGCCATGAAGGTGAAGGCCGACACTTCGACCAGCAGGCTCAGGCCGATCGGCCCGCCCAGACGCAGCAAATGCGCTTGCGCCTTCCAGTCCGGCCAGTCCCAGCGCGAGAGCGCGGCATAGGGACGCAGCGCGGCGCTGTAGCGGTGCTGCAGCAGCGCCACGGCAAGCAGCCCATATTGAGTCAGCACGGTAGCGGCGGCGCAGCCCTCCGCGCCCAGCGGCGTCATGCCATGCAGGCCAAATTTCCCGGGCAGTAGAAACACGGCATTGAGCAACAGCTTGACGCCCAGGCCCCCAATCTGCAGCGCGGCGGTAAGCAAGGGGCGCGAAATGGCCTGGCTGAGCGCGGCGTGCACCCGAAAGGCGAGAGCGGCCGGCAGGCCGAGGGCGAGAATCGCCAGATAGCGATCAACCGTCGCGTCGCGCGCCTGACCGGTCAACGCCAACAGCGGCTGCGGCCAGAGCAGCACCGCGATGCCCAGAGCGCAAAGACCCCCGGCCAGCCAGAGCCCCTGGCGGAAACTGGCCCCCACCGCGTCGGGCTGGCCCGCCCCGAATCCTCGCCCGAGCGTGGGCAAGAGGGACTGGGTGACCCCGGAGAGCGAGACGAACAAGGTGATGTAGATCGCCTGCCCGATGGACAGAGTGGCCAGACTGGCCGTGGAGGCGAAGTGTCCCAGCATCACCGTATCGGCCACACCGAAGCCGATGACGGCAAGCTGGCCGATGAGCACACTCACCGCCAGACGCAACAGATTGCGCAGAGGACGCATGGGAAGCGGCTCAGGGGCGTGTAGGCGCGAGACGTTGGTACAGATAGAGCGTGCCGCCGCGATCCCCCGGACGGCCGCCGCGCCAGATCAGACGCCACTGCGACGCAGGCAGCGGCGCGCGGGCGCCCAGCGCGTAGGTGCATTGCGCCGTGCGCGAGGCGGAGAAATCGAGCCGGCTCCAGTAGCCGATCAGCGCCTGCGTGGTCAGATCGATGGCCACAGGCTGTAAGCAGGGCGAGCCGACCTGCATCGACAGCGCGCTGGCGCTCTGCACCGCATGCGCGACCTCGCGCCCCACGTTGCGGTAGGTGCTCGCATAGTTCAGAACCGGCATCCACAAGCTGCCCACCAGCACCCAGGCCAGGGTCACGCCGCTGGCCGACAACACCATGCCTTTCCACAAGGGGTGACGGTGGCGTCCGGTACGCCAAACCACCACCGCACCCCAGGCCAGAGTGGCGAACAGCGAGATCCCCAGGGCGACGGGGTCGAGACTGAATTGAAAGCCCGGAGCCAGCCGTGCAATATTGGCGGCCGGCTTGGCCGGCCAGCCAATGAACATGGCCAGCCACATGACCCAGACCACCAAGGCCAGCAGGCTGTAGAACAGCACGGCAAACCAGTCGATCGCCGCCAGGCCCGCGCGGCGCAATACCGGCAGCGCGAATCCCGACAGAATGGCCAGGGGCGGCAGGGCCAACAGAAAAACCTTGTCGTTGTTGCCCAGCGCCAGCGCGCTGAGCAAAGCCAGGGCCGCAAGGGCCCATGCGGGCCGCAGATGCCAGGCCATCAGGGACTCACGCCAGCGCCACAAGCCCCATGCGGCCAGCGGCCAGGCCGGCCAGGTGAACCACAGCCCGATGCGAAAGAATTTGCCCAGAGTGTCCAGATCGGGCCATTTGCCTCGCAGCATCCACCCCATCTGCGATTCGGCCCACAGCCCTGACAACACGCCGACCGCCAACGCCAGCATGAGTGCCCAGTTGCCGCGGCGCAAACTGCCCCACAGCACGAGACCGAGCGTGAAGCTCAGCAGCAGGGCAAACCATCCCGCCGCGGTCAGCGCCAGACACAGCAAGCCCGTGGCGATCAGGCTGGCCGATTTCCAGGGTTTTCGCGGCAGCAGCGATACCCCCAGCAAGATGCCGCTCACTGCGGCGAGTTGCACGACCTGGGTCGAGGCTTCGTGACCGCGCCCCAACAGGCCCAGCGTGGCCAGAAAGGTCAGCAGCACGCCATCGGCGATGGCGCGTGCATAGTCGTTGGGAACGATGGGCGGACCAAACGCGGGCCGCACGGGTTGGGCGTCGTCGTGGCGGGCGAAGTGAAAGGCGGCGTACCACGTCAGACTCATGCTGGCTGCTAATGCCAGCATGAACGGCAGCCGCGACGCCAGTACCGGCCCCAGCCAGGAACCCAGGAGTTGTATCGATCCCGCTCCCAGCCAGTGGGCCAGCCAGCCGCCGCTGACCGTCTGCCCGTACAGCGTGGGATGAAACCAGGACGTGAGACCCTGCGCCATCTGCCACATCACTGCGAAACTCAGACCATCCGTGCGCCAGGGATCGCGACCGATGAATCCCGGAAGAAGGTAGGCCGCACACAGGAGCAGAAGCAGCGGCCGCGACAGCTTGCCTACCGCACCCGGCTGCAGCGAGGGGCGCGTCGGCGGTCTGCGGGTCTGTCCGTGAGAAAACGGCGAGCTCATGGCGAGTGCGATGGCGGATGAGAGTTACGGATGCGTGGGAAACAACAACGGGCAGCCAGGCTGCCCGTTATGGGGTGCAACTCAGGGGTTGTTGCGTACAACCCCGTGGCGCGAAAGGCGCGCGATGCGCCTCAGGCCTTGCCCGCTGCCTTGGCGAATTTCTGGCGGAACTTCTCGACGCGGCCGCCCAGTGTATCGATGCTCTTTTGTTTGCCGGTGTAGAAAGGATGCGACTCACCGCTGGTTTCCACTTTGTACAGGGGAACCTCACGGCCATCGTCGAGCTTGATGGTTTCGCGGGTCTGCGCTGTGGAAGAGATGAGAATCTGCGAACCAGTGGACAGGTCGAGGAAGCAGACTTCGCGGTACTGGGGGTGGATTCCTGATTTCATGGGGGTTCCTTGGGTAACGATCTTGACGATCAAACGCTAGCCGCCGACGCGTGATGTTGCTGCAAACGATTGCTGCACTCGGTTGTTGCAAACCGTCGGTACTTGGCAAAACACGGCATTGTCGCAGATTTTTCGGGCGATCAACCGCCTCGACGCATCAAATCGAAGAATTCGGCGTTGTTCTTGGTCTGCTTCATCTTGTCGAGCAGGAATTCCATCGCCTGAATCTCGTCCATGGGATAGAGCAGCTTGCGCAGAATCCAGGCTTTTTGCAGGATTTCGGGCTTGAGCAGCAGTTCCTCGCGGCGTGTGCCCGAGCGGTTGATGAGCATGGCGGGATAAACGCGCTTTTCCGACAGACGGCGATCCAGGTGGATTTCCATATTGCCGGTGCCCTTGAATTCTTCGTAGATCACTTCGTCCATGCGGCTGCCGGTATCGACCAGCGCAGTACCGATGATGGTGAGCGATCCACCCTCTTCGATATTGCGTGCCGCGCCGAAAAAGCGCTTGGGGCGCTGCAGGGCGTTTGCATCCACCCCGCCGGTCAGGATCTTGCCCGAGGTCGGCACCACGGTGTTGTAGGCACGGGCCAGCCGGGTGATGGAGTCGAGCAGGATGACCACGTCCTTCTTTAGCTCGACCAGGCGCTTGGCCTTCTCGATCACCATTTCGGCAACCTGCACGTGCCGCACGGCGGGCTCGTCGAAGGTGGAGCTGACCACTTCACCCCGCACCGAGCGCTGCATTTCGGTCACTTCTTCCGGGCGCTCGTCGATCAGCAGCACGATGAGCACAACTTCTGGATGATTGTTGGTGATGGCATGCGCAAGCGCCTGCAGCATCACGGTCTTGCCGCTTTTGGGCGGGGCCACCAGCAGGCCGCGCTGCCCCTTGCCGATCGGGGCCACGATGTCGATCACGCGGCCGATGACGTTTTCTTCCCCCTTGATGTCGCGCTCCAGACGCATGTGCTCTGTCGGGAACAGCGGCGTGAGGTTCTCGAACATGATCTTGTTCTTGTTCTCCTCCGGGGTCACGCCGTTGACGCGGTCGACCTTCACCAAGGCAAAGTAACGCTCGCCATCCTTGGGCACACGCACCTCACCCTCGATCGAGTCGCCAGTGTGCAGATTGAAGCGGCGGATCTGGCTGGGCGAGATGTAGATGTCGTCGGGTGACGCCATATAGCTCGACTCGGGCGCCCGCAGAAAGCCGAAGCCGTCTGGCAGCACTTCAAGGCAGCCGTCGCCGAACACCTGCTCGCCAGTTCGCGCGTGCTTTTTGAGAATGGCAAACATCAGCTCCTGCTTGCGCAGGCGGCTGGCGTTTTCAATCTCGAACGACTGCGCCATTTCAAGCAGCTTGGAGACGTGCGTCGCTTTGAGTTCGGACAGATGCATGATGAAAAGCTCGGGAAGGGGAGGCTGCGCTGTATCCGTCGTCAGACGGAGCGTGCATCAGAGCGGCACGCGCAAGCAGCAAAAAGAATCGTGAGGGAGTGTGGGCCGTGCTATGGGTGCACGGCAGGGTGTCACGGCGGTTGAGTTGCCTGGAGCGGCAGCTCAACCTGAGTGTTGCGCGGTGCGGAGTGTGAGGATCAGTGTGAGGATTGAGAACTGCACCGCGCAAGAAAGAAATTATAGATGGGCGTCGACGAAAGCCGTCAATTGGGACTTGGAGGCAGCGCCCACTTTATTGCCAGCCAACTCGCCGTTCTTGAACAGCAGCAGGGTGGGAATGCCACGAATGCCGAACTTGGCGGGGATGCTGCGGTTCTCGTCCACATTGACCTTCACGATGGCGAGCTTGCCCTGGTATTCGCTGGCCATCTCGTCGAGCGTGGGAGCGATCATGCGGCAAGGCCCGCACCATTCGGCCCAGAAGTCCACGAGAACGGGAACGCCGGACTTCAGCACGTCTTGCTCGAAATCGGCGTCATTGGTGTGTTTGATCAGTTCGCTAGCCATGGTCACCTCGATAGAAAGATTTGATGGGGATTTTGACACAAGTTGCCACTAGGGCGCTGAACGCGTCTGGTGGATACGGAATCAGCGCCGGGACAAAAAGCCTTTGGGTTGCCGATGAACAAGCGCGCATCAGACGCAGCGGGCAGGCAAGGGTGTTGGGGTGACGAGCCGTTCCCCCGGCACTCACGGTAAACGGCTGTGGCTGCTCCGTTCCCGACCTGACCAAGTTCACCGCGCCGCGATGCGAGGCGGCCCGTCAATCGACATTGTATGGGCAATCGCATGGCCATCACTGCAGCGTGCGTGGCGGAGCGCCGAGTCAATTGCCCGTTTCTTCCATCAACGCCCGGGCCTGGGCGATTTGGCCGCGGTAGGCGTCGAAGATCTTGCGCAGTGCGGTCTGCATGTCCGCCTTGGGCGCCCAGTCGAGGTCGCGCATGGTGTTGGTGATTTTGGGCACGCGGTTCTGCACGTCCTGATAACCCGCGCCGTAATACGCGCCCGAGCTGGTTTCCACCAACTTCACGTTTTTGGCGGATTCGGCGTATTCGGGCATGTCGGCAGCCAGGCGCAGCATCATGTCGGCGAGTTCGCGCACCGAATGATTGTTGGCCGGATTGCCGATGTTGTAGATCTGGCCGCTGGCCACGCCGTTCTTGTTTTCGATGATTTTCATCAGCGCGTCGATGCCGTCGTCAATGTCGGTAAAGGCGCGTTTCTGGTGACCGCCATCGACCAGGCTGATGGTTTCGCCGCGCACGATATGGCCCAGGAACTGGGTGACGACGCGGGAGCTGCCTTCCTTCGCCGAAAAAATATTGTCCAGTCCGGCGCCGATCCAGTTGAACGGGCGGAACAGGGTGTAGTTCAGGCCGTCCTGCTGGCCGTAACCGGCGATGACGCGATCCATCAACTGCTTGGAGCAGGCGTAAATCCACCGCGGTTTGTTGATCGGGCCGTAGACCAGCGGCGAGTTTTCCGGGTCGAATTCGGCATCTCCGCTCATGCCGTACACCTCGGAGGTGGACGGGAACACCAGATGCTTCTTGTGCTTCACCGCCGCGCGCACGATGGGCAGATTGGCCTCGAAGTCGAGCTCGAACACCCGCAGCGGGGCCTTCACGTAAGTGGCCGGCGTGGCGATGGCGACCAAGGGCAGGATCACGTCGCACTTGCGCACGTGGTACTCGATCCACTCTTTGTTGATGGTGATGTCGCCTTCGAAAAATTTGAAACGTTTGTTGGCGGTGAGGTCTTCCACGCGGTCCGCGTTCATGTCCATGCCATACACCTGCCAGTCGGTGGTGGCGAGGATGCGCATGGAGAGATGATGACCGATGAAACCGTTGACGCCGAGGATGAGGACTTTTTTCATGATTGCTGTGTTGCGAGTTCCGAAATTTGTAGATCGTTCAGGCGAATGCCCGGTTGGTCGGCGTCCCATAGTTCGACGATGTGCAGTGCGCCGCCATCGCCGGTTCGGGCCAGTAGTTGCCCATCTGCGATATGCAGGCCAGCAGCGTTTTTGCCGTCGATTTCCGCGCGCAGTGCTGGTGACGCGATGCGGGCGCGCGCCACGATGAAACGGCGGCCCTGGTAATCGAAAAATGCGCCGGGGTAGGGCGGGGCGACGGCGCGGATGAGGTTGTAAACCGATTGCGCCGACTGGGTCCAGTCGATGCGACCGTCTTCGGGCTTGCGGCCGCCGAAATAACTGCCGACGGACAGATCGTTGCGGCGACGCGGCACTTCCCCGCGCATCAACTGCGGCAAGACGTTCCACAGCGCGATTTCTGCGGCCACGGTGAGCTTGTCGAACACCTCCTTGGCGGTGTCGTCCGGCAGGATGGGCACGGCCTGCTGCGCGACGATGTCGCCCGCATCCGGCCTGGCTTCCATCACATGCAGGGTGGCGCCGGTTTCGGTTTCGCCGTGCAACACGGCCCAGTTCACCGGAACTCGCCCGCGGTATTTGGGCAGCAGGGAGCCGTGCATATTGAGCGCGGCGATTTTTGCGGCGGCCAGCAACCGTGCGGGCAGCATGCGGCGGAAGTAGAAGGAAAACAGATAGTCGGGCGAAAGCGCCGTGACCCGGTCGATCAGGGCCGCGTCAACCGCGTCGTCCACATAGGCCACGGCAATGCCGGCTTCTGCCGCCACGTCGGCCACGCGATCGAACCACAGGGTTTCGGTCGGGCTGTCCGGGTGGGTGACGACCAGTTGCACCTGCACACCCCGCGCGAGCAGCGTTTTGAGGCAGCGCACGCCGACGTTGTGATAGGCGAAGACGACGGCGTTCACGGCAGCGGGGCGGGGGTTTGTTGCACAGCGTTGGCCGCCTGCGCGATATGCGGCACGAACACGCCGGGCTCGGGGGGCAGGTCTTGCAATACGGCCTGCACCAGATAGCGGGGGCGCCCGCGCACCTGCTCATAGATGCGGCCAATGTATTCCCCAAGCAGGCCGATGCTGAACAGCACCACGCCGAGCAGGAAGAAGGTGATGGCGAACAGGGTGAAGACCCCCTGTACCTGCGAGCCTTCGACGAAGCGCTGCACCATGAGGTAGAGGAACAGCGCCCCGGATGCGAGCGACAGCACGATGCCGGAGTACGACATGAGTTGCAGTGGCACCAGAGAGAATCCGGTGACCAGATCGAAGTTCAGCCGGATCAGCTTGAACAACGAATATTTGGAGTCTCCAGCCTGCCGCTCCTCATGCGCCACCTCGATCTCGGTGGGGTTGAGCGCGAAGGTGTAGGCCAGCGCGGGCACGAAGGTGTTGGACTCGGTGCAGCGATTCACGGTGTCCACCACGTCGCGGCCGTAGGCGCGCAGCATGCAGCCTTGGTCGGTCATGCGCACGCTGGTGATTTTTTCGCGCGTCCAGTTCATCGCTCGGCTGGCATAGCGGCGAAACCGGCTGTCCTGGCGCATGCGGCGAATGGTGCCGACATAGTCGTAGCCCTCACGCATTTTGGCGACGAGCTTGCCGATTTCTTCGGGTGGGTTCTGCAGGTCGGCGTCGAGGGTGACGACGATGGGCGCGCGGGTGTGCTCGAAGCCCGCGAGAATGGCCATGTGCTGGCCGTAGTTGCCGTTGAACAGCACCACGCGGGTGACATCCGGGCGCAGACGTTGCTGCGCGGCCAGCAGCGCGGCCGAGCGGTCGCGGCTGCCGTCGTTGACGAACAGAATTTCGTAGGGCTCGTTCAGCGCATCGAGCGCGGGGTAGAGGCGGGCGAACAGTGAGGCTAGTCCGGCCTCTTCGTTATAGACGGGAACGACCACCGAAACGGCGGGGTGAGGATGCAGGGTCATAGGCCGAATTGTCGCAGCACGGCGTCGAGGGCGTCAGTCACCCGCGTCACATCGCTGTCCAGCATGCCGGGAAAAAGCGGCAGGGTGAGAATGGACGCTCCCACGGTTTCAGCGTGCGGAAAGTCGCCGGATTTGAAGCCGCGTTCGCGGTAGAGGCTGAACAGGTGGATGGGCGGATAGTGCACGCCGGTGGTGATGCCGCGGTCTTTGAGCGCCTGCATCAGGGCGGCGCGTTGCACCTGCGGCGGCGGCACGATCTGGAACATATGCCAATTGCTCTGAGTGAAATCACGCGGCGGCAGTTGCACGCCCCTTGCCTCGACGCCCAGGGCATCGAACGCGGCGAAATAGCGCTGCGCCAGATCGCGGCGGCGGGCGTTGAAGCGCTCGACGTGCTGCAACTGCCCCCAGCCCACGCGCGCGGCCACGTCGGTGAGATTGGACTTGCCGCCGACCACATCGACGTCCATGCCGTCCAGGCCGCTGCGCTGCACACCTTGCAGGCGCAGGCGGCGGGCCAGATCGACGTCGGCGTCGGCCGGCAGTACCAGACAGCCGCCCTCGATGGAGGTGATGTTTTTGTTCGGATGAAAGCTGAACGAGGCAAAGTCGCCAAAGCTGCCGATGCGCTGGTGTTTCCACAGACTGCCGATGGCCTGGGCCGCGTCTTCGATGACGCGCAGGCCATGGCGGGCGGCGATGGCGTAGATCGCATCCAGGTCGGCTGGCAGGCCGGCGAGGTGAACAGGCAGGATCGCCCGCGTGCGCGGGGTGATGGCCGCTTCGATGCGGTTTGCATCGATATTGCGGGTGGCCGGATCGATGTCAACGAACACGGGCGTGGCGCCCACCGTCAGAATCACATTGCTCGTCGCCACCCAGGACAGCGGTGTGGTGATGACTTCATCGCACTGGCCGATGCCCAGCAGCTTGAGCGCGATCTCCATGGTGACGGTGCCCGAGGAATAGGCGAGCACCGGGCGTCCGCCGAAATACTCGGACAGCGCCTGCTCGAACCGGGCGCACCAAGGTCCGGAGGTGATCCACCCCGAACGCAGCACTTCGACGACACCCGCAATGGTGTCTTCGTCGATGTCCGGGCGGGTGAAGGGAAGAATGTTTTGGGAAGTCATGCGCAGGAGTTCAGGCTCGGGCGACGATGATGACGCCCACGATGATGACGGCAATGCCGACGAGTTTCTGTGCGGTGAGCGCTTCGCCGAACAGCCACCACGCCGCAAAGGCGGTCACCACATAGCCCAGCGACAGCATGGGGTAAGCGATGGAGACCTGCACCCGGGTGAGCGCCAATATCCACACCACGACGGAGACCGCGTAGAACGTCAAGCCCAGCAGAATCTGCCATTGCAGGGCGAAGTGCAGCCCGGCGTGCCAGATATTGCTTGCGGTGAAGTTGAAGCGCCCCACGGTTTCCGCCCCCGATTTGATGAGCAACTGCGCAGCAGCGTTGAGCAGCACGCCGGTGAGCACCAGGCCAAAGGCAACCGCGCTCACCGCTGGGCTCCGGCTTCAGCTTGCGGGGAAACCAGCGACGGCCCTGCGTTCCAGTCAGCGGGCAGCCGTGCCGATGCGGCCTGGGCAGCCACGCCGTAGTCTTGCCCCGGTTTGGCGATGACGACAAAGCGCGGAGCGCGGTAGATCACCGTCATCGGCAGATGCAGCGCCTGCAGCGCGGGCAGGGTGGACGGTGACATCAATGCCAGAGGCTGTTTGTTCTCGTTCCAGCGCCGGGCGAAATCGGCGTAGGTCGGCACCCACAGGCTGGGCTGCTGCGTAATGCCGAAATGCAGTTCGCCCTGATACTCGACCAAGGTGACGGTGCGGTCGAGGTAGAAGGGCAGGGTCTGGTCATAAGTGCCCACGGCATAGAACGGCTGGCCCGGCTGAATCCAGGGCCGGATGGCGTTGACCACATCCTTGGTCGACGCGGTGCGGCCCAGAATCTGGAACTGCTGGATGCCCAGCGAGAACCCCAGCGTCATCGCCACACTGACCAGCAGCACGGCCGCGGTGCGCCGCCCCTGCGCCTCCCAGCGCCAGGCCAGCAGGCCGCTGCCCAGCGCCAGCACGGCGGTGACTTCCAGCCACCAGCCAAACTGCTGATACAGCGCGCCGGGCGTGATGGCGTTGCCCAGGCGATGCAACTGCGTGAAGCCGACCACTGCCGCCAGTCCCAGCAGCGCCAGCAGAGCAAACTGCCAGCGCAGTGCGCCGCTGCGGACGCGGTCAAAGTAGTCGGCCATGAGCAGCGCAATCGCCGGGAAGATGGGCAGGATGTAGGACGGCAGCTTAGATTTGGAGAGGCTGAAAAACACAAAAATGAACACCGCCCAGATGAGCAACATGCCTTGGGCATGCAGAGTGCGGCCCTGTGCGCCGCCAAATGCCGCGCCACGCAGGGCGGGCTGGGACGCGCTTTTCCACAGCGCCGGAACCAGGCTGCCCAGCCAGGGCAGCACGCCCAGAATCAGGATGGGAAGGAAATACCACCACGGGCCAGGGCGCTTGAGTTCGCTGGTGAGAAAACGGGTGAACTGCTGGTAGATGAAAAAGTAGTCGAAAAACTCGGGGTTGCGCAGCTGCACCCAGATGAACCAGGGCGCAGCGATGGCCAGAAAAATGAGCAGGCCGCTGACGATGTAAAGCCGCGTCCACAACTTCCAGTCGCGGTAAATCAGGGTGTAGAGCACCAGCGCCGCGCCGGGCAGCAGAATGCCGATCAGTCCCTTGGATAGCATGGCCAGCGCCATGAAGGCCCAGGTGGCCCACATCCACCAACGGGTCTGCGCACGGCTCGCATCGGGCCGCTGCGCCAGCAGAAAGGCCATCAGACTCGCGGACATGGTGGCTGCGGTGCCCATGTCCAGCGTGTTGATGTGGCTCATCGCGTTCCAGTAAAACATGCTCGCCAGCACGCCTGCGGCAAACACCCCGGTGCGCCGGTTGAACAGTCGCGTTCCGGCCCAGCCCGTAAACAGCACCGAGAACAGGCCGGTGAGCCCAGTCCACAAACGCGCCTGCCATTCGCCGAAGCCGAACACCTCGTAGCTCACCGCGGTGGCCCAGTATTGCAGCGGCGGTTTTTCGAAGTATTTGAAACCGTCAAGGCGGGGCGTGACCCAGTCGCCCGTCACCACCATTTCGCGCGGGATTTCGGCGTAGCGGCCTTCGTCCGTCGGCACCAGATCGCGCCAGCCCAGCGTGCCCAGCCAGAGAACGACGAGCGCGGCAAACAGCACCCAGGTCAGGCCGCGGCCGGGGCCGGTGTCTGAAGCGGAAAAGTCTTGTGTGGAATGCGACATGGAGCAAGCGTGTTCTGTGCAAGGCCGGGAGCCTGGCGGATAGCCGAGCATGGTAACGGGCTGTTCCTTGCATGCCACTGAGGGTCGGTGCTGCAATGCAGAGCACGCGAAACTGAACCGGAGACTCCCATGACCTGGCCCACCCATGATGTGACCAATCAAGCCCCGCCCTTGCAGGATTACAACCTATTCACCGCCGATCCCGCGCTGCGCGAGGCGCTAGCCCGTGCTGGCGGCGCCGGGGCGGAGGAGCAACTCACGCGGCAGGGCGCGGAGCTTGGCGCCGCCGCCAGCTACGAGCAGGGGCGGCTGGCCAACCAGAACTCGCCGATTCTGCACGCTTTCGATGCCAGGGGTTTTCGCCGCGACCAGATCGAGTTTCACCCGGCCTGGCATGCGTTGATGAGCGACATCGCCCGGCGCGGCCTGCACACCGGCCCGTGGGCGCAGCCGCAGCCGGGCGCGCATGTGGCGCGGGCAGCGGGCTTCATTCTGCAAACGCAGATCGAAGCCGGGTCGATGTGTCCCACCACCATGACTTATGGCGCGATTCCCGCGATGTCGCGCGACGCCCTGCTGGCGCGCGACTGGCTGCCCACGCTGATGCGCCCGGAATACGATCCGCGCGATCTGCCGCTGTCGCAAAAGCGCGGCGGCCTGATCGGCATGGGCATGACCGAAAAGCAGGGCGGCTCCGATCTGCGCACCAACACCACCCGCGCCGAACCTGATGGCGCGGGCAGCTACCGCCTGACCGGGCACAAGTGGTTTTTTTCCGCCCCGCAATGCGATGCCCATCTCGTGCTCGCGCAGACGGCGGGCGGCCTGAGCTGCTTTTTCGTGCCCCGCTGGGCGCCGGACGGCAGCAAGAACCCAGTGCTGATCCAGCGACTCAAAGACAAGCTGGGCAACCGTTCCAACGCTTCGTCCGAAGTGGAATTTCAGGGGGCTTGGGGGCATCTGCTCGGCGAAGAAGGGCGCGGCGTGCCGACCATTCTCGAAATGGGAACCTATACCCGGCTGGATTGCGTGCTCGGCACCACCGGGCTGATGCGCCAGGCCCTGAGCCAGGCGGTGCACTATGCGCGGCACCGCCAGGCTTTCGGCGCCGCGCTGATCGATCAGCCGCTGATGCGCAATGTGCTGGCCGACATGGCGCTGGAAGTGGAGGCCGCCATCGCGCTGGCCCTGCGGCTGGCGCAGGCTTTCGACTCGCAGCACGACGAGGCGCAGTCGCTGTTGCGGCGCCTGCTCACGCCGGCGGGCAAGTTTCGCATCTGCAAACGCGGCGCCGAACTCGCAGCCGAGGCGATGGAGGTGCTGGGCGGCAACGGCTATGTCGAAGACGATGTGCAGGCGCGCATCTACCGCGAGATGCCGGTGAATTCCATCTGGGAAGGTTCGGGCAATGTGATGTGCCTGGATGTGCTGCGCGCCCTGGGCAAGAACCTGCGCACCGCCGATGCCCTGATGGCTGAACTTGCCCCGGCGCAGGGGCGCAACGCCTATTTCGACGCGCACCTGCAGCGCTTCTCGGCGGCCCTGCGCGATACCGATGCGCTGCAATCGCGCGCCCGGGCGCTGACCCACGATCTCGTGCTGGCCGTGCAGGCTGCTTTGCTGCTGCGTCACGCACCAGAGCCCATCGCCCAGGCCTTCTGCGCATCCCGGCTCGGGGGTGAATGGGGCGGGGGCTTCGGCACCTTGAGTAAGGCGACGGATTTTGATCTGCTGCTCAGTCGGGCGCTGCAAACGCCGTGAGCAGGTTTCTCAAGAAGCTCGCCGGGCCGCCCCTAGAGCTTCTTGCCCCTTGAGGGGAGAGCCGAGCGAAGCGAAGGGTTTCGGGGTGGGCTCAATTCAAAATGCGGAACTTGATCGGCACCAGCACCCAGGAAGTGACCGACTGACCGTTGCGCGTGGCGGCGACGAAGCGCCACTGCGCCACGGTCGCCTCGGCGGCCTCGTCCAGCCGCGGATAGCCGGTGGACGACATGAGCTTGATCTGCAGCGGGCGCCCATTCGGCCCAACCTGCACCTTGAGCAGGGCCGTACCCTCCTCGCCCAATTGGCGCGACAGACGGGGATAAGGCGGCGGCGGATTGTCGAGATACTCAGCCTTGTACGAGGCCGCAGTTTCCACGACGGGCTCGGGCGCACCGGAGGCCGCCGCCGCGGGGTGGGGCGGGCCAGGCGCCACTGTGGGGACGGCGACCTGCGGGGCCGCGCTGGGCGCGGCGGCTTTCGCCGGGAGGTCGGGTGCAGGAGGGGCAGCAGGCGCTGCGGTCGGCTCGATCGGCGGCGTGTTCGCGCGTGGCAAGACTAGCTTCGGTGGCTGCGGGCGCTGGGGTGCAGGTGGGATCTGCGGAGTCGGATGCGGCGGAGCGGGTCGGGCGAAGTGCTTTTTCGGGGGAACGGGCTGCGTTTTTTCGGGCGGCGACACGGCCGCTGCCGCCTGGGGTGGCGCAGGGGGCTTCACGGCAGGCAGCGGTGCTTTCTGCAGAGTGACCCATTCAATCCGCTGTTCCGGCTTGTTGGGCGCCTGGGTGGGCGTGAACACCAGCCAGGCGAGCAGCAAGGCGTGCGCGAGCAGAACGCCGAGTGCGAGAGCGAGCAGGGGGATGGGCCGAGGCGGGGGCGTCAGAGAGGGAAGGGTGTTCATTACGACAAGTTGGCGTGTCCGGGCGCTTTGAGCGGCCCCAGGGCCGGGCTAGGCCCAGCCCGCCCCCCGTGGGGGTCAAGGAAACTTGGGGCGGCCCAGCGTTTCCTTGAGACGCTGCGCAGACAAACCGCATGAATATAATCTGACAAATTTTGTGCGCCTGAAGTGTTGCCGCTCTGCGGTGACCCCCAAGGGGCGTGACGGATGGGTGAATTGGCTTTACAGCCATTTGCGCGTCGCGCTCCAGATTGTCGGCCAGGCTGGCGATCCATTCCAATATCCGGGCGCTCACCGGAGAATTCTCATGCTGTCCATGCTGCCCAAAGCCGTTCTGGTTCTCGCCGACGGCTCGATCTTTCGCGGACTCTCCATCGGCGCGAGTGGGCAAACGGTTGGCGAAGTGGTGTTCAACACCGCAATGACCGGCTATCAGGAAATCCTGACTGATCCCAGCTACTGCCGCCAGATCGTCACCCTGACCTATCCGCACATCGGCAACGTCGGCGCCAACGCACAGGACGCGGAAGCGGCCCAGGTGCATGCCGCCGGGCTGATCATCAAGGATCTGCCGCTGCAAATGTCGAACTATCGCGGCGAACAGACACTCGACGCCTATCTGCACCAAAACGGTACCGTGGCCATCGCCGGGATCGACACCCGCAGGCTGACGCGCCACTTGCGCACCGAGGGCGCGCAGAGCGGCTGCATCATTGGCCTGGAGGCGGGGCAAGGCATCACCGATGCCGTGATTCAGACGGCGCTCGATGGTGCGCGCGGCTTTGCCGGTCTGGCCGGTATGGATCTGGCCCGCGTCGTCACCACGCCGCAACCCTATGAGTGGACGCAGACCGACTGGTCGCTGGAGCAGGGTTATGGCGAAATGACCCAGATCCTGCGGCATGTCGTGGCCTACGACTTCGGCGTCAAGTTCAACATCCTGCGCTTGCTGGCGGCACGCGGCTGCCGCGTCACCGTGGTGCCCGCGCAAACATCTGCAGCCGACGTGCTGGCGCTGCGGCCCGACGGCGTATTCCTCTCCAATGGCCCGGGCGACCCCGAGCCCTGCGATTACGCCATTGCCGCAACCCGAGAAATCATCGCCGCCGACATGCCGACCTTCGGCATCTGTCTCGGCCATCAGATCATGGGGCTGGCCGCTGGCGGCAAGAGCTTCAAGATGAAATTCGGCCACCACGGCGCCAATCATCCGGTCAAAGACCTGGACAGCGGCCGCGTGTCCATCACCAGCCAGAACCACGGCTTTGCGGTGGACGCCGCCAGCCTGCCCGACACTGTGCGCACCACGCATGTCTCGCTGTTCGACGGCACGCTGCAAGGGCTGGCGTGGAAAGACAAGCGGGCTTTCTGTTTTCAGGGCCATCCGGAAGCCAATCCCGGGCCGCATGACATCGGCTACCTGTTCGACCGTTTTGTCGGTCTGATGGATCGCGCCTGAGACTGCCCATGGACCGGATGTTCGGCGTCGTCAATCTGTGGACCTATGTGCTCGGGGTGATTTTCATCGTCCTGCTGCCGGGGCCGAACTCGCTCTATGTGCTGAGTGTGGCGGCGCAGCGCGGGGTGCGCCAGGGCTATCGGGGCGCGTTCGGGGTGTTTCTGGGCGATACGGTGTTGATGGTGCTGGCCGCAGCCGGGGCAGCCTCGTTGCTGGAAACCAATCTGGCCCTGTATCACCTGGTTCAGGCGGCGGGAGCGCTGTATCTGGGTTGGCTGGGCATCAATATGTTGCGCGCGGCCTGGAAGCGCTGGCATACGCCCGACACCGGGCTGCATGCCCAGGCGCCGCAGCCCCATGCCCACCCCGAGCAGGCCGGAAAGCGGCCGGAAAACCCGTTTCAAAAAGCCTTGTTCATCAGTCTGCTCAACCCCAAGGCGATTTTGTTTTTCGTGTCTTTTTTCATCCAGTTCGTCGATCCCCATTTTCCGCATCCAGCACTGTCGTTCCTGTTGCTGGGCGTGATCACGCAATTCTTCAGTGTGCTTTATCTGTCGGTGCTGATCTTTGGCGGCGTGCGTGTGGCGGATGCCTTCCGCCGCCGCCGCCGCCTTTCCGCGATGACGATGGGCGCAACCGGCGCCGGATTTTTCGGCTTCGGCGTGAAACTGGCGCTGGCGGCCACCGCAAGAACACACTGATTTTTCACCTGATTCAACCGCATAAAGAGACTCGCCCATGCCCAAGCGCAGCGACATTAAAAGCATTCTGATCATCGGGGCCGGCCCCATCGTCATCGGCCAGGCCTGCGAGTTCGACTACTCCGGCGCCCAGGCCTGCAAGGCGCTGCGCGAAGAGGGCTACAAGGTCATTCTGGTCAACAGCAATCCAGCCACCATCATGACCGACCCGGAAACGGCCGATGTCACCTATATCGAGCCCATCACCTGGCAGGTGGTCGAGACCATCATCGAGAAGGAGCGGCCCGACGCCATCCTGCCCACTATGGGCGGGCAGACCGCGCTGAACTGCGCGCTCGATCTGCACCACAACGGCGTGCTGGGCAAATACGGGGTGGAACTGATCGGCGCCAAGCCCGCAGCCATCGACATGGCCGAGGACCGCCAGAAGTTCAAGCAGGCCATGACGCGCATCGGCCTGGGTTCGGCGCGTTCGGGCATTGCGCATACCCTCGAAGAAGCGTGGGCGGTGCAGAAGACCATCGGCTTCCCGGTCATCATCCGGCCCAGCTTCACCCTGGGCGGAACGGGCGGCGGCATCGCCTACAACCCGGAAGAGTTCGAGACCATCTGCAAGCGCGGCATCGAGGCGTCGCCCACCAGCGAGCTGCTGATCGAGGAATCACTGATCGGCTGGAAAGAGTTCGAGATGGAAGTGGTGCGCGACAGCGCCGACAACTGCATCATCGTCTGCTCCATCGAAAACCTCGATCCGATGGGCGTGCACACCGGCGACTCGATCACCGTCGCCCCGGCGCAGACGCTGACTGACAAGGAATACCAGATCATGCGCAACGCCAGCATTGCGGTGCTGCGCGAGATTGGCGTCGATACCGGCGGTTCCAATGTGCAGTTCGCGGTGAATCCCGCTGACGGCCGCCTCATCGTCATCGAGATGAACCCGCGGGTGAGTCGGTCTTCGGCGCTGGCGTCCAAGGCCACGGGCTTTCCCATCGCGAAGATCGCGGCCAAGCTGGCTGTGGGCTACACCCTCGACGAGCTGCGCAACGACATCACCGGCGGCGCCACGCCGGCCTCGTTCGAGCCGACCATCGACTACGTGGTCACCAAGGTGCCGCGCTTTGCTTTCGAGAAATTCCCGCAGGCTGATTCGCGTCTGACCACGCAGATGAAATCGGTGGGCGAGGTCATGGCCATGGGCCGCACTTTTCAGGAGAGTTTCCAGAAGGCGCTGCGCGGGCTCGAAGTCGGCGTCGATGGCATGAACGAAAAGACGCAAGACCGCGAGGTGCTGGAGAAGGAGCTGGGCGAGCCCGGCCCCGAGCGCATCTGGTATGTGGGCGATGCGTTCGCGCAGGGCATGAGCCTGGACGAAGTGCACCAGCTCACCCGCATCGACCCGTGGTTTCTGGCGCAGATCCAGGACATCGTCCAGACCGAACTTGATCTGGAGCGTCACTACGCCCTGGAAAAGCTCGACCGCGACATGCTGTACGCGCTCAAGCAGAAGGGTTTTTCCGACCGACGCCTGGCCAAGCTGCTGCACACCACCGAGACGGCAGTGCGCAATCGCCGCCGTTCGCTGCAGGTGCGCCCGGCGTTCAAGCGGGTGGACACCTGCGCGGCAGAGTTCAGCACCGAGACGGCCTATCTCTACTCGACCTACGACGAAGAGTGCGAGGCGGCGCCCACCACGCGCAAAAAAATCATGGTGCTGGGCGGCGGGCCCAACCGCATCGGCCAGGGCATCGAGTTCGACTATTGCTGTGTGCACGCCGCGCTGGCGCTGCGTGCCGATGGTTACGAGACCATCATGGTCAACTGCAACCCGGAAACTGTGTCCACCGACTACGACACCTCTGACCGCCTGTATTTCGAGCCACTCACGCTGGAAGACGTGCTGGAGGTTGTGGATAAAGAGCAGCCTGTCGGCGTGATCGTGCAGTATGGCGGCCAGACGCCGCTCAAGCTCGCACTCGATCTCGAAGCCAACGGCGTGCCCATCATCGGCACCAGCCCGGACATGATCGACATGGCCGAAGACCGCGAGCGCTTCCAGCATCTGGTCGAACAACTCGGCCTGCTGCAGCCGCCCAACCGCACCGCGCGCTCGGAAGTCGAAGCGCTGACCAAGGCTGAGGAAATTGGCTACCCGCTGGTCGTGCGTCCCAGCTATGTGCTGGGCGGCCGCGCCATGGAAATCGTGCATGAACAGCGCGACCTCGAGCGCTACATGCGCGAAGCGGTCAAGGTGAGTCACGACTCACCGGTGCTGCTCGACCGCTTTCTGAATGACGCCATCGAATGCGATGTCGACGCCATCTGCGACGGTACTGAGGTGTTCATCGGTGGCGTGATGGAACACATCGAGCAGGCCGGCGTGCACAGCGGCGACTCGGCCTGCTCGCTGCCGCCCTATTCATTGTCTGCGGCCACGGTGGCGCGCATCAAGGAGCAAACCGTCAAGCTCGCGCATGGCCTCAAGGTCATCGGCCTGATGAATGTGCAGTTCGCGATTCAGCAACTCGACGGGGAGGATCGCATCTTCCTGCTGGAAGTGAATCCGCGGGCTTCGCGCACCGTGCCCTTTGTCTCCAAGGCCACGGGATTGCAGCTCGCCAAGATCGCCGCACGCTGCATGGCTGGCCAGACGCTGGCGCAGCAGGGCATCACGAGAGAAATTACGCCGCCTTACTACTGCGTGAAAGAGGCGGTGTTTCCGTTCAACAAATTCCCGGGCGTCGATCCCATCCTCGGGCCTGAAATGAAATCGACGGGCGAAGTCATGGGTGTGGGCCGAACCTTTGGCGAGGCCTTCGTCAAGTCGCAGCTCGCGGCCGGTACCCGCCTGCCCGATCCGCAGGCCGGCGGCAAGGTGTTTCTGTCGGTCAAGCAAAGCGACAAGCCGGACGCCGTTGAAGTGGCGCGCCAGTTGGTGGCCATGGGTTTTGGCGTAGTAGCCACCCGCGGAACCGCGGCCGCTATCGCCGAGGCGGGGGTGGAAGTGCAGGTGATCAACAAGGTCACCGAAGGGCGCCCGAATATCGTGGACATGCTCAAGAGCAACGAGATCGTGCTGGTGATCAACACGGTGGAAGAGCGCCGCAATGCCATCACCGATTCGCGCGCCATCCGCACTTCGGCACTGGCCGCGCGGGTTACGACTTACACCACCATTTCCGGCGCACTTGCCGCGGTCGAGGGGATGAAACAACTGCAGAAAATCGCGGTCTACCCCCTCCAATCGTTCGCGACGGCGTAAAATTTCTATTCATCCGGGCACCGCAGCACAGGCGACTTAACGCCACAAGCTGCGGTGCTCGTTTTTTTCCTGGTTTAACGGAGGCCCAATCATGGCGACCCCCATGACGCGCAAAGGCGCGGAACAACTCAAGCAAGAGCTGCATCGTCTCAAGACCATCGAGCGACCCGCAGTGATCCAGGCCATCGCCGAGGCGCGTGCGCAAGGCGATTTGTCTGAAAACGCCGAATACGACGCGGCTCGCGACAAGCAGGGCTTTATCGAAGGCCGCATCGCCGACATCGAAGGCAAGCTTGGTACGGCGCAGATCATCGACCCGAGCGAGCTGCGGGCCGATGGTCGCGTGGTGTTCGGCGCTACGGTGGAGCTGAGCGACGAATCCAGTGGCGACGAAATCACCTACCAGATCGTGGGCGACGACGAAGCCGATCTCAAGCAGGGCCGCATTTCCATCAACTCCCCCATCGCTCGGGCGCTGATTGGCAAAGAATCTGGCGATGTGGCCCAGGTCGCCGCGCCGGGTGGCGTGCGGCAGTACGAAATTCTTGCGGTGCACTACAGATGAGCAGTCTGCGCACCCGCTGGTTTCTCGCCGCGCTCTGGCTGGGCGGCATGGTGGCCGTCGGCCTCATTGGCGCGCCCACGGCGTTCGCCACGGTGCCGGAGAAAATGATCGCCGCCGCTGTGGCCAGTCGCATGTTCTACATCATGGCGCTGGCCGCCATCGTTTTCGGCGTGCTGATTGCCGCGCTCGAACGGTTTGCCGACAAAAAGGCGATGTCGGCTGATCTGCTGCTGCCGTTGGGTGGCGTGTTTTTTGCCGTCCTGGGCGAATTCGGCGTGGTGCCTCGGTTGTTGCAGGCCGCCTATAGCCATTCGCCGCAAGCAGGCATGTGGCACGGTATCGCCAGTCTGGTGTTCGCCCTGCAGGCCCTGTGCGTGGCGGCGTATATCTGGCGGCTGCCGACACGCCGCAAAACGGCCTGAAACCTGTTTCGAACGCGCTTCAGCCGCGCGACGATTTTTTCACGCTGGTCTGGCGCGGCTTGGCGCGCTTGATCTTGCCAGTGGCCGAAAGGCGCTGATTGCCCAGCAGGGTGACGCGCTTGACCTTGGCCCGGTGTGTCGGGCTGCTGGCAGGCACGACCACTTTGACGGTGCGCGGCGATTTGCCGCGCTTGGCGACTTGCGTTTCTTCTCCAGGCGCCTGCCGGGTTTCTTTCGGGCGTGGCCGGTACAACACCAGCAGTTTGCCGATCGCCTGCACAGGAGCGGCGCCCAGCGTGTCGCAGATGGTGTGTTGCATCGCCAGGCGCGCTGCGGCATCGTCACCGAACACGCGCACCTTGATGAGTTCGTGCGCCTTGAGCGCCACCTCGATTTCCGCCAGATTGGCCGGATTGAGCCCTTGCTCGCCGATCATCACGACGGGTTTGAGCCCATGTGCCTGGGCGCGCAGGCTGCTTCGAAAGGGCGGAGTGAGTTCCAATAGGGTCATGATTGCCAAGCGCGGCGCAACATCTTTGTGCGCGCATTCTGAAGTCTTAATCCGCTATTGTCCTTGAAGAACCCATGTCGAGTGCGAAGAAAAACAAATTCAGCAAAGCCTGGCTGCAGGATCATCTCAACGATCCCTATGTGAAGATGGCGCAGCGCGAGGGCTATCGAGCCCGCGCCGCCTACAAGCTCAAGGAAATCGACGAGGCCGAGGGGCTGTTGCGGCCCGGGCAGATCGTGGTCGATCTGGGCAGCACGCCGGGCTCTTGGTCGCAATATGCGCGTAACCGGCTGATGCGTGGCGGCGTGGTGCAGGGCACTATTTTGGCGCTGGATTTGCTGCCCATGGAGCCCGTGCCCGATGTGCATTTTCTGCTGGGTGACTTCCGCGAAGAGACGGTGGTGAACCAGTTGGAGGCGCTTCTCGAAGGGCGCAAGGTCGACGTGGTGTTGTCCGATATGGCGCCCAATCTCACCGGCATTCCGTCGGCTGATGCGGCCCGAATCGAACATCTGAGCGAACTCGCCCTGGACTTTGCCCAGCGCTGGCTGCAACCCCAGGGTGCGATGGTGATCAAGACCTTTCACGGCAGTTATTACAGTCAGATCGTGAAGGCTTTCAAGCGGGTATTCCAGCAGGTGAAGGCGGTCAAGCCGCAAGCATCGCGGGACAAATCGGCGGAAACTTTCATTCTGGCGCGCACGCTGAAAAAGTCGGCTGTGTAAGCGCTCGACGTGATTGCGGCCACCTCGACAGACTTGCTATTTGTCAAATTCGATCAGATTGACAGAATCAATAGCCCATTTTGTCGGATCGGTTTTCCACAATCTCTGCGCCCTGCCTCTTGAAATGCCTAAAATGCGCTTCATGTCTAGCATCTGCGCTTGCCCTGTTTCAGGAGGTTGGTTTTGAATAATCAATGGTTTTCCAAAATTGCGATCTGGCTGGTGATCGGTCTCGTACTGTTCACGGTGTTCAAGCAGTTCGATCGTCCCCAGCAGACCGCAGATGCCGTGAGCTACACCCAGTTCATGCAAGACGCGAAAGCCGGGCGCATCAAAAAAGTCATCGTGCACCAGAGCGGCATTCTGGACATCACGACCACGGAAGGGCGTCGTTTCAATCTCACTTCGCCAGGCGACCTGTGGATGGTGGGCGACCTGGTGAAAGACGGTGTCGATGTCGTCGGCGCGCCGCGCCAGGAGCAATCGTTCCTGACGCAGATCTTCATTTCTTGGTTCCCGATGCTGTTGCTGATCGGCGTCTGGGTGTACTTCATGCGCCAGATGCAGGGCGGTGGCCGTGGCGGTGCGTTCAGCTTCGGCAAGTCCAAGGCCCGCCTGCTCGATGAATCGAGCAACAACGTGACCTTTGCCGACGTCGCCGGTTGCGACGAGGCCAAGGAAGACGTGAAGGAACTGGTGGACTTTCTCAAAGATCCGCAGAAATTCCAGAAACTCGGCGGGCGCATTCCTCGGGGTGTGCTGCTGGTCGGCCCGCCCGGTACCGGCAAGACGCTGCTGGCCAAGAGTATTGCCGGCGAAGCGAAAGTACCGTTTTTCACCATCTCGGGTTCTGACTTTGTCGAAATGTTCGTCGGCGTGGGCGCGGCCCGCGTGCGAGACATGTTCGAGAACGCGAAAAAGCACGCGCCCTGCATCATCTTCGTCGATGAAATCGACGCCGTGGGTCGCCATCGTGGCGCTGGCCTGGGCGGCGGCAATGATGAGCGCGAGCAGACCCTCAACCAGATGCTGGTGGAGATGGATGGCTTCGAGACCAATCTCGGGGTGATCGTGATCGCGGCGACCAACCGGCCCGACATTCTCGACCCGGCTCTGCTGCGTCCTGGCCGCTTCGACCGGCAGGTCTACGTCACGCTGCCGGATATTCGGGGTCGTGAGCAGATCCTGCAAGTGCATATGCGCAAGATTCCCGTGGGCACCGACATTCGGGCCGACATTCTGGCGCGAGGCACTCCCGGATTCTCCGGCGCCGATCTGGCCAATCTGGTCAACGAGGCCGCTCTGTTCGCCGCCCGCCGCAGTGCGCGCGTGGTTGAAATGGAAGACTTCGAACGTGCCAAAGACAAGATCATGATGGGTGCAGAGCGCAAGGGCATGGTCATGCCGGAAGAAGAGCGCCGCAATACCGCCTATCACGAATCGGGCCACGCGCTGGTTGCCATGATGCTGCCCAAGACCGATCCGGTGCACAAGGTCACCATCATTCCGCGCGGCCGCGCACTGGGCGTGACGATGCAGTTGCCTGAGACTGATCGCTACAGCATGGATCGTGACCGCATGCTCAATATGATCTCCGTGCTTTTCGGCGGCCGCATTGCCGAAGAAGTGTTCATGAATCAGATGACCACGGGCGCTTCCAATGACTTTGAGCGCGCCACGCAGCTGGCTCGCGACATGGTCACCCGCTATGGCATGACCGAGTCGCTCGGCCCCATGGTTTACGCGGAGAACGAAGGCGAGGTGTTCCTCGGTAGGTCGATCACCAAGACCACGCATGTGTCGGAGCAGACCATGCAGAAGGTCGATGCGGAGATCCGTCGCATCATCGATGAGCAATACGCCCTGGCTCGTCGAATGATCGAGGAGAACCAGGACAAGATGCACGCCCTGGCGGCAGCGTTGCTCGAATGGGAAACCATCGACTCCGATCAACTGGCCGACATCATGGCGGGCCGCGAGCCCCGTCCGCCCAAGCTGCCGCCCAGCAGCGGCCCGACGTCCGCTCCGCGTACGCCCTCGGCTCCCGCCACGGGTGCCACGACGGACGCGCCTTCGGCTACGGCGGCCTGATCTTCGGGCTTCACTGGCGGTATTCATATTCAGCTCGTTACCGCGAGTTCAGCAACGGCCCGGTTTACAACCGGGCCGTTTTTTTAGGAATCCTCCCCAATGGCAAGTCATTGGCAGGCAGGGCGCTTCACTCTGCAATTACATCGGCCCCTGGTCATGGGCATAGTCAACGTCACGCCCGATTCATTTTCCGATGGCGGGCAGCATGCGGATGCGGTGCTCGCCTTGCGACATGCACAGACTTTGGTGGAGCAGGGGGCCGATGTTCTGGATATTGGCGGCGAGTCGTCCCGCCCGGGCTCTGTGCGGCTGAGCCATGCGCAGGAATGGGCGCGCATCGCCCCGGTTTTACAGGAGACCGTGCGCTGGAACATCCCGGTTTCGGTGGATACCTACCAACCCGAGACCATGCGCCGGGCGCTCGATCTGGGCGCGGACATCATCAACGACATTCACGCTATGCAGCGGCCGGGCGCCCTGGAAGCGGTCGCCGCCTCAAAAGCTGGGGTCTGTCTCATGCATATGCAAGGCGATCCCGCCAGCATGCAGCAGGCGCCGCACTATGCGGACGTTCTAGGCGAAGTCCGGGATTTTCTGTTGAATCGTGCCGCCATGGCTGAGTCGAAGGGTATCGACCGATCACGCATCGCCCTCGATCCGGGGTTTGGCTTTGGCAAAACGCTGGAACACAATCTGAGTCTTGCGCAAGGTTTGCCCGCTCTCGCGCAAACGGGTTATCCGGTGCTGGTAGGGGTTTCGCGTAAATCGATGATCGGAGCACTGACAGGGCGCGATGTGGGGGCGCGTCTGCCGGGCAGCTTGGCCGCAGTGCTGGCTTGCGTGGCGGCGGGTGCGCAGATCGTGCGTGTGCATGACGTTGGCCCGACATGCGACGCGATTAAAGTGTGGAGCGCCATGCGCGCCTGAGTTCGGGTTTGCTCAAGCGCGCACAACAACCGCATAAAAACCTTTGGGAGAAGGAATGAGCAGACAGTATTTCGGCACAGACGGCGTCCGTGGCCTTGTGGGCAAAAGCCCGATCGTGCCGGAATTCGGCATGCGTCTGGGGCATGCCGCAGGCAAGGTGTTGCGCAGCCAGGGCGTCGGGCGGCCTACGGTGTTGATCGGCAAGGACACACGCATCTCCGGCTATATGCTCGAAGCGGCGCTGGAGTGCGGCTTCATTGCCGCCGGTTGCGATGTGGTGCTGGTCGGCCCATTGCCCACGCCCGGAGTGGCCTATCTCACCCGGGCGCTGCGCCTGGATCTCGGGGTGGTCATCAGCGCGTCGCACAATCCGTTTGCCGACAATGGCATCAAGTTTTTCTCGGCGGGCGGCAGCAAGTTGCCCGATGTCTGGGAACTGGAAGTGGAATCAACCTTGCCTGAAGCTGAGGGCTGCGTGCCCTCCGAGCAGCTCGGCAAGGCACGACGACTCGATGATGCCGCGGGTCGCTACATCGAATTCTGCAAGAGCACGTTTCCCAATCACCTCACCCTCAAGGGTCTGCGGCTGGTGGTGGACTGCGCGCATGGCGCGGCCTATCACATCGCGCCAGCGGTGTTTCACGAACTGGGGGCCGAGGTCATTTCCATCGGGGCGCAGCCAGACGGTTTCAATATCAACAAAGACGTGGGCGCGACGGCGCCGGATGCGTTGATTCGCGCGGTGCGCGCCAACCAGGCCGACTACGGTATCGCCCTCGATGGCGACGCCGACCGCCTGCAACTCGTCGACCGTCACGGCCGCCTGTTCAACGGTGACGAGTTGCTATATCTGCTGGCAATGGATCGCAAGCCGGCCGGCGTGGTGGGTACGCTGATGACCAATCTCGCGGTGGAAAAGGCGCTGCAGGCGCAGGGCATGGAGTTCGTGCGTGCCGCCGTAGGCGACCGTTATGTGCTCGAAGAATTGCTTGCCCGCGGCTGGCAGTTGGGCGGGGAGGGTTCCGGGCATATGCTGCTGCTCGATCGCCACACCACGGGCGACGGGATCGTGGCTGCGCTGCAGATGCTTGAACTCGTGGTGCGCACGGGCCGCAGCCTGGGCGAGCAACTGCAAACGGTGCAGCTCTATTCCCAGACGCTGCTGAACGTCAAATTGCCGACGGGCCTCGACTGGAAAAACCACGCTGGCTTCGCGCAGGCCCGAGCCGCAGCCGAAGGGCAGATCAACGGTAGCGGGCGCGTGCTCATCCGACCCTCCGGCACCGAGCCGGTGCTGCGCATCATGGTGGAACATCCGGAGCAGG
>DZDA01000002.1:75694-82689 GCA_022730375.1 Thiomonas intermedia
TCGGAGAAAACAATGTCCTTGAATCTGTCTCGCCGTACCCAGCTCAAAGCCGGTCTGGCGGTTGCTGGTCTGACCCTCGCTTCTGGCCTTTTCGTAGTGCCCGCGCAAGCCGCTCAGGTCACTCTGCTGGAAACCGGATCTTCCCTGCTGTATCCGCTGTTCAATATCTGGGTGCCCGAGTACACCAAGATGCACCCCGAGGTGAAGATCACCACTCAAAGCACCGGCAGTGGCACTGGCATCGCCGAAGCCATCTCGGGTGTGGCCCAGATCGGCGCTTCGGATGCCTATATGGCCGACGCGCAGATCAAGCAGAACCCCAGCATTGTCAACATCCCGCTGGCGATTTCGGCCCAGACCATCAACTACAACGTGCCTGGTCTGAACAACAAACACCTCAAGCTCGACGGCCCCGTACTGGCCGGCATTTACGACGGCAGCATCAAGAACTGGGACGACGCGGCCATCAAGGCGCTCAACCCCGGCGTCAAGCTGCCCAACCACACCATCGTGCCGATCCACCGCACCGACGGCAGTGGTGATACCTTCATTTTCAGCCAATATCTGTCGTTCTCCACGCCCAAGTGGAATGACAGTGTGGGATTCGGCACTTCCATCTCCTGGCCCGCAGTTCAGGGCGGAGTGGGCGCCAACGGCAATCCGGGCATGGTGCAGTCCTGCCAGAGCACGCCTTACTCGGTGGCCTATATCGGCGTGAGCTTCCACAAGGAAATCGCCAAGGCGGGTCTGGGCACGGCGATGATCAAGAACAAGGCCGGGCATTTCCTGCTGCCCACGGCCAAGACCGTCGGCGCTGCAGCCTCCGGTCTGATCGCCAAGACCCCGGCCGACGAGCGTCTGAGCCTGATTTTCTCTGAAGGTGCGGATTCTTACCCCATCATCAACTACGAGTACGCCATCGTCAACGCCAAGCAAGCCAATCCGGAAACCGCCAAGGCCATCCGCGAGTTTCTCGGCTGGGTGGTGGAAAGCAAGGGCGGTAACGCCACCAAGTATCTGGATCAGGTGCGCTTCATCGCCCTGCCGGCGCGCATTCAAGAGCTGAGCAAGGCGCAGATCGCCAAGATTCAGTAAGCAGTTGGCGTGTTGCGGCATCCGGTCTGCCTGACTAGGGTAGGCCGGATGCGTGTTTTTGTGCTGCTTTGAATCGACTTGCCATGCGCGTCTTTCGTCCCGGATTACTTGCTGTCTCGACCCTGATCCCTCTGGCCCTGCTGGCGGTACTGGTATTTCTCACCACTTACTCCTGGCCGGCGATCCAGTTCAACGGGCTGCATTTCCTCACGACCGAGACCTGGAATCTGGGCAATCTGTATTCCAATCCCGTCAAACGCGACGGCTACGAGGTGGCCGTCGGGGCCACCTATGGCATCTGGGTGTTCATCGTGGGCACTCTGGCAAGTTCGGCCATTGCCCTGGTTCTGGCCGTGCCCGTGGGCATTGGCGTCGCCCTGTTTCTGAATGACTATGCGCCGCAGAAATTGCGCGGCGCGTTCGCTCAGGTAGTGGAACTGTTGGCCATGGTGCCTAGCGTGGTCTATGGCTTGTGGGGGTTGGAAATTCTCGCGCCCCTGGTTTTGACGCATATCGCTCCATTTCTTGAGCGACTTCTGGGTTTTGTTCCCTTTTTCAAGGGGCCGGCGACCAGCGGCTACGGACTGCTCACTGCCGGGCTGGTGCTGGCCATCATGGTGCTGCCGGTGATCACCAGCACGCTGGTCGAGGCGCTCAAGCGCGTGCCCAACGAGTTGCGCGAGGCGAGTTTCGGTCTGGGCGCCACCCGGGCTGAGGTGCTGCTCAAAATTCTGTTGCCCGCCGTGCGCGTGCCCCTGATCGGTGCGGTCATTCTGGCGCTCGGCCGCGCTCTGGGTGAAACCATGGCGGTGCTCATGGTCAGCGGTGGCGCCTTGAACTATCTGCCCGACACGATTTACAGCCCCATCACCAGCATGGCGGCCTTCATCGCTTCTCAACTCGACAGTGCTTTGCAAGACCCCAGCGGCATGGCCGTGCGCTCGCTGGCGGAAATTGCCCTGGTGCTGCTCATCATCGCGGTTATCGTCAATGTCATCGCTCGCCTCCTCACCAGCCGCATCCACATCCATCGCGTCTGATCGCTCCAGGCAGCTGCAGCGCAGGCGTCGTGTGTTCAACGCGCTGTTCGCCGTGCTCTGCGTGGCGGCGTTCGCCATCGTGGTCATACCGTTGTTCGACATTCTGTGGATGACCTTGGTCAAGGGCGGGGCAGCGCTTTCGCCAGCGCTGTTCACTCAAGTGACCAACGGCATCAGCGGGGGCCTGCTCAATGCTATCGAGGGTACCTTGGTGCTCAGCGGGGGTGCGCTGTTGTTTGCCGCTCCCATCGGTGTGCTGTCTGGGATCTATTTGAGCGAATACGGTAATGGGCGCTGGGCGTACATGGTGCGATTTCTGGCCGATGTGCTCACGGGCGTTCCGTCCATCGTGCTGGGTTATTTCGCCTATGTCACGCTAGTGATCGGCCTGGGTTGGCAGTTCTCGGCGCTGGCGGGCGCCATCACTCTGGCCATCATGGTCATGCCCTATATCGCACGGTTCACCGAGCTGGCCATGCGGCAAAACCCCACCAGCCTGCGCGAAGCTGCCTACGCGCTGGGTTGCAAGGAGCACCAGGTGGTGCTGCGCGTACTGCTGCCTTCTGCGCGCTCGGGCGTGGTGACCGGCGTGCTGTTCGCCCTGGCGATTTCCGTGGGTGAAACCGCGCCACTGATCTACACCGCAGGATGGTCCAACTATCTATGGAACGGCCATCTGACGCAGGAGCCGATCGGCTACCTCACCTATGTGATCTGGAGCTTCATCAATCAGCCCTTCGCTTCGGCGCATGCGCTGGCGTATGCCGCAGCGTTCCTGGTGGTGGCGATGGTGTTGGCCATCAATCTGGTGGCAAGGGCATTCCTGACGTCAAAGCGGCCCGTCTGATCCCGCGATTGTGGGGCTGGTCGGCTCACCTGCGTGACAGACACGAAACTGTCATATTCGTGTCCTAAAGTGTCAGCAACCGTCATAAAGGCGCGTTGCTTGAATCACTCTTGCATTACTTTTTGCCTCACCTCAGGGAGCTAACTCAATGAAAATCATCGTCAAAAGCCTGCTGGCTTCGGCCCTTCTGGCTGCCACCTACAGCGCCAACGCGCTGGAAATCTCGGGCGCTGGTGCCACGTTTCCCCAGCCCGTCTATGAAAAATGGGCTTACGAATTCAACAAAGCCGGCATGGGCAAGGTGAACTACCAGGGCGTGGGCTCTGGCGCCGGCATCAAGCAGATCAACGCCAAGACCGTCGATTTCGGCGCCTCCGACATGCCGCTGACCGATGAGGTCCTGGCCAAGGACGGTCTGATCCAGTTCCCGACCGTGATGGGCGGCGTGGTGCCCGTGGTCAACATTGCTGGCCTGAAGTCCAATGAAATGAAGCTCAGCGGCGCGCTGCTGGCCGACATCTACATGGGCAAAATCACCAAGTGGAACGACCCGGCTCTTGCCAAGCTCAACCCTGGCGTGAAGCTGCCTGACGCGCAAATCGCCGTCGTGCGTCGTGCCGATGCATCGGGCACCACGTTCATCTTCTCGAACTACCTGTCCAAGACCAACCCCGAGTGGGCCGAGAAGTACAAGTTCGGCACCACCGTCAACTGGCCGGTCGGCACGGGCGGCAAGGGCAATCCGGGCGTGGCGGGCTTCGTGAGCCAGCTGCCCAACTCCGTCGGTTATGTGGAGTACGCCTACGCCAAGCAAAATCCCAAGCTCATCGTGGTTGATCTGATCAACAAAGCGGGCAAGGTGGTCAAGCCCTCGATCGACGCTTTCAAGGCCGCTGCTGCTGGCGCTGACTGGTCCAAGACGTTCTACCAAGTGCTGACCGATCAGCCGGGTGATGCCTCCTGGCCGATTACCAACGCCACCTACATCCTGGTGCACAAGACTGCGGACAATCCGGAGAAGACCGCCGATGTGTTCAAGTTCTTCCAGTGGGCCTACAAGGATGGCGACAAGGCAGCCGAAGGCCTGGACTACATCCCGATGCCCGAGCCGGTGAAGACCGCGATCTACAAAGAGTGGACGAATGTGAAGTCCGCCAGCGGCCAGCCGGTCTGGAAGTAATTCGGCGAACAGCAAATCCCTCGCGGTGATCAGCCGGTTTTCCGGGTGATCACCGCGGGATGTCATAGGCCTGAGCGGAATGTTCCGCCCGGGCCGGTTTGATTGAAGGATTTACAGTCATGGCCGCAAGCTATTCCGCAACCCCAATGAACGCGACCTCCAAAGTGGCTCTCGGCGAGCCCGGTGCAGGCCAGAAGCGCACGCATAGCCCGATGGGCGATCTGCTGTTTTCCGGTATGGCTCGCGCCGCTGCCATCATCACCCTGGCGACCCTGGCGGGCATCATCGTGTCGCTGTTCATCGGCGCATGGCCGGCCATCAAGGCGACCGGTTTCGGTTTTTTCACCAGTTCCACCTGGAACCCGACGGACGAGCAGTACGGCGGGTTCTCCATGATTTACGGCACGCTGATGACCTCGATCATTGCCCTGCTGATCGCGGTGCCCGTGAGTTTCGGCATCGCCCTGTTCCTCACTGAACTCTCGCCCATCTGGCTGCGTCGGCCTCTGGCCACGGCCATCGAGTTGCTGGCGGCCATACCCTCCATCGTTTACGGCATGTGGGGGTTGTTGGTGTTTGCGCCTTTGTTGGCCAACTATGTACAGGCGCCTCTGCAGAATCTGTTGGGTGGCGTGCCCGGTCTCGGTTTCCTGTTTCAGGGGGCGCCGGTCGGTATCGGTCTGCTGTCTGCGGGCATCATCCTGGCCATCATGATCATTCCCTTCATTGCATCGGTGATGAAGGATGTGTTCGAGATCACGCCGCCCATGCTCAAGGAATCGGCCTACGGCATCGGTTGCACCACCTGGGAAGTCGTGCGCAACGTGGTGTTGCCCTACACCAAGGCGGGCGTCATCGGAGGCATCATGCTCGGTCTGGGCCGCGCGCTGGGCGAGACCATGGCGGTGACCTTCATCGTGGGCAATACCAGCGCGTTCAGCTCGTCGCTGTTCGCCCCCGCCAACACCATCACCTCGGTGCTGGCCAATGAGTTTGCAGAGGCTGGCCCGCTGCATCAGTCTGCCCTGTTCTATCTGGGGCTGGTGCTGTTCTTCATCACTTTCGTCGTGCTGGCGCTGTCCAAGCTGCTGCTGGCTCAACTTGCCAAGGGTGAAGGAACCCGCACATGAGCGCCACCACTTTGCCTCAAACCACCAGAAGCGACTTTCGCCTGCGTTTTTTCGGTCGTCGCAAGATGACCAATATCGTGGTGCTCACGCTTTCGCTGGGAGCCATGGCGTTTGGCATGGTCTGGCTGCTCTGGATTCTGTATTCGGTGCTGCAGCTTGGCATTGGCGGGCTGGGTCTGGCGACCTTCACCGAGATGACCCCGCCGCCCATGACCGACGGCGGCCTGCTCAACGCCATCTACGGCTCGGTAGCGATGACGCTTGTTGGCACCCTGCTGGGCACGCCGCTGGGCATCATGGCGGGGGTGTACCTGTCGGAATACGGCGCCAACGGCTGGCTGGCCAAGGTGACGCGTTTCATCAACGACATTCTGCTGGCGGCGCCGTCCATCATCATTGGCCTGTTCGTCTATGCGCTGATCGTGGCCAACACCAGAACCTTCTCGGGTTGGGCGGGGTCGATCTCCCTGGCGCTGCTGGTGGTGCCTGTGGTGGTGCGCACGACCGAGGACATGCTGCGCCTCGTACCCGGTTCGCTGCGCGAGGCCGCTTATGCCTTGGGCACGCCGAAGTGGAAGGTGATTTCCGCCGTCATTCTGCGTGCGGCGCGCGCTGGGGTGCTGACCGGCATCATGCTGGCCGTGGCGCGCATCACGGGCGAAACCGCTCCGCTGCTGTTCACCGCGCTCAATAACCAGTTCTTCAATGCCGGTTTGTCGCAGCCGATGGCCAACCTGCCGGTCACCATCTACAACTATGCAATGAGCCCGTACAGCAACTGGCAGAGCTTGGCCTGGGCTGGCGTGCTGATCATCACCTTCGGTGTGCTTGTCATCAACGTGACCGCACGCATTCTGATTCGTCAAAAACATTGAGAGCCACATCATGAGCGCTGTTGCCGAAACCCTTCAGTCCCCGGCTTGCATGACGGTCAAAAACCTTGATTTCTATTACGGGAAATACAAGGCGATCAAGAACGTCAATATGGAAATCGCCAAAAACAAGGTGACGGCCTTCATCGGCCCGTCTGGTTGCGGCAAGTCCACGCTGCTGCGCATTTTCAATCGCATGTTCGAGCTGTACCCCGAGCAGCGCGCCGAGGGCGAAATCCTGCTCGAAGGGCAGAACATCCTCACCTCCAAGGAAGATGTGTCCCTGGTGCGCGCCAAGATCGGCATGGTGTTCCAGAAGCCCACGCCTTTCCCGATGTCGATCTACGACAACATCGCCTTCGGCATCAAGCTGTACGAAAAGCTGCCTAAGTCCGAGCTCGATGACCGGGTGGAGTGGGCGCTGACCAAGACCGCGCTGTGGGGCGAAGTGAAGGACAAACTGCAGCAAAGCGGCATGAGCCTGTCTGGTGGTCAGCAGCAGCGTCTGTGCATCGCGCGTGGCGTGGCGATCAAGCCGGAAGTGCTGCTGCTCGACGAGCCGACCTCCGCGCTCGACCCCATCTCCACAGCCAAGGTGGAAGAACTGGTCATCGAACTCAAGCGCGACTACACGGTGGCCATCGTGACCCACAATATGCAGCAGGCCGCGCGCGTGTCCGATTTCACCGCGTATATGTATCTGGGCGAGCTCATCGAGTTTGGCGAGACCAATCAAATCTTCCTCAAGCCGAAGAAGCAGGAAACCGAGGACTACATCACCGGTCGCTTCGGTTGATTGATTCGGTTGATTGAGTCGGCTGAATGATTCGG
>DZDA01000098.1 GCA_022730375.1 Thiomonas intermedia
TGACAGCGTGAATCGAACGGTAAAATTGAGGCATTCCTGCATTGATCGAACAGGAGGCCCCTTGCAGACCTACACCGCGAACGAAGCCAAGACGCGCTTCGGCGAATTTCTCGACCGCGTGCAACGTGAGCCAGTGCGCGTCATGCGGCACGACCGTGTCGTGGGGGTGATGGTCAGCGCGCAAGACTTCGAGGCCATGCGTGCCTTCTACGCCAACCGCCTGCAGCACACGCTGGAGCGCAGCGCGGAACTGGCGCAGCAGGGCGGGCTGACCGAACAGGGATTGAACGATCTCTTGGCGGATGAAAGTTGAGCGCGATTCGCAGTGGGTTGTCATCGACACCCATGTCTGGATCAGCGCTGCGCTTTCACCGTCGGGTGCGCCCGCGCAAGTGGTGCGCCGCGTTCTGCAGAACGGTCTGGTTGTGCTGACGACGCGCACTTATGCCGAACTTGAGACTCGCTTGTGGAAGCCCAAGTTCGACCCTTACCTGTCCATCGAGGTCCGGCAGCAACTTCTACACGATCTGAGCGCCGCAGCGCTTTGGGTGGATGTTCCGCCCGGGCTGGCTGCACAGACGTTCAGCCGCGATCCCGACGACGACGCCTTCATTCACGCCGCCGAAGTGGCGCAAGCCTTATGGCTGGTCACCGGCGACCAAGACCTGTTGGGGGTGAATCCGTCTCCAATCGGGTTGCGCATCCTCACGCCTGCGCAGGCCATGCAGCATCCCGAGTTTGCGTAGCGTCGCTATTCGTTGCATGACATGGGTGAGCAGCAAGAGTGGGTTGTGATGGCGTGCGCAGACATCCGAACTTGATGCTCGCCTGTGTTGACCTGCGGCATGGCGTCAGTGCTGCGGGGTCATCTCGATGTGATATAGTGAATACATGTATCCAAAGGAGGGTGGCATGGCGACTTCGATCCGTCTTGCTCCAGAAACTGAGCAAAGGTTAGACAGACTTGCTTCCCAAACCGGGCGAACCAAGGCGTATTACCTGCGAGAAATCATTGAGCAGGGCATTGAGGACATGGAGGACTACTACCTCGCCGCTGAGGTTCTGGCGCGTGTTCGCAAGGGGCAAGAACCGGTGCATTCCGCTGCTGACGTGAGGAAAGACCTTGGTCTGGACGATTGATTACACCGAGACAGCCAAGGGGCAGCTTCGCAAGCTCGACAGACAAGCCGCACGGCGCATCGTCGATTTCATGGACGCGCGGATCGCCGGTCTGGAAAATCCGCGCAGCACAGGCAAGGCATTGACAGGCCCGCTTGGCGGCTTCTGGCGTTATCGGGTGGACGATTTCCGCATCATCTGCGACCTTCAGGACGGTGCATTGCGCGTCCTTGTGGTGCAGATCGGCAACCGGCGCGAGGTTTACCGATAGGTCTTCCGCGCAAGTTGACCGCTGCCCGCATGCTGACGCGAAGACTCTCTTGATCCATTGCGTGAAACAAATCCATGCCTCTTTCTGACACCCCCAACGCCGAAAACCCCGTTCGCGCCTGTGTGGCCTATGACCGCAGCGGGAGGCGGGTGGGCGATATCGCGCTGGAGGCAATCAGCGACATGCTCGCTTTGCCCGACCGGTTTGTCTGGGTGGGGCTGTATGAGCCGGATGCGGCCCTGCTGGCGCAGATGCAGCAGGAGTTCGACCTGCACCCGCTGGCGGTGGAAGACGCCGCCAAGGCGCACCAGCGCCCCAAGCTGGAGGCTTATGGCGAATCGCTTTTTGTCGTGGCACGCACGGCCTCGCGCAGCGGCGCGCATGTGCGGTTCGGCGAGACGCATGTCTTCATGGGTCGCAACTACATGCTCACCATCCGGCATGGTGATTCGACCGGCTACACGACCGTGCGTCGCAATGCCGAGCAGACGCCCGCCTTGCTGGCGCAGGGGCCGGGGTATGCGCTGTATGCGGTGCTCGATGCCATCGTTGACGGGTACCTGCCTATCGTCGAGGCCTATCGGGCCGAGTTGGAGGAGCTGGAAGGTGAGATCTTCGCGCGGCAATGGCGGCGCGGCACGCTCAAGCGGTTGTACGCCATGCAGCGCGAACTCACCCGCCTGCGGCTGGCTGTGGCGCCTTTGCAGGATGTGCTGGCGCAGCTTCAGCGCCTGCCCGACGACGTGATGCCCGAGGCCATGCGGCCTTACTTCCGCGACGTGAACGATCATGCCAACCGCATCAACGACACGGTGGGCGCGCTGCGCGAAATGCTCTCGGCGGCCATGAATGTCTCGGTCTCGCTCGTGACGCTGGAGCAGAACGAGGTGGTCAAGCGGCTGGCCGGCTGGGCCGCGCTGCTGGCCGTGCCCACGCTGCTCACCGGCTGGTTCGGCATGAACTTCCGGCACATGCCCGAGCTGGACTGGCGCTGGTCCTATCCGGCATTGCTCGTCTTCACCCTGGGTTTGTGCGGCGGGCTGTACTACTGGCTGAAGCGGTCCCGCTGGTTGTAAGCCCGGGTGTCATTCGGTCGCACGCACCCGCAGATAGCGCGCGAAACGTGGAAGGCCCGAGGGCGTGAGCGACTGGTAGCGGTAGGTGATGAGGGTGCCGATGGGCGGCGGATTGCGGCGCAGGGCGTCGCTCAGGCCGGAGCCGATGCGAAAGGTCTTGCCGTCGGGCATGCGCATATTGAGGGCCCCGGTCAGCCCCGAGTATTTGCCTTTGCCGGGCGTGTAGCCGATGACGGTGGCTTCGGCGTCCTGCCAGGGCTTGAGCTTGAGCAGCACATCCTGACGGCCGGTTTGATACGGCGCATCGGCGCGGTGCAGCATCAGGCCCTCGCCGCCTGGCTTCACGATTTTGTCGAGATGCTGCTTGAGCGCGGCGGGGTTAGGCACGCGGAACTGCGGCACCATTTGCAGCCAGGGCGCCTGCGCCCGTTCCACCAGCGTGCGCATGCGAGCGATGCGCTCGGTGAAGCTGCCCGGCGCATCGGGCAACTCGAACACCCTATAGCGCACCTGCTTCCAGTCGTGGTCGTTGGGCGGATTGCTGCGCACGATGCCCGAGACCTGGTCGAAGCGTTCGCGGGCGATCCACAGCTCGCCGTCCAGCGGCTGTGGCGGCAGCGCAGCGGTGAACCACGCCGGGGCGGGCACCGGGTTGCCGCTGCGAAAACGCAGCACCCGGCCGTCCCAGAAGGCGCGCACACCGTCGAGTTTTTCGCTCACCCAGTAGGGTGCCGGATCGAGCTGGCTTGAGGCGGTTTCGGCCAGCAACAGGGCCGGGGGCGGCGGGCTGAGCGTTTCGGCCTGCGCCCAGGGCAGACTTGTCAGCAGCAGGCTACACAACAGCAGCGGGCGCAGCCCAGCGAGAGTGGATGCGGGAAAGCAGCGTGGCGAAGGATGCATGGCGTGGGGCCGGGGTGTAGGGCGCGCAGGGCTGAGACGGTCATCTTATGGGCCGTGGCGCGCGCGTGGCAAACCTGCGGCAAACCGATAGAATGCGTGGCTTCCCGAGGAGCGTTGCAACGCACGGGGCGAGTTTTTCGCCGCCGTCGCCAGGCTCGGGGCTTTGATCGCAGGCCGCTACATCTTGCTGGCGGCTTTCCTTCAACGGCGCTCACCCAACCCGTGCCGGGCGCGGGATGCGGTGCGCATCCGTTCCCGGCCACTTTGTTCGGAGTTTGTATGAACGCTGTGGTCGATATGAAAACCTCTCCTGATTATGTGATTGCCGATATCGGCCTGGCCGACTGGGGCCGACGCGAGATCGCCATTGCCGAGAGCGAGATGCCCGCGCTCATGGCCATCCGCGAGGAATACGCCGCCCGCCAGCCGCTGCGCGGCGCGCGCATCACCGGCAGTCTGCACATGACCATCCAGACGGCCGTGCTGATCGAAACCCTGCAGGCGCTGGGCGCGCAGGTGCGCTGGGCGTCGTGCAATATCTTCTCCACCCAAGACCATGCCGCCGCCGCCATTGCGGCCAACGGCACGCCAGTGTTCGCCGTCAAGGGCGAGTCGCTCGAAGACTACTGGCAATACACCCATCGCATTTTCGAGTGGACGGATGGCGGCTACTCCAACATGATCCTGGACGACGGCGGTGATGCCACCCTGCTGCTGCATCTGGGCGCGCGCGCCGAGACTGACGCGGCGGTGCTCAACCACCCCACCAGCGAAGAAGAGCGCGTGCTGTTCGCCGCCATCAAAGCCAAGCTGGCGGAGGACGGCAAGTGGTATTCCACCCGCCTGGCGCACATCAAGGGCGTGACCGAAGAGACGACGACTGGGGTGCATCGTCTCTACCAGATGCACCAGCGCGGCGAGTTGAAGTTTCCTGCGATCAACGTCAACGACAGCGTGACCAAGAGCAAGTTCGACAACCTTTACGGCTGCCGCGAGAGCCTGGTGGACGGCATCAAGCGCGCCACCGACGTGATGGTCGCCGGCAAGATTGCCGTGGTCGCCGGTTATGGCGACGTGGGCAAGGGCTCGGCGCAGGCCCTGCGCGCGCTGTCCGCCCAGGTGTGGGTGACCGAGATCGACCCGATCTGCGCCCTGCAAGCGGCGATGGAAGGTTATCGCGTGGTGACCATGGACTATGCCTGCGAACACGCCGACATCTTCGTCACTGCCACCGGCAACTATCACGTCATCACCCACGACCACATGGCCCGCATGAAGAATCAGGCCATCGTCTGCAATATCGGTCACTTCGACAACGAGATCGACGTCGCGGGCATCGAGAAGTACCAGTGGGAAGAGATCAAGCCGCAGGTCGATCACATCATCTTCCCCGACGGCAAGCGCATCATTCTGTTGGCCAAGGGCCGTCTGGTGAACCTGGGCTGCGGCACCGGCCATCCCAGCTATGTCATGAGCTCCAGCTTCGCTAACCAGACTCTGGCGCAGATCGAGCTGTTCGCCAAGACGGGTGAATACCCTGTAGGCGTCTACACCCTGCCCAAGCACCTCGACGAGCATGTCGCGCGACTGCAGCTCAGCACCCTCAATGTGCAGCTCACCACGCTGAGCGACCAGCAGGCCACCTACATCAATGTGCCCAAGGACGGCCCGTACAAATCGGCCCACTACCGGTACTGATGCGCATGGCCTCCGCACAATCGGTTTCTCCTCGGGTCAATCTCAGCTTCGAGTTCTTCCCGCCCAAGACGCCCGAGGGCGCGGACAAACTCCGGGCGGTGCGGCAACGTCTGTACGCGCGCCAGCCCGAGTTCTGTTCCGTGACCTTCGGGGCCGGCGGCTCCACGCAGGAAGGCACGCTGCAGACGGTGCGCGACATCCTCGCCGAAGGCGTGGACGCCGCGCCCCATTTGTCGTGCATCGGCGCCAGCCGTGATTCGGTGCGCGGGCATCTGCGCGACTTTCAGGCCGCGGGCGTCAAGCGCCTGGTGGCGTTGCGCGGCGACCTGCCTTCGGGCTACGGCATCGGCGGCGAGTTCCACCATGCCCTCGATCTGGTGGCGTTCATCCGCGACGAGATGGGCAGCGCGTTTCACATCGAAGTGGCCGCCTATCCCGAGATGCATCCGCAGGCCAGAAGCCCACTCGACGATCTGCAGCATTTCGCCGACAAGGTACGCGCCGGGGCCAACTCGGCCATCACCCAGTACTTCTACAGTGCTGCAGCCTATCGCCGCTTTGTCGACGACGTGCGGGCTCTCGGCCTCGATGTGCCCGTGGCGCCGGGCATCATGCCCATCACCAATTCCAGCCAGCTCCTGCGCTTCTCTGAGGTGTGCGGCGCGGAGATTCCACGCTGGGTGCGATTGCGCCTGCAGAGCTACGGCGACGACCGAGAGAGCATCCGCGCCTTCGGCAGGGAAGTCGTGAGCAGCCTGTGCGAAGAACTCATCGCCAGCGGCGCGCCAGGGCTGCATTTCTACACCCTGAACCAGGCTGAAGCCACGCTGGCCGTGCTCGACGATCTCGGACGTTAAGCGTTTGACTGTCAGGCGGCTGAGGTTAAGCCGCGTCGGGTTCCACTGGCGGCGTGCAGCAGCAGCGCCGCCAGCGCGAAGCCTGCGCCCGCCAGCGTCACGGCGGGCCAGCCGCCCGCCGTCCATGCGTGACTGGCCACGTACGAACCCACCGAGCCGCCGATGAAATACAGCGTCATGTACACGGCGTTGATGCGGCTGCGCGCGGCGGCGTCCAGGGCATAGATGCGGGTTTGATTAGCGATCTGCGAACCCTGCACCCCGGCGTCGAGCACCAGCACCCCGGCGATCAGCCACCACAATCCGTGCGTGCCCGGCGCGAACAAGGCCCACGACAGCACGGTGAGCGCCAGGGCGACAAACAGCACGCGGCGCGGCCCGCCCGGCTTGTCGGAATAGCGCCCTGAAATGGGAGCTACCGTGGCGCCCATGATGCCCAGAATGCCGAAGGCGCCCACCACCGCCGGGCCGAAGCCATAGGCCGGGCTCTGCAGCAGCGGCGTGAGCCCCACCCAGAACACGCTGAAGCTGGCGAAAAACAGCCCGCCGGTGATGCCGGCAAAGCGCAGATCGCGATGCAGGGCAAACTGCTTCACGGTGGAGCCGAGCAGCGCGATATAGCTCTGGTCTGTGGCGTGCGCATCAACCGGCAGGCGCGGCAGCACGCGCCAGAGCATGAGCCACATGCCGATGTTCACCAGCGTGGCGAAGACGAACACCGCCTGCCAGTTCAGCAGCGCCGCAATGCCGCCGGCCAGCACCCGCCCGCTCAGAATGCCCACGAGCAGGCCGCTCATCACCAGGCCGATGGCCTTGCCGCGCGCCTGCGGCGGCGCGAGGTGCGCCACCATCGGAATGATCTGCTGCGCAATGCTGGAGAGCATGCCGATGGCGAATGAGGCGGTGGCGAGCAGCAGCACGCTAGGCGCCAGCGCAGCGCCGATCAGCGCGGGAATGAGCAGCGCGGCCATGATGAGAATCACCCGGCGCCGCGCATGCCGGTCGCCCAGCGGGCCAAGGAACATCAGGCCTGCGGCGTAGCCAATCTGCGTGGCCGAAGGCACGGCCGCCACACCGGCCACGGTGGTGTGGAACTGCTGTGCAAACTGCTCCAGCAGGGGCTGGGCGTAATAGATGTTGGCGACAGACACCCCACAGGCCACCGCCATGTAAGCAATGAAGTGGCGCGATAGTGGCGGATGTGCGGGGGTCTGGGGGGCGGCCTGGGGGGCGGAGACGGAGGTGTTTGCGGACATGGTGAAATTTTTTCAATGCAGCATTGTCGCGGCGCATCAAAACGGCCGCTTGCCGGGGGACTTCACTCCGGCCCGCTCGGCCCTACACTGCGGTAACTTTGACATTCCTCCACCAGTTTGACCATGTCCCAAGCTCTCGATTCTGCGGTTCAGGCCGCCCTGCAAACCCTTCAAGACCCGCAAACCGGCGCTTCGCTGGTCGCGGAAAAGGCCATCAAAAACTTGCGCGTGGACGGCGGCGACGTGTCGCTCGAAGTTGAACTCGGCTACCCCGCCCGCAGCCTGCATGCCGATCTGCAAAAGCAAGTCATCGCCGCGCTGCGTGCTGTGCCCGGGGTGCAGAACGTCTCGGTGGCGGTGCGCAGCCATGTGGTGTCGCATGCGGTGCAACGCGGGCTCAAACCGCTGCCGGAAGTGAAGAACATCATCGCGGTGGCCTCGGGCAAAGGCGGAGTGGGCAAGAGCACCACAGCGGCCAACCTCGCGCTCGCGCTGGCCAGCGAGGGCGCGCGCGTGGGCCTGCTCGATGCCGACATCTACGGCCCGTCGCAGCCCATGATGATGGGCGTCTCCGGCCAGCCGCAAAGCCGCGACGGCCAGAACATGGAGCCGCTGGAAAACTACGGCGTGCAGGTCATGTCCATCGGCTTTCTGATCGAAGCCGACAACCCCATGATCTGGCGCGGCCCGATGGCCACGCAGGCGCTGGAACAACTGCTGCGCCAGACCGCATGGCAAGACCTCGACTACCTCATCGTGGACATGCCGCCAGGCACCGGCGACATTCAACTGACCCTGAGCCAGCGCGTGCCGCTCACTGGCGCCATCATCGTCACCACGCCGCAAGACATTGCCCTGCTCGATGCGCGCAAAGGCCTGAAGATGTTCGAGAAAGTGGGCGTGCCCATTCTCGGCATCGTCGAAAACATGGCGATGCATGTCTGCACCAACTGCGGCCATGTCGAGCATATTTTCGGTGCAGGCGGCGGCGAGAAGATGAGCCTTGATTTCAAGGTGGACTATCTCGGCGGCCTGCCGCTGGACATCCGCATCCGCGAGCAGGCCGACAGCGGCCGTCCCACCGTGGTGGCCGACCCGGAAAGCGCCGTTGCCCTGAGCTACAAATCCATCGCCCGCGCTGTGGCAGTCAAAGTCGCGCAACAAGGCCGCGACTACACCGCCAAGTTCCCAACCATCAGCGTGCAGAACAGCTGAGCGAGACGCTCAGGCCTTCAGTCAATGACCGAGGCGTCTTCCCGCCAGCCGCAGACCGTCGCGCACGTTCAGTCCCATCAGCGCGAGATTGGTCGCCCCGGCCAGAAATTCTGTGGTTTGAACCGCGTAAAAAACAGCGTCGAAACGATATTGAGCGGCCAGCAGATTCAGCAGAATCACGCAGGGAACGAGAACGAGTAGGCCATTCGCGGCAATGAACATCATCCGCTTTCTTTTGATCGAAACCAGTCGGCCCTGCCGATTGCGCGACAACGCAAAACCCGTGCTGCCGGTGAGGGCGATGGCGGGAATCAACACCAGGAGACCGGGCAGTGCGATGAGCGCCTTCGCCTCGGCAATCGCAGCGTGCGAGCCAAAGAGTTCCACAATGGCCGACGCGCTGAAGAACGTGGCAATGGTCAACAGGGCCAGGAGACTGGCGAACAGATGGAGGTGCCGGAGCATGCCTGTTCTCCTCATGAGTCAATGCGCCGCATTCTGTCAAAATGACAGCGTACTGTCAAATAGGCGGGTCGCATGAAACCGGACTACACGCGCGCTGGCGCTGCGGCGACGGAACTCATCCTGGAAATATTCCGGGCCAACGGCCAGTTGCTGGCGGCTGGCGATCGGCTGATGAAAGCCCTGTCATTGAGCAGCGCCCGCTGGCAGGTGCTGGGTGCCATTGCCGAAGGGCCAGCCACCGTGGCGCAGATTGCCCGCATGATGGGACTGGCGCGTCAAAGCGTGCAGCGCATCGCAGATGTTCTGGCGGAGGAGGGGCTGGTGCGATTCGATCCCAACCCAAACCACCGCCGCGCGTCCCTGCTGCGGCTGACCGAGGAAGGACAGCACAGATCAGACGAAATAGCCCGTCTCCACGCTGTATGGATCAACGACCTGACACGCGGCGCCGAACCACAGCTTTTTCTTCAGGCGGCTTGTGCGCTCAGAGAACTTCAAACCCGCCTGCGCAACGCGCATGCAGACGAACCGGGGCCGACTGACGATACTCCATGGAGTCGGTGATGTTGTTTTCGTAAGTGGGAGCATTCCATGACAGTGAGAATCACAACGGAATCGGCTGAGCCCCCCCGCTGGCAATTCTGGATCGACCGCGGCGGCACGTTCACCGACATCGTCGCGCG
>DZDA01000099.1 GCA_022730375.1 Thiomonas intermedia
CTTATTTCGGGCAGGTGGCAGTGTTGCCCGGCACCTTGCCAACCAGCAGCAGGAAGGACGAGAACGGGTCCATGGCGCGCATGGCCACCATCTTCGGCCCTTCGAATTCGAGGCGGCCGAACATCATGGCCTTCATCGGGCCGTATTCGCCCTTGCCCATTTCTTCCCACTGCTTGGTGTTGGCGTGCATGAGGAAGTCGACGTCGAAGTTGGGCTTGAGGGTGGGCGCGCCGCCAGAGACGCACATGGCCTTGTCGTTCTGCAGTTGCAGCTTGAGTTCCACCGCAGTGTCCTTGCCGCAATCGGTGCGGTACATCTCCACCAGTTTGTAGCCGCGGCCCTTGTCATCGTGCATGAACTCGCCCTTGAGCCCGTTGATCAGCTCGGGCGTGTTGTTCCAGGCAGTGCAGGCTTCGCTGGCCCATTGCGGCGACATCAGCACCGGGGTGTCGGCCCAGGCTGTGGCCGCCACAGAGGACAGGGCCAGACCGGCTGCCAGACCGAGGGCTTGCAGAGAGCGGCGGGGTTTGAACAGTGTTTTCATGTGGTGTTGTCTCCAAGAGGGTTTGAAACGCTCGCGCAGGGGATGGTGATGGAGCCCTGCCGTGGCGCGACGACACGGCGACAGGCTGGATTTCAAGCGGACGGGTCAGTCAGGCAACAGCTCCTGCGCGCGCTGAGCGAAGGCTTGCGCTTGTTTCTCGTCGATGAACAGGCGGATGAATTTGACGCAGGCTTGCACGGCAGCGGCATGGCCTTCGGGTGTATCGGGGTGTTGCTCGATTTTCTGCACCAGCCGAGGGGCCTGGGCGCCAAATTGTTCTTCGACGAGGGCGATGAGCAGGGCGTGGGGCGTCTGCTGCGGCGCGTCGGTGGCAAACAAGGAGACGGGCGCGTCTGGGGAAAACGCAGCGGCGTTGCGCACCAGATAACCCTCTTCAAGCAAGCCGCGCAGCGCTAGAAGGCAGCGCTCGGGGTCGGCGCCCGCTTTGAGCAACTCGGCCACCCGTCGATTGCCATCCGCCATGATGAGCAGGTTGCGCTGCCCAGGCGTCAGATGGTTGGCGCGCGTGGCCAGCTCGTCTCGACCCTTCGGGGTTTTCTCAAGTATCCAGTTCAATGGCAATTCTGCAGACATCCACACGCCGGGTGGGCGTTTGAGCGCCGCACCTGCCTCCTTTAATTGTCGCGCCTGAGAAGACTCGGTAGTGCGCGGTAGTGCTGGGAGTATGCCGATTTGCTGCCCGCTTGACACCGGGATGAACCCGCAGAAAAAAGGCCCGCACGCGGCGGGCCTGGACGAAACGTCTGCGGGATGCTCAGACTTTGGTGGTCTGCGGCAATCCGGTGATGTAGCCCACGGCAGCGCCAAAGCCGTTTTCGTAGTTCTTGTCGATCAGCGGCTCCAGGGTCTGGAACACCTTGGCATGCAGGCCGGTGGTATTGGTCACGCCGTTGCTGGTGACGGTTCTGACCTCCCAATCGCCCGCATGCTGGAAGTTGCTCATCACATACATCCAGCCATTTACGTCGTCCACACCTTGCAGGCCGGTGCATTCTGCCCCAGCCGGGGTGGACAGGATGCGCGAAAGTTGCTGGGTATCGACGTTGTAGGCCCAGAGGAAGTTGTTGACGTGCAGGCCGCTGTCTTCGCCGATGAACAGGGTGCGCAGTTTTTCTGCGAACTTGATGTTGTCGGGGTTGGCGATCTTGTTCGGGTTGGCGAGGTTGCCCAAGGCGTCGGGCGTGGCGAGGTCTTCACCGATCAGCGCCGCAGGAGCGGCCATGTCCACCGGCACCCAGTCGCTGTTCATCGCAGTGCCGCCGATGTCGATCTGACCGCCCTTGAGATTAAGCGCGTACACCGCGCCGGCCTTCGGCCCTTGCACCTTGAAGCCGGGAATCGAGCCATCAACCATCGACGACTGGATGTAGGACATGGCGGAGTAGGCGATCTTGTCCTTGGCGTTGACGGTCGTGCCTTCCATTTTGGTGAAGGCCATGGTGCCGCCCAGCAGGCCGGCGTAGCGGTGGGTTTCGAGGAAGGCTGCAGCCTTCTCCTGACCGGGGACGAGCTTGATCCAGTTTTTCTTGCCGCCCAGCCAGACCTGGGTGTAGCCGGTGGCGGGAGGCGTGGCGAGCGCCGGATCGGTGGTCTTCACGTCCATGATGTTGGACGTTCCAGGTGTGGCTGCAGTGGCGGTGGCCTGCGCCAGCGCCAGCACTTCCGCGCTGGTGGCATGGCCGAGGTTCACCCATTTCAGCGTGAAGGCGCCGGTGCCCACGCCAGGGGCGCTGGTCTGCGTCGCTTGGGCGACGTAGAGCGTGCCGGCCGACAAATCGGCCGCCTTGTCGGCGATGAACAGGAACAGGCCGCCATTGGTGGCGTCGTCGCCCATCAGCGCGGTGCGCTGGTCGGGCATGACCTGGATGAGTTCATGCGAAATGCGGCCCAAGCAGTAATGCTTTTTCACCGTGCCGGTGCCGTCGGCGTTGACGGTGACTTCGGGCAGATGGCCGTAGAGGTAGGGGTTGGCTTTGGCCGGATCGCTCACCGCAGCGGCATCTCCGTAGAGATTGGCGATGAAGGCCTGGAAGCCGGTGTTTTTGGCAATGGCGGCGGCGTCGGGTTCGTACTCTTCACTGCTGAGATGCGTGCCCCACGGGGACAGGCTGGCGCCGCAGGTGATCCACAGGCCATTGGCCGGGGCTGTCGGCACGTTGTAATACTTCACCAGACTGAGCTTGCCGGTGGCCGAGTCTTGGTCGAGCGTGAGCACGGCAATGGGCGATGGCAGTTTGCCGTAGGCCGAGACGCCCGCCTGATCCAGGCTGGTGTACTCGAACTGCACCACGGCGAACACGGTATTGCCCTTCACACCGGCCACCTTGGCGTTCGGCACGGTAAGCAGGCAGGTGCCGTCTGGGGCATCGGAGAAGAACTGGCGTGCCGACGCTGGCACGGAGTTATCCATGATCGGCTTGCCGTTGATGTCGAAGTAGCTGCCGGCAATCAGGGTGCCGCCCTTGCCATCCGGTACTTTCTGGCCGGTGATGAAAAACGGTTGATAACCGAGTTGGTAAGTCTGGCTGCTGCCATCGCTGTAGGCCACTTTGAGCGCAGAGGCGACGTTGGTCGTCGCCATGCTCGCCGGGTCGGCGATGCCGGGGGCGGCCATTGCGGTGAATGCTGCGGCCGTGGGGGTGGCGGCAGCCGCAGTGGCCGCCGTCGAACCGCTAGCGCAGGCGGCGAGCAGAGCGGAACCACCCAGGCCGGCGCTCAGCGGCAGCAAAGGCGCGCCACCGAACAGTTTCAGTGCCTGGCGACGTGAAGGATTGGCTGGGGATTGGGACATCTTGAACTCCATCAGGGAACGGCCGCAGACAATAGGGTTACGGCGCAACACTAAAAGCTACACATCAAATGTGACGAGATGTTGAATCGCCCGACGCGCCCTGCGCTTGAGTCCGTCGGAAAGCGCCGACGTGCGAACATGTCGGAATTGCTCCGCCTGCCGCCCACCCCGATGTTGAAACCCCCGCAAGCCTCCTTCCCTCCCGACAACATGGGCCGCCGACGCTGCCTGCACGCTGGCGCCGGACTGGCGCTGGCCGCGCTGTTTCCGCCTGCCCAGGCACAGAGCGTGGGCGCATCCGCGCCGCTTCCCGGCGTGAGCGGCGTGGCTCCGACCACACCGGCGCCCTCCGCGGAACTGGGCGACTGGAGTGTCGGCGCCGCACAGGCCTTGATTGCGCGGATCGTAGAGCGCAACAAGCTGCCAGAAGCGCTGGTGGCGCGGCTGATCGGCCGGGCGCAGTACAGCGCCACGGTGGCCCGGCTCATCCTGCCGGGGCCGCCGGGCAAGAAAAACTGGCGGGTGTACCGCAGCCGGTTTCTCGACAACCTGCGCATCAATGCCGGCAGCGACTTCATGCAGGAATTCGGCGTGTGGTTCCAGCGGGCGCAGGAGCGCTACGGCGTGCCGCCGCACATCGTCGCGGGCATCCTCGGGGTGGAGACGATTTATGGCCGCAATATGGGCAACTTCCGCGTGGTCGATGCACTCTCCACACTAGCGCTGCGTTACCCCGCGCAAGCGCCGCGTGACCGCAGCGCTTACTTCGGCGTGCAGCTTGGTGATTTTTTCCAGTGGTGCGCACAAGACGCACGCAACCCGCTACAGGTGCGCGGCTCGTATGCCGGGGCCATCGGCATGCCGCAGTTCATGCCCGAGAGCATCCTGAACTATGCGGTGGACTTCGACAACGGCGGCGGCATCGACCTGATCAGCGACCCCGCAGACGCCATCGGCTCGGTGGCCAGCTACTTGGCCGCCAAAGGCTGGGTGCGCGGGCAGCCAGCGCACTTCCCCCTGCAGTTGCCGCCCGATCTGCCGCAAGCCAGTCTCGACACCTTGCTCGGGCCCGACATCACGCCGACCTTCACCGCCGACCAGCTTGCGGCGATGGGCCTGCCGCTGCTGCCGCAGGCCCGCGCGCATGCGGGCAAGCTGGCCGTGGTGCAACTGCCCAATGCCGGGGCGCCGCCCGATTATGTGCTGGGCACAGACAATTTTTACGTCATCACCCGCTACAACCAGTCGGCGTTTTACGCGCTGGCGGTGATTGAGTTGGGCGAGGTGGTGGCCGCGGCGGCGGCAGCAGCAGCAGCAGCAGCGGCTCAATCCTGAGGCGTGGCGCTGAGCTGGCGGATGCCCGCAAGCACGATGGCGCTGAGCTCGGCCACATCCTGTCCCAGGCGGCGCGCGTCCTTCAAGTCGCCCACGTCCAGCGCCGCCTTGGCCTGGCGCGCGAGCTCGTGGATTTCGGCATGCTGTTCAAGCAGCAAGGCATAGCGCGGGTCGCGGCCGTAATACAGCCGCCCCTGGCCGTTCAGCCACAAACCGAGGTGGCACTGGTTTTCTGCCGCCACATCGAGTACATGGTCGGGAAACGGCGCTTCGCCGCGCACCGCCTGCTGCAGCCGCTCCACCCGGCGCAGCTGCGCCACCTCGACTTCGCGCGGAAACTCGGTGGCGCGCAGATTGGCCGTGGGCCGCACCCAGGTCTGCACCCAGGTGGCCACGGCGTCGGCGGGCAGCGGGCGGGCAATGGCGTAGCCCTGCGCCAGGGTGCAGTTCATCGCTGCCAGCACCGAGAGATGCTCCAGGGTTTCGGCGCCCTCGCCAATGACCTCCAGCCCGAGCAGATTGGCGGCAGTGACCACAGCGGAGACGATGGCGAAATCTTTTGGGTCGTTGACCATGTCGCGCACGAAGGACTGATCGATCTTGATCGACTGCGCGGGCAACTGCTGCAAATAGGTGAGCGAGGCCGAGCCGGTGCCGAAGTCATCGAGCGCAACGCTCAGGCCGAGATCCTGACAGCTTTGCAAAACCTGCCGCGCCTGCTCCAGATTGCGCAGCGGCGCCGACTCCGTAACTTCGAGCATCAGCCCGCTCGCGGGAAAACCGGGATGGTTGTGCAGCGCCTGATGCAGATCATCCAGAAACTCGGGCGCCAGCAGATGCTCGGCGCTGATGTTGACGGCGATATGCAACTCCAGTCCCTCGGCCCGCCACTGCGCGCCCTGGGTCAGCGCCTGATCGAGCACGAAGCGGCCAATGGCGCGCGCCAGGCGCCCGTGATCGAGCACGCTGGAAAACTCGGCCGCCTCCATCTGCCCGCCCTGCTCTGAGCGCAGGCGCAGCAGGGCTTCGACGCCCACCACCGCCGGGCGTGCCGGGTCTCCACCGATGGCCACGATAGGCTGGTAATTGAGCGACAGCCGCCCTTGCTGCAAAGCGGCCTCCACGCTTTCGAGCAGATTTTTCTGGCGCTGCGCCTCGCGCTCGAAATCGGGCTTGAAACGCAGGTAGCGATCTCGCCCGGCGGCCTTGGCGGCATAGAGCGCCAGATCGGCGCGGCGCAGCAAGGTCTCGGCATCGCCGCCGTCCTGCGGATAAAGCGCGCAGCCCAGGCTCACCGAAATCGACGCCTGCCGACCCACGCCCAGATCGAAGGACTGGCGCAGCGCCGAGAGGATGCGCTGCGCCGCCGCTTCGGCCGCAGTGTCGCCGCTGCCATGGCCTTCCGTCAGCAGCACGGCGAACTCGTCACCGCCCATGCGGGCCATGATTTCACCTTCGCGCAGGATGGTCTTCAGGCGCTGCGCGGTTTCGCGCAGCAAGGCATCGCCGGCCGAGTGCCCATAGGCATCGTTGACCTGCTTGAAGCCATCGAGATCGAGCAGGAGCAGACCGAATTCGCCCTGACGTCTCCAGGCTGTTTCAAGCGCCACCTGAAGCCGCTCGCGCAATAGCGTGCGGTTGCCGACCGCCGTGAGCGGATCGGTGATGGCCAGGGTGCGCAGCCGCTGCTGCTGGGCCTGCGCCAGCGCCTGTTCGCGGCCGATCTGGCCCGTGGCGTAGCGATACAGCACGGTGAGCAACAGCAACAACAGCAGCAACCCGACCATCGGCGGCCAGATGGTGTGCAGGTATTGCGTCCACAGCAGACTGCTCGGCACCGAAACCGCCACCGCCAGATCGGGATAGCCCGGCAGCCGCTGCCAACTGCCGATGCGCATCGAACCGTCCGCCACGACCCAACCCTCGTAATGCGCACTATGGGTCGCCGGCTGATCGGTCAAAGACCGGACGAACACCCCGGTCTGAGGCTTGGAGAAGAAAGACGCTTCTTTGGGTGCTGGCCAGCGGGCGAGCACATAGCCATCGTTGCGCGCCAGCACGGCGGCAATACCGCGGTAAGGAAGCGCCGTGTTCGCCAGGGTTTGCTGCAGAAAAGTCTGGGTGCTGACCGCGGCAATGACGTAGAACGCCGGATGCGTCTGCCCCGCGGGAATCTCGCGCACCAGCGGGATCACCCATTTACCCACCAGCGGCCCAATCAGGGGGCGACCGATGATGAGCTTGTTTTTTTGCGGCTGGGCGCGCAGGCGCGCCAGCGCATGCAGCAGATCGGGATAGTGCTGCAGATCGGGGAGTTTGTCCGAGCGCAGCGAGCTGCCCAGCAGACGGCCGTCGGCCGACACGATGTTGATGGACAGCGAACCCGGCAGCAGCGCCTGCCTGCGCTCGAGCAGAATCTGCAGCACTTCGGGGTGTTGCAGCAAATCAGCCTTGTCTTGAAGGTCGGAGCCAGTGGCTTCGAGCACCGACGAAAAACCCTGAAAGTAAGACTGCGTGGCGCTCACCAGAAAACTGGAGCTGGTGTCGAGCGAGCCATAGAGAATCTCCCGCTGCCCCCGCCAGGAGGTAACGGCATAGACCAGCGCCAACACGACGAAGGTGATGAACAGCGTCCAGTAGGTGCGGCGAATCCAGCGCTGCACGATGGGCGTCGGCGCCAGTTGCGGCGCCTGACCAGAGGCAAACAGGGGCAGTTCGGTCTGCCGCTCCATCCCGAATGTCAGGGTATCGGGTGAGGCGTCGTTGACGTTCGGCTCGGAAGTCATTCAATCGGGGCAGTGGACATAATCGGGGCGGTTTCAAGCTTGCTGCACTTTACCCTGCGCTGGCAAACCACCACAACGCCCCATTCCCGGACATCGGTATAGAACCGCGGATTGTGTGCAAGACTTCACAATTCCTGCTCCAGCGGCACCGGCTGCTGGCGCGCGTTGAGCGCGACGTGAATCCCGGCGAAGATCAGCAAAGCCGCCCACAAGTGATACCAGTGAATGGTTTCGCCCAGGAACAACCAGCTCAGCAGCGCGGCGAACAAGGGCGCCAGATTGCCAAAGTACGCCGGAATCTGCGCCCCGACCTTGCCCACCGCGCTGCCCCAGCACCAGTAAGCCAGCAGCGACGGCAGCACCGCCACATAGGCCAGCGCCAACCAGACCGGGCCGCCCCAATGCGTGGTCTGGCCACTGATCCAGCGTTCGGCCAGCATGAAGGGCAGGATGGCCAGCACGCCCCAGACCATCTGCGCCGCCAGCGAAGTCATCGGCGCCAGGCCCAGGGGCCGCTGCCGCAGTTCCCAGGTGTAGATAGCCCACAGAAACACGGCCACGAGCATGATGAGATCGCCCGGCGCGAAGTGCAGCGCCGTCAGATGCGCCAGGTCGCCCTTGGCCACGACCAGCGCCACCCCGGCGATCGACAGCAAGGCACCGATCCATTGCGCCCGTCCCACGGGCTGTTTGTAGAACGCCCCGCCGATGAGCAGGATGAACACGGGCGCACTCGCGGTGATGAGCGAGACATTGAGCGGCGTCGCCGTCTCCAGCGCCACGTATTGCAGCGAGTTGTAGCTGCCCACCCCCAGAATGCCCATGACGGCGAGCGACTTCCACTTACTGTGCAGCACCGCCCGGTTGCGCCACAGATCGGGCCCGACGATGAGCAGCGCCAGCAGCAGAGCAAACAGCCAGCGGTAAAAACTCAAGGCCAGCGGCGGAATCTGCCCCACCATCAGCCGCCCCACTACAGCATTGCCAGCCCAGAACAAAGGCGGAAGGGTCAGCAGAAGAACGGTGCTTGGGTCAAGCAAGGAGTGGCTTTTGGAAGGCATGGGTGCATTATTTCAGTGCACCGACTTCTGCGCTGGCCTTTGGCTTGCCGCTGTGGCAAGATGGAACTTTCTACCCCGCGACATCGCATCATGCGTCTGGCCATCATCAGCGACATTCACGGCAATCTGCCCGCGCTCGACGCGGTGCTGGCCGATATCGCCCGCCGTGGCGCGGACCTCACCGTGAACTGCGGCGATCTGCTCAGCGGCCCGCTGTGGCCGAGTGAGACAGCCGACCGCCTGATGGCGCTGAGCCTGCCGACGATTGCCGGCAATCACGAGCGGCAATTGCTGACCTGTGCCCGCCGCCGCGGCGGCACCTCCGATCAATACGCTTTCGAGCACACCACGGCAGCGCAGCATGCCTGGCTGGCTGCGCTGCCCGTCCGCCTGACGCCTCTGCCCGGCGTACTCATGGTGCATGGCCGCCCTGACAGTGATCTGCACTATCTGCTCGATACCGTCGATACTGCCGATTCGGCGGGCGTGCGGGCGGCCACACCCGACGAAGTGCGGCAACGCCTGCACGGCATCGACGCCGAACTCGTCGTCTGCGGACACAGCCATCATCCCGGTGTGATGCAGGTGCCCGGCGGACCGCTGGTGGTCAACGCAGGAAGCGTGGGCCTGCAGGCCTATGACGACGATCATGCGGGGCTGCACTGGATTCGCAATGGCAGTCCGCATGCGCGCTACGTCCTTTGCGAACGCAAAACAAACGGGGGCTGGCAGGTGGAACTGATCGCGGTGAACTACGACTGGTCGGCCGCTGCGGCACAAGCCCAGCGAAACGGTGCGCTCGACTGGGCAGAATGGCTGCAAACCGGCTGGGCCGAGACCCCTAAGAAAACGCAGGGCCGCCCCAAGGATTATTGAGCCCCCTCGCGGGGGCGCTCAGTCGTAAACCTCGGCCTGCGCCAGCCGGGGCGCCGCCGCATCCTTGGCCGCCAGACTGGGCTGGCCGCCCGGCAGGTGCAAACCTTCCAGCGGCCA
>DZDA01000100.1 GCA_022730375.1 Thiomonas intermedia
TGTGCCACTGAGTTGTGCCATTCAGGCAGGGCGCCTGCTCCATCAACCCCTATAGACCCAGGAGTTTTCCCCATGTCCAAAGCCCCCGTACGCGTGACTGTCAGCGGAGCCGCTGGCCAGATCGGCTATGCCCTGCTGTTTCGCATTGCCTCTGGCCAGATGCTGGGCGCCGACCAGCCGGTGATTCTGCAACTCCTGGAGATTCCTGACGAAAAGGCCCAGAAGGCGCTGGGCGGGGTGATGATGGAACTTGAAGACTGCGCCTTTCCGCTGCTGGCCGGCATGAGCGCGCACGGCGACCCCATGACCGCCTTCAAGGATGTGGACTATGCCCTGCTGGTCGGCGCCCGCCCGCGCGGCCCCGGCATGGAGCGCCGCGACCTGCTGTCGGCCAATGCGCAGATTTTCACGGCGCAGGGCAAGGCGCTCAACGCCGTGGCCAAGCGCACGGTCAAGACGCTGGTGGTCGGCAATCCGGCCAACACCAATGCCTACATCGCGATGAAATCCGCGCCCGATCTGCCGTCGAAGAATTTCACCTCGATGATGCGCCTGGATCACAACCGCGCGCTCAGCCAACTCGCCGCCAAAACCGGCAAGGCGGTGGCCGATCTGGAAAAAGTCTGCGTCTGGGGTAATCACTCCCCGACCATGTACGCCGATTACCGCTTCGCCACCGTCGGCGGCCAGTCGGTCAAAGACCTGATCAACGACCCAGTCTGGAACAGCGACGTGTTCCTGCCCACCGTAGGCAAGCGCGGCGCGGCCATCATCGAGGCGCGCGGCCTGAGTTCCGCCGCGTCCGCAGCCAATGCCGCCATCGACCACATGCATGACTGGGTGCTGGGCACGAACGGCAAGTGGGTCAGCATGGGCATTGCGTCGGACGGGTCTTACGGCATTCCCGAGCAGACGATGTTCGGCTTCCCGGTCACCTGCGCGGGCGGCGAATACCAACTGGTGCGCGATCTGCCCATCGACGCGTTCTCTCAGGAGCGCATCAACAAAACCCTCGCCGAGATCGAAGAAGAGAAGGCCGGCGTGCAGCATCTGCTCTGAACGGCCATGACGACCCAAACTGCAGGCGGGCGCTTCCGCCTCGCACTACAACAGGAAAGCCCGCTGCAGATCGTGGGCGCGATCAACGCCAACCACGCCTTGCTCGCCCAGCGGGCGGACTTCAAGGCCATCTACCTCTCGGGCGGCGGCGTGGCGGCCGGCTCGCTGGGCATGCCCGATCTGGGCATCAACACCCTCGATGACGTGCTCACCGACGTGCGCCGCATCACCGATGTCTGCGAGCTGCCGCTGCTGGTGGACGTGGACACCGGCTTCGGCCCCAGCGCCTTCAACATTGCGCGCACCGTCAAAAGCCTCATCAAATTTGGCGCCGCAGCGCTGCACCTCGAAGACCAGGTGGGCGCCAAGCGTTGCGGCCACCGGCCCGGCAAAGAAATCGTCAGTAGCGGCGAAATGGTTGATCGCATCAAGGCCGCGGTGGACGCCCGTACCGATCCCGACTTCTACCTCATCGCCCGCACCGACGCCATCGCGGTCGAGGGGCTGGACGCGGCAATCTCCCGCGCTCGCGCCTGCGCCGAAGCCGGGGCCGACGCCATCTTCGCCGAAGCCGCTCTCGATCTCGACACCTACCGTAAGTTCGGCGCCGCCGTCGGCGTGCCGCTGTTGGCCAATATCACCGAATTCGGCGCCACGCCGCTGTTCACCGTGGAAGAGTTGCGCAGCGCCGGAGTGGCCATGGCGCTCTACCCGCTCTCAGCCTTTCGCGCCATGAACAAGGCGGCGCAGACCGTGTATGAAACGCTGCGGCGCGAGGGCACGCAAAAGGCCGTGGTGCCGCTCATGCAGACCCGCGCCGAGTTGTACGAGAGCATCGGCTATCACGTCTACGAGCAGCGGCTCGACGCCATTTTTTCCGGCAAGAACCCATCCTGAACCGAACTCCATTCCGAGGAGACAAACCCATGAGCGATAACGCAGCCCCCGCTGGCATGACCTTCAAGCCGAAAAAATCGGTAGCGCTTTCCGGGGTCACGGCAGGCAACACGGCCCTGTGCACCGTCGGCCGCACCGGCAACGATCTGCACTACCGAGGCTACGACATTCTCGATCTGGCCGAGACCTGCGAATTCGAAGAGATCGCTCACCTGCTGGTGCACGGCAAACTGCCCAACACCGCCGAACTCGCGGCCTACAAGACCAAGCTGCGCCGCCTGCGCGGCCTGCCGGTCGCGGTGAAAACCGCGCTGGAGCAACTCCCGCCTTCGGCCCATCCGATGGACGTGCTGCGCACCGGTGTTTCCGTGCTGGGCTGCGTCATGCCCGAGAAAGACGATCACAACGTGGCCGGCGCCCACGACATTGCCGACAAACTCATGGCCTGCCAGGGCTCGATGCTGCTGTATTGGTGGCATTACGCCGCCAACGGCCGCCGCATCGAGGTCGAGACCGATGACGACTCCATCGGCGGCCACTTCCTGCACCTGCTGCACGGCCACAAGCCCAGCGCGTTGTGGGAACGGGCGATGCACACCTCGCTCATCCTCTACGCCGAGCATGAGTTCAACGCCTCCACCTTCACTGCCCGCGTCATCGCCGGAACGGGCAGCGACCTGTTCAGCGCCATCGCCGGAGCCATCGGCGCCCTGCGCGGCCCCAAGCATGGCGGCGCCAACGAAGCGGCGCTTGACATTCAGCGGCGCTACGCCAGCCCCGACGAAGCCGAGACCGACATCCGCGAGCGCGTGGCCAACAAGGAAGTCGTCATCGGCTTCGGCCATCCGGTCTACACCATCGCCGATCCGCGCAACAAGGTCATCAAGGAAGTCGCCCGGCGGCTTTCAGCCGACCAGAAAAATATGCACCTGTTCAACGTGGCCGAGCGTCTCGAGACGGTGATGTGGGACGTGAAAAAGATGTTCCCCAATCTCGACTGGTTCAGCGCTGTGAGCTACAGCCTCATGGGCGTGCCCACCGCCATGTTCACCCCGCTGTTCGTAATTTCGCGCACCAGCGGCTGGAGCGCCCATGTGGTGGAACAGCGACAGGACAACAAGATTATTCGACCCAGCGCGAATTACACTGGCCCGGAAAATTTGCAGTTCGTGCCGCTCGCACAGCGTCCTTGACTCGTCCCGCGCACTTCCCGCCATGCTCGCGCGCCCGGCTTGTCACTCGCCTCGACCTGGAGCGGTTTTTTTCCGTGTTCCAGTTCGTGGAGTGTTCAAGATGAAACGTAAGTTCTTTTTCCTGTCCGGAGTTGTCGGTCTGTCCTGCGCCCTTGCGCTGCCTGCCCATGCACAAACGCAGGGCAGCAAGGTGAAAACAGCGGATGCCGCAACCGCTGCCACTCACAGCACAACCAAGGCCGAGCCGACCATCGTGGCCACTGCCGCCACAGCCACCCCGGCCCTGCTGACCAGCAATGCCCCCGGCGCCCGCGTGCCCGGCACGGAAAACGGCTTTCCCGATGTGAACCCGGTGTTTGCGCTCAAGGCCGGACGCATGGTGTGCGGCAGCCGCCGCCTGCCGATGGACGTCAAGGTCGAAGGCGCCAACGACCAGGCCGTGCTGCTGACCTGGAACCGGAAAGACTACATCCTCAAGCGTAAGCCCACCTCCACTGGCGCCTACCACTTCGACGATGCCAAGGCTGGCTTCGTCCTCATTCAGATCCCGACCAAGAGCATGCTGTTCGACAAAAAGAACATGACGCGACTGGCCGACGACTGCGTTCCCGTCCACTGATCCCCCGTCTCATGTCCTCAGCGATTTCCAACGTCCGCCCCGCCCCCGACCAAGTTCTGGCTGACATAGCCGACTACGTCCTCAAAACCGATCTGCAGAGCGCACTGGCGTATTCCACGGCGCGAAACTGTCTGATCGACACCCTGGGCTGCGGACTGGAAGCGCTGGAGTATCCCGCCTGCACCAAGCTGCTCGGCCCCCTCGTGCCCGGCACCGTGGTTCCGCATGGCGCCAAGGTGCCCGGCACCCAGTTCCAGCTCGACCCGGTGCAGGCCGCGTTCAACATCGGCGCGATGATCCGCTGGCTGGATTTCAACGACACCTGGCTGGCGGCGGAATGGGGTCACCCGTCCGACAACCTGGGCGGCATCCTGGCTGTGGCCGACTGGCTCAGCCGCAACGCCGTGGCCGCGGGCAAGCCGCCGCTGACCATGCGCGACGTGCTCACCGCCATGATCCAGGCGCATGAAATCCAGGGCGTGATCGCGCTGGAAAACAGCTTCAACAAGGTCGGCCTCGATCATGTGGTGCTGGTCAAAGTGGCCACCACCGCCGTGGTCGCGCGCATGCTGGGCCTGTCGCGCGACGAAATCATCAACGCCGTCTCGCTGGCGTGGGTGGACGGGCAGAGCCTGCGCACCTACCGACACGCCCCCAACACCGGCAGCCGCAAGAGCTGGGCCGCGGGAGATGCCACCAGCCGCGGCGTGCGTCTGGCGCTCATCGCCAAGACCGGCGAAATGGGCTACCCCAGCGTGCTGAGCGCCAAGACCTGGGGCTTTTACGACGTGAGCTTCGGCGGTCAGCCGTTCAAGTTTCAGCGCCCCTATGGCAGCTATGTGATGGAGAACGTGCTGTTCAAGATCAGCTTCCCGGCCGAGTTCCACAGCCAGACCGCGGTCGAGGCGGCCATGACCCTGCACCAGCAACTTCGCGCAGAAGGCAAGAGCCCGGACGACATCGCCAGCATCGTCATCCGCACGCATGAGGCCTGCATCCGCATCATCGACAAGAAGGGCCCGCTGAACAACCCGGCCGACCGCGACCACTGCATTCAATACATGGTGGCCGTGCCGCTGCTGTATGGCCGCCTCACTGCGGGTGATTATGAAGACGTTATCGCCGCCGACCCGCGCATCGACGCCCTGCGCGACAGGATCAGCTGCGTCGAAGACCCGCAATACACCCGCGACTACCACGACCCCGAAAAGCGCTCCATCGCCAACGCCCTCACCGTGACCCTCAAAGACGGCTCGGTGCTGCCCGAGATCGCCGTCGAGTATCCCATCGGCCACAAGCGCCGCCGTGCCGACGGCATTCCCCTGCTCGAAGCCAAGTTCCGCACCAACCTGGCGCGGCGCTTTCCTGGCAAGCAACAACAGGCCATTTTCGACGTGTCGCTGGATCAGAACTTGCTTGAATCCATGCCTGTGCACGACTACGTTGATCTGTACGTCATCTGACCCCGGAGACCCCCATGCCAGCCAAACCCGCCAGCGCCACGCCCGCCCACGCCTACGCCAAAACCCGCAAGACCTTCAAGACCGCATCGGGCAAGTCCGCGTCGTTCTATTCCCTGCCGCAACTCGCCAAAGAACTGGGCACGGATCTGTCGCGTCTGCCGGTGTCCATCCGCATCGTGCTCGAATCCGTGCTGCGCAACTGCGACGGCAAGAAGGTCAGCGCCGAGCATGTCAAGCAGATCGCCGGGTGGAAGCCCAACGCCGCCCGCACCGATGAAATTCCCTTTGTCGTCTCCCGCGTGGTGCTGCAAGACTTCACCGGCGTGCCGCTGCTGGTCGATCTGGCCGCGATGCGCAACGCCGCCGCGCAACAACACAAAAATCCCAAGTCCATCGAGCCGCTGGTGCCAGTCGATCTGGTGGTCGATCACTCGGTCATGGTCGACGACTACGGCAACAAGAAGTCGCTCGACCTGAACATGCAGATCGAGTTCCAGCGCAACCGCGAGCGCTACCAGTTCATGAAGTGGGGCATGCAGGCGTTCGACACTTTTGGCGTCGTGCCGCCGGGCTTCGGCATCGTGCACCAGGTCAACCTCGAATATCTCGCCCGCGGCGTGCATAAAACAAAGGACGGCGTCGCCTATCCCGACACCCTGGTGGGCACCGACAGCCACACCACCATGATCAACGGCATCGGCGTGGTGGCCTGGGGCGTGGGCGGCATCGAGGCCGAAGCGGCCATGCTCGGTCAGCCGGTTTACTTCCTCACCCCCGACGTGGTGGGCGTGGAGCTCAAGGGCAAGCTGCGCGGCGGCGTGACCGCCACCGATCTGGTGCTCACCATCACCGAAATGCTGCGCAAGGCCAAGGTGGTCGGCAAGTTCGTCGAGTTCTTCGGCGAAGGCACCGCCAGCCTGTCGGTCACCGACCGCGCCACCATCGGCAATATGGCCCCCGAATACGGCGCCACCATGGGCTTCTTCCCGGTGGACGGCAAGACCCTCGACTACTTCAAGGGCACCGGCCGCACCAAAAGCGAGATCGAGCTGTTCGAGGCCTACTTCAAGGCGCAAAAGCTGTTCGGCGTGCCCAAGGCCGGGCAGATCGACTACTCGCAGACCCTCACCCTCGATCTCGGCACGGTCGAGCCCTCGCTGGCCGGCCCCAAGCGGCCGCAAGACCGCATCGCGCTGAGTGAAGTCAGCCACCAGTTCGAGAAACTGTTTTCGGCGCCGGTGGCCGACAACGGCTTCAACCAGCCTGCAGACCGTCTGAACCAGAGATTCCCCGTCACCAGCAACGGCAAGAGCAATGGCGACGGCCCAGACACTGCTCCGGGGGCTGAGCGGGATGTGGTCGAGATGGTGGACAACCGTTCCACCCGCAGCGCCGCGCACGCCGACGTCAAATCCGCAGCCGGATCGTCCGGACTGGACATCGCCGATGGCGACGTGCTCATCGCCGCCATCACCTCCTGCACCAACACCTCCAACCCCAGTGTGCTGCTGGCTGCCGGGCTGCTCGCCAAAAAGGCCGTCGAAGCCGGGTTGAAGGTGAAAAAACATGTCAAAACCTCGCTGGCCCCCGGCTCGCGCGTGGTGACGGAATATCTGGAAAAAGCCGGCCTGTTGCCCTACCTCGAAAAACTGGGCTTCTACCTTGCGGGCTACGGCTGCACCACCTGCATCGGCAACGCCGGGCCGCTGGCGCCCGACATCGAGGCCACCATCACCGCCAACAATCTGGTGTGCGCCGCCGTGCTCTCGGGCAACCGCAACTTCGAGGCGCGCATCCACCCCAGCATCAAGGGCAACTTCCTCGCCAGCCCGCCGCTGGTGGTGGCCTATGCCATTGCCGGTACGGTGCGCCGCGACCTGATGACCGAACCCGTGGGCTATGGCAAAGGCGGCAAGCCGGTCTATCTGGGCGACATCTGGCCGAGCAGCGAAGAAATCGACAAGCTGATGAAGTTCGCCATGAACCCCAAGGTGTTCCGCGAGAACTACGCGCAGGTCGCCACGCAACCGGGCAAGCTGTGGAAGAAGATCGAAGGCGTGAAGGGGCAGGTGTACGACTGGCCCAAGAGCACCTATATCGCCGAGCCGCCGTTCTTCGCCGGGTTCGGCATGCAGCCTGCGGCCACGTCGCTGCAGGTGCAGGGCGCGCGCGCGCTGGCGCTGTTCGGCGACTCGGTGACGACCGATCACATCTCGCCCGCAGGCCCGATCAAGGAAACCTCGCCCGCCGGACAATGGCTGCAGGCCAACGGGGTGCTTAAGGCCGACTTCAACTCCTACGGCTCACGCCGCGGCAACCACGAGGTGATGATGCGCGGCACTTTCGCCAATGTGCGCATCAAGAACCTGATGATTCCGGCTGGCGCTGACGGCTCGCGTGAAGAAGGCGGCGTGACCCTGTTCCAGCCGACTGGCAAGAAGATGTTCATCTACGACGCCGCGATGCAGTACATCGCCGATGACACGCCCACGGTCATCTTCGCCGGCGAGGAATACGGCACCGGCTCCAGCCGCGACTGGGCGGCCAAGGGCACGCAGCTTCTGGGCGTGAAGGCCGTGGCGGCGCGCAGTTTCGAGCGCATCCACCGCTCCAATCTGGTGGGCATGGGCGTGTTGCCGCTGCAGTTCCTCGGCAATGATTCGTGGGAGTCGCTGGGCATCAAGGGCGACGAGAGCTTCGCCGTCGATCTGGGCGATACCCTGCGGCCGCAGCAGGACGCCCTGCTGACCATCACCCGGGCGGACGGCAGCAAGCAGCAGGTCAAGCTCAAGCTGCGCATCGACACGCCGATCGAGGTCGATTACTACCGCAACGGCGGCATCCTGCCCTTCGTGCTGCGGCAGTTGTTGGCGGCCTGAGCGCCTGCGACGCATCGCGCCCGCATGACTGACGCCGCGCCGATACCCGACGTCCTCGTGGTCGGGTCGGGTCCGGCGGGCGCCATGGTGGCGCGCGATCTGGCCCGCGCCGGCGCGCGGGTGCGCATTCTGGAACAGGGTTCGGGGCCGCCGCCTGGCACCCAGCTTCTCAAGCTGCTACGCCGCAAGGAGGCAATGCACATCGCGCCCGGCGTGGTGCTGCTGCGCAGCCTGCGGGTGGGCGGAGGATCGGTCACCTTCTATCACACCGCCACGCCCCCGCCGCTGGCGATGTTTGCCCGTCACGGCATCGACCTTGCCGCCGCGCTCGAACGGGTGCAGTCCGAACTGCCGCACGCCCCTTTGCGCGACGATCTGCTCACGCCGATTCCCTCCCTGCTGATGCGTGCCGGACAGTCTCTGGGTCTGCCCTGGCAGCCGCTGCCCAAGATGATCGACCAGTCGCGCTGCGCACAGGGCATCTGCCCGCCGAAGGCCTTCTGGTCGGCGAAGACGCTGTTGCAGCAGGCGGTCAGCCACGGCGCGGATCTGCAGACCGGCGTTCGGGTCACGCGCGTGCTGTTCGACCAGGGCCGGGCCATCGGGGTGGAAGCGCAACACCACGGCGGCGCGACGCAAATCTTCCGGGCAGGACGGGTCATTCTGAGCGCCGGCGGCATTGCCAGCCCGGCCATCCTGCAGCACAGCGGCGTGGAGCAGGCGGGTGACGGCTTTTTCTGCGACCCGCTGCGCATTGTGATGGGCCATGTGCCGACCCCGCGGCGCGCGCACGACATCTCCATGTCGGCGGGTTATTTCAACACCGAAGCTGGCTACATGCTGTCGGACATCACCGTTCCGGCCAACTTTTTCCGCGCCTTTACCTGGGCGGCCGGTCGGCCCGATCAGTTGCTCAGCTACGGCCACACGGCGATGGTCATGGTGAAAATCCGCGACGACATCGAAGGCCGCATCGACCCGCACGGACGCCCCTGGCGGCGCTTCGGGCCGGGCGACCGGCTGAAAATGCGCGCGGGCGTGGAGCAGGCGCGCGCGGTGCTGAAGGCTGCCGGATCGGGCAAGCCTTATGTGTCGCCCTGGGTGGCGGCGCACCCCGGCGGCAGCGTGCGTCTGGGCGAGATGCTCGACGAACGCCTGAGCTGCCATAGCCCGAATCTGCATGTGTGCGACGCCTCGGTCATTCCCGAGCCCTGGGGGCTGCCGCCCACCCTCACCCTGCTGGCGCTGGGCAGTGAACTCGCCCGGCGCTTGTCATGAGAGCGCCCCCAGACCTGCCGCTGCGCG
>DZDA01000101.1 GCA_022730375.1 Thiomonas intermedia
CCACTTGTGGGGAGGGTTGGGGTGGGGATGGCTTTCTCGGCGGACAGCGCAGGCGCAGCCGGAGCGTGAGGGGCGTCCAGCCTGTTCGCATCAAGAAGGATGCGGTGCAGGCCGCGCACGGGCGGCGGCCATTGCGCGGCCAGTTCCGCGGCAAGGTCTTGCAATTCAGCCGGCGCATGGCGCAGCAGATCGGCGGCGCTTACCGGGTGCAGTTCCAGGCTGACGTAATCAAGCCGGGCGCAGCGTTGCGGGTCGGCGCGCCACGCGGCCCAGGTGGCGAGAAAGTTCACCCCGAGGCCGAAGCCGGTTTCCAGCAGGGTGAACTGCTCGCGGCCGGCCCAGCGCGCCGGGGTGTCGAGCAGGCCGCAGCCCTGCAGGTAAACCTCGCGCGCCTGTCCGAGCGCGCCGACGCGGCTGGCGTAGACATCGCCGTAGCGCGGGCTGAGCGCCTGGCCCTCGGCGTTCGTGGCAAGGTCGGCGGGGTCGAGCAGAGGCGGGGCGTTGGGCTTCAATCGACCAGGGTGAGCGAGAGCGCGTCCAGGCCGTACAGGCCGTCTTCGGTGAGCACCAGATCCATGAGCTGGTCGTGCGGCTGCATGTCGAGCTGGTGCAGCTCGCAGCAGGCATAGCACAGGCCCACGGTGTAAACCTCCTCGCGCCCGGCCAGATAGCGGTCGTAGTAGCCGCCGCCGTAGCCCAGGCGCAGCCCGACGTCGGCAAAACCCACGCAGGGGACGAGCAGGGTGGCGGGGTTGAGCACGGTTTCGCCCGTGGGTTCGGCGATGCCGTAAGGCCCGGAGCGCAGCGGCTCGCCCGGCGCCCAGGCGAAGAAGCTCATTTCCTTGGTTGCTTCTTTGACGCGGGGCAGGGCGAGGGTGCATTCGGGATGCGCCGCCAGCCATTTTGTGACGGAGGGCATGGGGTCGAACTCGCCGCGGGTGGCACAGTAGGCGCCGAGGGTTTCGGGCTCCAGCGCGTCGAGCACCTGCAGCAGGCGCTCGGCCAGCTCGGCATCGCGGCGCTCAAGGTCGGGCAGGGTCTGGCGTTTGGCGATCAGTTCGCGCCGAAGATTGGGGCGCAAATGCTGATCAGTCTCTGGGGACAATGGGTCGTACAGGGGCGGGTTCACGGTAAGCTGACGTCCTATGAGATTGAATCGGTTATTGCCGCTTATTTTGCGCCGCTTTGCGCGTTGTTTCCTGCGTTGGTTTGTGCGTGGTTTCGGCGGGCTGGGTTTGAGCGTGCTCACGCCGCTGGCGATGGCGCAGTCTGCGCCCATTGCGGCCAGTGTGGCTGCGCCCGCCGTGCAGGCCAGCGTGAGCGCGGCGCCGGTGGTCATGCCGGCCATGCCCGTCATTCCGGTCGATCAGGCGCAGCTGCTGCTGGCCGCGCAAAAGGCCTCGCAGCGCGGCGACCCGCAGCCCGCGCTCGACGCCCTGCCGCAACTCAAGGGCACGCTGCTCGAACCCTGGGTGGCCTATTGGGCGATCAAGCCCACGCTTACGGAAGCCACGCAGGCCGATTTCGAGGCCTTTGCCCGCACCTACCCGCACACCTATGTGCTCGACCGCCTGCGCAACGACTGGCTGCTCGAACTGGGCAAGCGCGAAGACTGGGCCGATTTCAACCGCGTCTATCCGCACTTCATCATGCGCGACGACCCGCAGGTGCAGTGCTACGACCTGCAAAGCCAGTTCGTCACCCAGCATACCGATGTGACGGCGCAGGTGTTCAAGCTGTGGATGGATCAGCGCTATGGCGGTGCGGGCTGCAATAGCGCGGCCAGCGCGCTGCTGCAAGACGGCGCCATGCCGCGCGAGATGCTGTGGCAGCGTATGCGCCGGTTTTACGAAGACGGCCGGGCCAAGCAGGCGCGCGATCTGCTCGCGCCCTTCTTGCCGACGGGTAGCTGGCGCATTCTGGCGCAGACCGACTCCGACGCAGTGCGTTACCTGCTCGATGTGGTGCGGCGGGGGCCGTCTGCGGCGATCGCCAATGCCGATCGGCGGCAATATCTGGTGCTGGCGCTGCTGAGCATGGCGCGGCAAGATCCGGGGCAGGCCGCACGCCTGCTGCAAGACAACTTTTCCGCGCTGCCCGCGCGAGACCGGGCTCAGCTCTGGGGGCGCATCGGTCTGTCGGCCGCGCTCAATCTGCAGCCCGAAGCGGCCCGCTGGTATGCCCGCATGGGCCAGTCCGATCCGGCCTTTGTGCCTTCGACCACGGTGCTCGAATGGCAGGCGCGCGCCGCGCTGCGCGCGCAAGACTGGGCGCTGGTGCGCAGCGCCACGCGCACGTTGATCGACCAGGGCGACAAAGACTTGTCGTGGCGCTACTGGCACGCCCGCGCGCTCGAAAAACTCGGTCACCCGATCGAGGGCCGCGCGCTGCTGGCCGAGGTGGCGAACCCCTGGGATTTTTACGGCCAGCTTGCCACCGACGCGCTGGGCATGCAGGTCAGCCTGCCGCCCTCCCTGCCCCCGGCGCCCCTGTCGGCCGTGGCGCAGCAGGCGATGCGGCCGGGGCTGCAGCGCTCGCTGGCCTTGTTCAGCATCGACCTGCGCAATGAGGCGGTGCGCGAATGGAATTTCTCGCTGCGCGGGCTTGACAACCAGCAAATGCAGGGCGCTGCCGAACTGGCCTGCCGGCAGCAGCTCTGGGATCGCTGCATCAACACCAGCGAACGGGTCAAGGGCGGGGTGGACATCGCGCAGCGCTACGCCATGCCGTACCGCGAGGCCATCGGCAAAGCCTCTCAGGCCGAAGACGTGAACGAGGCCTTTCTCTACGGCCTGATCCGCCAGGAGTCGCGCTTCATCGCCAATATCAAGTCGTGGGTGGGCGCTTCGGGGCTGATGCAGCTCATGCCGGCCACCGCCAAACTGGTGGCGCGCAAAATCGGCCTAACCGATTACAGCCACGACCAGATCGCCGATGTGGGCGTCAACGTGCAGCTCGGTAGCGCCTACCTTGGCGGGCTGTTGGAACAATTCAACGGCTCCGAGGCGCTGGCCGCCGCGGGCTACAACGCCGGGCCCGGCCGGCCGCTGCGCTGGCGCAATATGGGGCTGCCCGATCAGCCGCTGCTGCCCGGCGCCATCTTCGCCGAGAACATTCCCATTCCCGAAACCCGCGATTACGTCAAGCGCGTACTGGCCAACGCCACGGTGTACGCCGCCATCCTCAGTGGCAAGCCGCAGTCGCTCAAGGCCAGGCTGGGCGATGTGGGTTCGCCCGACGCCATGCTGGCGAGCAATCAAGGCAGTCAACCCTGAGGCAATACGGGGCGCGGGGCGGCGCTTGATGCGTCGCATTCCCCTTCCGGCGGGGTTCTGGCACACTTTGCCCTGTCGCGATCTTTCAGGAACCCTCATGCAGCAGCAGAATATTCTCGTCATCGGCGGCAGCGGATTCATTGGCAGCCGCCTGGTCAACGCCCTGTCGCTGGACCATCATTTCGTCACCGTGCCCACCCGCCGCCGTCAGCGCGCGCGTCATCTGGTGCAACTGCCGCTGGTCGATGTGGTCGAGACCGATGTGCATGATGACGCCAAGCTGGCCAAACTGGTGGCCGGACGCGACGCCGTGGTCAACCTCGTGGGCATTCTGCAAGGCAAGCGCGGCCAGCCCTACGGGGCAGACTTCGCCCGCGCGCATGTCGATCTCCCGCGCCGCATCGCCGCCGCCTGTGCGCAGCAGGGCGTGCGCCGCGTGGTGCACATGAGCGCGTTGGGAGCTGACTCCAACGGGCCGTCGATGTACCTGCGCTCCAAGGGCGACGGCGAGGCGGCGCTCAAGGCGCAGGCCGGGCTCGATCTCACCCTGTTTCGGCCCTCGGTGGTGTTCGGCCCAGAAGACAACTTCCTCAATACCTTCGCCAGCCTGCAGCGGGTGTTTCCGGTCGTGCCGCTGGCCGGGGCGAAAACCCGCTTTGCCCCGGTGTATGTCGGCGACGTGGTCACGGCTTTTGCCAGCAGTCTGGTGGGGCCGCAGGCGCGCGACACCCTCGGCCAGACTTACGAACTCTGCGGCCCCAACACCTACACCCTCGCTGAACTGGTGCGGCTTTCCGGCCAGTGGGCGCGGGTGGGCGGCGGCTGCGGGCGCAGCATCATCCCCTTGCCCGATGCGCTGGGGCGGCTGCAGGCGCTGATGATGGAACTCGCTCCGGGCGAGCCGGTGATGAGCCGCGACAACCTCGATTCGATGAAGGTCGACAGCGTGTGCAGCGGCGCCATGCCCGGCTTCGTCCCCGCGCTTGGCGTGCCGCAGCCCGAGTCTTTGGAGGCCATCGCCCCCACCTACCTCGACCCGAAGTACCAGGAGTCGGAATACGGGTCGATGCGGGCGACTGCGGGGCGCTGATTTTCAAAGGGCATCCACCATGCGCCGCCCGCATGGCGGCCATGCGAAAAAACGGTTTGGAAAGCGCGGGGCTGGGCGGGACAATTGCGGCGTTTCTCTCCCGCGCGAAGGCCCGTCATGTTCATCCTGCACATCGGCAACAAAAATTATTCCTCCTGGTCCATGCGTCCCTGGGTGGCGATGACCGCGTTTGGCATTCCCTTCGAAGAACGCCAGCACTGGCTCGACACTCCCGAGTTTGCCGCGCAGGTGTCGCCCCTCTCGCCAGTGGCGAAGGTGCCGGTGCTCGAAGACGGCGATCTGCGCATCTGGGACTCGCTGGCCATCGGCGAATACCTGGCCGAGCGTTTTCCGGAGCTTGCACTCTGGCCGCAAGACGTGGCTGAGCGGGCGCTGGCCCGCTGCCTGTGCGCCAGTATGCACAGCGGCTTCGGCGCCTTGCGCGAGCACATGGTGATGAACATCGAGGCCGATCTGCCGGGCCGGGGCTGGAACACGGCCGTGCAGCGCGACATCGACCAGATCCTGCGCATGTGGCAAGGCGCGCTGCAGACCAGCGGCGGCCCCTTCCTCTTCGGCGAGTTCGGCCTGGTCGATGCGTTCTACGCCCCAGTCTGCATGCGCTTTCTCACCTACCGCCCCACGCTGCCGGACTGGGCCTGGCGCTATGTGCAGGAAGTTGCCGCCCATCCGGCGGTGGCCAGGTGGACGACGCAAGCCAGGGCCGAGGGGGTTTTCTTGCCTGCGGATGAGCCCTACCGGGCGCAAGGGGCACCGGCCAGCGAGAGTCCTGCGGCTTCCCCCATAGCCTGATTTGATGCGCAGGTTCCGTATTTCGCTGTGATTTTTTCATCCCTTCGGTCCGCGGACGACGCTGGCTATGAGGCCATGTCACGGCGCATGGCCGAATTGGCGCCCCAACAAGCGGGCTATCTCGGGATCGAGAGCGTCCGGCGCGCAGACGGCTTTGGCATCACCGTGTCTTATTGGTCGTCCCTGGATGCGGTGGCCCGCTGGAAACAACAGGCAGAGCACCTTGTCGCGCAAGCCCAGGGCAAGGCCAAGTGGTATGTCGACTATGCGGTTCGCGTCGCCAGGGTCGAGCGTTCCTACGGCAAGCCGAAGGCGGACCGGGCCGTGGTTTGATTCGCGCTGTGGTGCGGGTCTTACACTGCACCGCTTTGCTTCTTCGTTTGTCCCATGCTCAACGCCGCCCAGGAACGTGCCGTCGCCCATCTGTCCGGGCCTTGCCTCGTCATTGCCGGGGCGGGCAGCGGCAAGACGCGGGTCATCACGCACAAGATCGGGCGGCTGCTGCGCGTCGGCATGGCGCCAGAACACATCGCCGCGATCACCTTCACCAACAAGGCCGCTGCCGAAATGCGCGAACGCGCGGCGCAGCTGGTGGACAAGCGCGGCGTCGCCAGCAAGCTGGCCATTTCCACCTTCCACGCGCTGGGCGTGCGCATGTTGCGTGAAAGTGGCGAGGCGCTGGGGTTGAAGCCCAAGTTCTCCATCCTTGCAGCGGACGACGTCACCGGCTTGCTGCGCGATGCCGGCGCCAGCACCGACAACGCCCAGGCGCGGCGCTGGCAGTGGACCATCAGCCTGTGGAAAAACGCCATGCTCACGCCGGAGGCGGCGGCGCGCGTGGCCGAGAACGACGACGAGCGCGTGGCCGCCAAGGTTTACGCGCGCTATGCCGACATGCTGCAGGCCTATCAGGCGGTCGATTTCGACGACCTGATCTGGATGCCCGTCACGCTGCTGCAGCAGCACGCCGACGTGCGCGCCCACTGGCAGGACAAGCTGCGCTACCTGCTGGTGGACGAATACCAGGACACCAACGCCGCGCAGTACGACCTGCTGCGCTTGCTGGTGGGCGACAAGGGCCGCTTCACCGCGGTGGGCGACGACGACCAGAGCATCTACGGCTGGCGCGGCGCCACACTGGACAATCTGCGCCGCCTCGAGACCGACTGGCCCACGCTCGAAGTCATCAAGCTGGAGCAGAACTATCGCTCGACCAATGCCATTTTGCGGGCGGCCAATGCCATCATTCAGAGCAACCCCAAGCTCTACCCCAAGAGTCTGTGGAGCGAGCATGGCGAGGGCGAAGCGGTGGAGGTGCGCGCCGCGCAGAATGAAGATGAGGAGGCGCAGATGGTGGCCGCGCGCGTCCAGGCGCTGCGCAGCGGCCGCAATGCCGAACTGGCGCACATCGCCGTGCTCTACCGCGCCAATCACCAGTCGCGGCCGCTGGAGCAGGCGCTGCGCCGCGCCAACATTCCCTATGTCGTCAGCGGCGGGCAGAGCTTTTTCGACCGGGCCGAGATCAAGGACGTCTGCGCCTATCTGCGGCTGCTGGCCAATCCCGACGACGATCCCGCCTTTCTGCGCGCCGTCACCACGCCGCGCCGGGGCATCGGCCCGCAAACCCTGGCGGCGCTGAGCACCTTCGCCGGGCAATGGAAAGTGTCGATGTTCGAAGCGCTGTTCCGCGATTCCATGCCCGCCGCAGTGGGCGCGCGCCCTGCCGATCATCTGCGCGAGTTTGGCAGGCTGCTGCACGACATTGAATGGCGCGCTCGCACCGCGCCGGCCGGCGAGTTGCTGCGCGAGATGCTCGAGACCATCGGCTTTCGCGCCTGGCTGGAAGAGCACAGCGACAACCCACGCGAGGCCGAGCAGCGCTGGAAAAACGTGGACGATTTCTGCGGCTGGATCGAGCGCAAGGCCGAGGAAGACAAGGTCGGCCTCACGCAGATCGCCCAGACCATTTCGCTTATCACCCAGTTGCAGGAACGCGGCGACCAACGCGACGCTGTGACCCTGTGCACCCTGCACGCCGCCAAGGGACTGGAGTGGCCGCATGTGGTGCTGGCCGGCTGCGAGGAGGGGCTGCTGCCGTTTTTCACCGACGACCGGCCGCTGACCGATGCCAGCCAGGAAGAAGAACGCCGCCTGATGTATGTGGGCGTGACCCGCGCGCGCCAGACCCTGGTGCTGAGCTGGTGCCAGAAGCGCAAGCAGGGGCGCGGCGCAGCGGGGCGCAGCCCCAGCCGCTTCATCGGTGAAATGCAGACTGGGCAACCCAAGACCAGCAACAAGGACGCCGCGATGGCCCGCATCGCCGCGCTGCGCAGCCGACTGGGTGCGGCGGCGGCCGAGGAAAGCGCTGCCGCTGCTGAGGCTGAAGCGAAGACTTGATCAGGGCGCAGCCCCTAGCCGAATCGCCCCGAATCGGCTATGTTCCGGAAATCGAACGGGCGTGCTTTTTTCCGTTGCGCTGCATTCAAAACAAAGCAGGAGACAGTTCATGGAGCGGATCTGGCTGGCGAACTATCCCGCAGGCGTGCCTGCGGACATCGACCCGGACATTTTTTCCAATGTCGGCACGCTGCTGGAGCGCAGCTTCAAGGCCTACGCCGAGCGTCCCGCCTACGCCTTCATGGGCCACAAAACCAGCTACGCGCAGTGGGGCGTGCAAAGCACGGCGCTGGCGGCCTATCTGCAATCGCTCGGGCTGACCAAAGGCGACCGCGTGGCGATCATGATGCCCAATGTGCCGCAATATCCGGTGGCGGTCGCCGCCGTGCTGCGCGCCGGGCTGGTGGTGGTCAACGTCAACCCGCTCTACACCCCGCGCGAACTCGAGCACCAGCTCAAGGACAGCGGGGCCGTGGCCATCGTCATCCTCGAAAACTTTGCCCATACCCTGCAGCAGGTCATCGCGCGCACGGCGGTGCGGCAGGTGATCGTGGCGAATATGGGCGAAACCCTCGGTTTTCCGCTCGGCGCCATCGTCAACTATGTGGTGCGGCACAAAAAGCGGCTGGTGCCGCGCTGGTCGCTGCCGGGCCATGTGGCCTGGAAGGCGGCGCTCAGTCAAGGGTCTGGCCTCGCCTTCAGCCCGCCGCAGGTGGGGGCGGAAGACGTGGCCCTGCTGCAATACACCGGTGGCACCACCGGCGTGGCCAAGGGCGCCACGCTGACTCACCGCAACATCGTCGCCAATATCGTGCAGTCCGCCGCCTGGTATGCACCGGCTCTGGGCAAGCTGCCTGCAGGTAAGCAGCTCAACACCATTTGCGCGCTGCCGCTCTATCACATCTTCGCCTTCACCGTGATCATGATGCTCAGCGCGCAGGAGGGCGGCATGATGATTCTCATCCCCAACCCGCGCGACCTGCCAGCGACGCTCAAGGAACTGGCGAAGTACGAGGTGCACTCTTTCCCCGCGGTGAACACGCTGTTCAACGGCCTGCTCAACCACCCGGACTTCGACACAGTGAACTGGAAGGCGCTGAAAATGTGCCTGGGCGGCGGCATGGCCGTGCAGGAGGCCGTGGCCAAGCGCTGGCTGGAGCGCACCGGCTGCCCCATCTGCGAAGGCTACGGCCTGTCTGAAACCTCGCCCTCGGCCATCTGCAACCCCACCGATACCGACCGCTACAGCGGCGCCATCGGCTTGCCGCTGCCGTCCACCGAGCTGCAACTGGTGGATGACAACGGCCGCGAAGTGGCGCCCGGCCTGCCCGGCGAAATCGCCCTGAAGGGGCCGCAGGTGATGCGCGGCTACTGGAACCGCCCGGAAGAGACTGCCAGCGCCTTCACCGCCGATGGTTTTCTGCGCACCGGCGATATCGGCGAGGTCGATGCGCGGGGCTTTGTGAAAATCATCGACCGCAAGAAAGACATGATTCTGGTGTCGGGCTTCAACGTCTATCCCAACGAGGTCGAGGGCGTGGCGGTGATGCACCCTGGCGTGCTGGAAGCCGCGGCGGTGGGCGTGCCCGATGCGAATTCCGGCGAGGCGGTCAAGCTGTTCGTGGTGAAAAAAGATCCGGCGCTGACTGAAGCGCAACTGCGCGACTTCCTGCGCGAGCAACTCACCGGCTACAAGCGGCCCAAGTTCATCGAGTTTCGCGGCGAACTGCCCAAGACGCCGGTCGGCAAGATTCTGCGGCGCGAACTTCGGCCGGAATAGGCGCCCCCACGCTCCGGCTTCGCCTGCGCTG
>DZDA01000012.1:0-22710 GCA_022730375.1 Thiomonas intermedia
CTCGGTCATCGCACCTTTCTGGTTTTTCCGCAAAAAGGGCTGGCTCGATTAGGGCGTGTTCAGCCGGTAGCGGCAGCGCGTTTCAGCCGTCGCACCACGACGCCGAGCACGGGCGCAGTGGCGCCGACCGCGCCCTGCGCAGACGCGCCTTTGCGCAGGGGGAAGTGGAAATCCCAGGTCATCCACCCCACATTACCCTGCCCTGTGACCTCGCTCACCCCAAGACGCGGCGCATAGACCTGCGCCAGCACATCGAGCTGGTCGGCGCGCAGTTGTTCGAACACGCGGGCAATGCGTTGCAAAGGCAGGGCGGGCAAAGGCGGGGCGGCGGCGGTTTCCATGACGCGCATCTTATGCAGCGACGCGACGCCGCGCTGGGTTCAAATGCGCGGCAGCAACACAGCCGCCCAGATCAGCACACACAGCAGCAGGGTGAGCAGCACGGCGGCGCTGCCCAGGTCTTTGGCGGTCTTGCTCAGGTCGTGCTGCTCCAGCGAGACACGGTCGACGGTGTACTCGATGGCGGTGTTGAGCAACTCGACAATGAGCACCAGCAGCACACTGCCTGCGAGCACGGCCCGCTCGGTCCAGGTGCGCCCGAGCCACAGCGCCAGCGGCAGCATGATGAGGGCCAGCGTGAGCTCCTGGCGGAATGCCGACTCGGTCTGCCACGCGGCGCGCAGGCCGCTCATGGAGTTGATGCCTGCGTGATAAACGCGCGAAAGCCCGGTGCGTGTTTTGTAGGGATTGGGCGCCGCCTCCGGCTTGGGGAGGGGCGCGCGTTCGCGCTGCTGGGCCATGGGTTCAGAGGGTGTGAATGAATCCGGCGTGGCCGAGCAGCGCGCCCAAACGCCTCCGATCAAGGCGCAAAGCACAGCCGTGCCCGTCGGCACGGCGCGCATTTGCAACGCCGAGCGGGGGTGTTTGGGCGCGAAGAGCGGACATGGCGGATTTGTTCACACCCTCTTAGTGCGCCGTTTGCGTCGCACTACTCGTCGCACCACTCTCGCGAACGGCCTTGCGCAGATGATCGAGAAACTGCCGCGAGGCCGCTTCCCAGGTGAATTTGCGCGCATGCGCCAGCGCCACGCTGCGCGGAATCTGCAGGGCGCGCAGGCAGGCGGCCTTGAGGTCGTTGTCGAGCGCACCGGCCGGGCTGTCGCCGATCACGTCGAGCGGACCGGTCACGGGAAACGCCGCCACCGGGCAGCCGCAGGCCAGCGCTTCGATCAGCACCAGCCCGAAGGTGTCGGTCTTGCTCGGAAACACGAACACATCGGCGCCGGAATAGACCTTGGCGAGTTCGTCCTGCGTGAGCACACCGAGAAAGCGCACGCCGGGGTACTGCTTGCGGATGCGTTCAAGCTCCGGCCCTTCACCGACCACCCATTTGGTGCCCGGCAGATCAAGTTGCAGGAAGGCGTCGATGTTCTTCTCCACCGCCACCCGGCCGACGTACAAAAAGATGGGCGGCTTGCCATCCAGCCGTTCGCCTTCGCGCGGGTAGAACATGCGGTGATCCACCCCGCGCGACCACAGCCGCACATTGCGAAAGCCATGCTCCTGCAAATCGCGCTGCACGACCTGGGTGGGCACCAACACGGCGCGACCAGCGTTGTGAAAGCGGCGCAGATAGGCATAAGTCCAGCCCAGCGGCACACGAAAGCGGGCCTGGACGTATTCGGGAAAACGGGTGTGGTACGCCGTGGTCAGCGGAATGTCCAGACGCCGCGCAATGCGCCGCGCGGCCTGGCCCAGCGGCCCTTCGGTGGCGACATGCACCACGTCGGGCATGAACTCGGTCACCCGCTGCATGATGCGTGAACGCGGCCGCAGGCTGAGACGGATTTCGGGATAGGTCGGGCAGGCAATGGTGCGAAAACTATTGGGCTCCACCACCTCAACCACCTGCCCCATGTCGCGCAACTGCCCGATGGTGGTCTTGAGGGTGCGCACCACGCCGTTGACCTGCGGCTCCCAGGCGTCGGTGACGATGAGGATGCGCAGCGGCGGCGCGCCGGCGGCTGCGGGCCAGGGCTTTTCGGCCGCGGCGGCCACGTGGGGAGCGACAGCGGAGGCGATCATGCGTGGGCGGGTTGTGTGGGGGCGGGATGTAAAGGGGCGGGATGCGTTGCGGTCTGCGGCGCCAGCTCCGCCAGCACCTGCAGCCCGGCGTTCCAGTGCAGCAGCTTGAGGCGACCGTCGAAGTCTTCGGCCAGCGCGGTGAGACTCTCCACCCAGTCGCCGCAGTTGGCGTAGATCTGCCGGTCTTCGCTGCGCAGCTCGGCGCGGTGAATATGGCCGCAGACCACGCCGTCGCACTGCTGGCGTCGCGCTTCGTCGCTGAGCAGCGTTTCAAAACTGGAGATGGTGTTCACCGCCGCCTTCACCTTGTGTTTGAGGTATTGCGACAGCGACCAGTACGGCAGGCCGAGTTTGAGCCGCGCATGGTTGAGCCAGCGATTGAGCTTGAGGGTGAACATGTAGGCGGCGTCGCCCAGATGCGCCAGCCACTTGGCGTAGAGCACCACGCTGTCGAACAGGTCGCCGTGCACGATGAGCAGGGTGCGGCCGTCGGCGGTGACATGCCGCACCTGATTGATGACCTCGATGCCGCCGAAGTGCAGCCCGTCGTAGGGCCGCGCGAACTCGTCATGGTTGCCCGGCACGAACACCACCCGCGTGCCCTTGCGCGCCTTGCGCAACAGCTTCTGCACCACGTCGTTGTGCGTCTGCGGCCAGTAGATGCCCTTTTTCTTGAGCTGCCAGCCGTCGATGATGTCGCCCACCAGGTAGATGGTGTCGGCGCTGCAATGCCGCAGAAATTCGAGCAGTTCCGGCGCCTTGCAGTCGCGCGTGCCGAGGTGAATGTCGGACAGCCACAGCGTGCGCCATTTCAGCTCCGGCTCGCCCTCACCGCCGGCTTGCGGGGCGTCGATGTGGGCAGCCGCGCGCAGGGTTTCAGCGGCGGCGCCGTCTTGCGCAATCACGGCACTGCTGCGCATCATTCGGGACAGGGTTTGGATCACCATGTCGCGCATTGCATAGCCTCAATATGTCAATCTGGTGAATGTCACGAAAAAATATCGCCTTTCACTTGACGCCGTGACTTGTTTCACACTCGACGAGCGGGTCAAATGACAGCCTCATTCCCTCGAACAATCCCTCGCCATGAGCCAGGAACGCGAACTCAAATTCCGACTCGATCCCGCGCTGCACGACGCCGTGCGCCGCCATCCGGTCTTGCGATCGATGGCGCAGCCGCCCCGCGTACAGGCGCTGCAAACCTGGTACTTCGACACCCCGACGCACACCCTGCGTCAGGCTGGCCTGGCCTTGCGGGTACGGCACCCAGGCGACGGGCGGCGCATTCTCACCCTCAAGAGCAGCCCAGCGCAGGGCCTGCAGCTCGCGCGCGGCGAATGGGAATTCGACATCGACGCCGACACGCCCGATGCCGCGTCGCTGCAACGCCTGAGCGAGACGCCGCTGGCCGACCTGGGCGACGTTGATGCGCTCGCCAGCCAGTTGCAGGCGGTGCTCGGCACACGGGTGCAGCGCACCCTATGGCGGGTCGATTGGGATGGCTCGCAACTTGAAGTCTGCCTTGATGACGGACAGGCGCTGGGCGGCATCACCCCGCTCGCGCCCAGCCTGCCGATCAGCGAACTGGAGATCGAGTTCATCAGCGGCCATTGGCTCCACGCTTTCGACCTCGCCTGGGCCCTGGCGCAAGACCTGCCGCTGCTGATCTCGCCCGTCAGCAAGGTTCAGCTCGCAGCGATTGCCGCGGGCGCCGCCGCCCTGCAACTGCCCGCGCTCGCCCGCGAACTACCCCCGCATGAACAGGGCGGGCAGGCCGTGGCCGACGTGCTTCAGCAGGCAGCCGCCGTCATTGCCGTCGGCGCCGACCTGCTGCACGACAAGGCCCTGCCCGAAACCGTGCACCAGATGCGGCTGCAGTTGCGCCGACTGCGAGTGCTGCTGCGGCTGCTCCAGACCACGGGGCCGAAGTCGCAACGCCCGGCCTGCCGCTGGCTGCGCGACGAATGGCGCTGGGCCGGACAACTGATGGGCGCGGTGCGCGATGTCGACGTCTGCCTTGAACAGGCCAGCGCGCCCGACAGCACACCCGCCGCCGTGCGCGACGGTCTTGCCCAACGCCGCGAGACGCGTCTTCAAGCCCTGCTGACCTATTTGGGCAGCGCCCGCTTCGGCCGCGTGCTGCTGGCGCAGACGCGCTGGGCCGAGTGCTGGAGCGGGGGCCAGATTATTGCCGCCGAGATGTCCACCGAACAACTGGCCCGGCGTCTGCTGCGCTTCCACCGCGACGACCTGCATTTGCACCCGCAGCGCTGGGCCGAACTGCTGGCCATCTGGGACGGCCTCGCCGCGACACCGCTCGATGCCCCCTGGAGCGCGCTGCACACCCTGCGCCTACGCGCCAAGCAATTGCGTTACGTGCTGGAATGGCTGGCCCCCTGGATCGACCAGTCGCTGGGCGACGACGGCAAAGCCTGGCTCAAACTCACCAGCGCCCTGCAAACCGACCTTGGCGAAGCGCTCGACACCCTGCGGCTGGCGCGCTGGATGAGCAGCGACCAAACCACTCAGCAGTCACAGCCCAACGCGTTCAGCGAACAGGCCATACACGATGCCTTCAAGCAGGCCCGTGACGGCTTGCAGCGCGCGCTCCATGCCGCCCGCGGGAAGTCAGGCGAGGGTTGAACTTGCGGTTGAACTTACAGTTGAACTTACCTGCTACTGGTCCCGCCGTGTCGCGGTGAGGTAAATCACCAGGGCCAGAATCGTGACCAGGAACAGGGCACTGGTTCCCATGGTTCCCAGACCGAGCCCTCCTTCGGCACCGGGTTTGGACAACCAGTCACCCAACGTCGCGCCCAGCGGACGGGTGAGGATGTAGGCGATCCAGAACGTGGTCACGGCACTGGCCTTGAAGAGGTAGTAGGCCGCTGCCGTCAGCGCAATGGCGCCGCCAAACAGCAAGGCCGACAAGGCATAGCCGAGTTGCAGCCGCTCAGCGGCCAGATCGCCTCCGGCAGTACCCAGCGCAAAGGTGAACAGAATCGTCGCCCAGTAAAACCCTTCTCGTTTTGGCGTGGCAATGCTGTGGATGGACAGATTGCGCTCGCTGCCCCACCAGATCGCAAACGTCGCAAGCAAGGCCACCGCAAACAGGGCGGTGCTCACCGGCAGCGGCACGCCCAACTGATCGGTCAGATTGTCGGTGACCAATGTGCCCACCACGCTGATGAGGGTGACAGTCAACCAGTAAAGCCAGGGAACGTAACGGCTGGCGCGCATCTGCGCCGCCAGCACGCCGATGAACAAGAGGGTCATCACCACGCTGGTGGCGACCAGGCCCAGATGCAGGTCCACGGCCAGATAGTCTGCGGCGGTTTCGCCCACCGTGGTGGCCATGATTTTGATCAGCCAGAAATAAAGCGTGATGACGACCGGAACCTTGACCGCCAGCGCCCAATCGGACTGCGCGGCTTTTGCTGCGTTTTGCATGATGAACTTCCTGAATGCCGTTTGCGTTGTTGTGGCGTCGCGTGTGACGCGACAACGGCATTCTGGAGAGGGCGACTTAGCGCAAGGTGAGCGACTTGCTCCGCTCAGGGCTGCGGGCCCTCAGCCGCTCTTGCGCAGATTCGCCGGGGCGATGCGCAGCGCTTCGCGGTATTTGGCCACGGTGCGCCGCGCCACCTGCACGCCTTGCTGCGTGAGGCGTTCGGCGAGTTCGCTGTCTGAAAGGGGTTTGGCGCTGTCTTCTTCAGCCACCAGGCGGCGGATGAGTTCGCGTACCGCGGTGGATGAGGTGTTGCCGCCGGCCTCGGTGCTCAGGCCAGAGCCGAAGAAATACTTCAGCTCGACAGTGCCAAAGGGCGTGAGCATGAATTTCTGCGTGGTCACGCGCGAGATGGTCGATTCGTGCAGCCCGAGCTCGTCGGCAATTTCGCGCAGCACCATGGGCCGCATCGCCACGGGGCCGAAGTCGAAAAATCGCTGCTGGCGCTCGACAATGGTCTGCGACACGCGCTGAATGGTCTCGAAACGCTGCTGCACGTTTTTCACGAACCAGCGCGCCTCCTGAAGCTGTCCCTGCATGGCGCTGCCGCTGTCGCGTGCGCGGCGCATGGCGTCGGCATAGATCTGGTTCACGCGCAGCCGGGGCATGACCTCGGCGTTGAGCTGCGCCATCCAGCCTTGCGGCGTTTTGCGGGCGATCACATCAGGGGTCACGGCCTGCGCGGCATCGCGGCGGAAGGCGCCACCGGGATGGGGGTCGAGCTGGGCGATGCGTTGCTGCGCCAGGCGCAGCGCGGCTTCATCGGCCTCGAGCTGGCGTTCGAGCTTGCGCCAGTCGCGCTTGGCCAGCAAATCGAGATGGCCGCCGCGGCAAATCTGCAAGGCGAGTTTGCGCACGGGGCAAGACGGCTGGCGCTGAAGCTGCAGGCAGAGACAGTCGGGCAAATCGTGGGCGGCAACACCGGCCGGGTCGAAGCTCTGGATCAGGCGCATAGCCGTGTTCAGCGCATCGGCCAAGTCTTCGATCTGCTCGGCATCTGCCGCGGGGGCGAGGGCCTGCGCCAGTTCCAGCGGGGTGTCGGGCAGGTAGCCGTCGTCGTCGAGCGAGTCGATGATGGCTTCGGCGGCCGCGCGGTCGGTGGCGCTCAGCGCGAGCCCGGCCAACTGACCGCGCAGATGGTCGCGCAGATCGAGGTGTTCGGAGGCAATGTCGAGCGCGCTGAATTCGTCGTCGTCACCCCCGCCCCCGCTGGCAGACTGGCCTGAACTGACCCAGGAGTCGGCGTCGGCATCGGCATCTGCGCCGTGATCGGTTTCACCGCTGCTGGCCGTCCAGTCCTGCGTGTCGAGTTGCAGCTCCGCGGCGGGCTCGGCGGCGTTGTCATGCCCTTCGACCGACGCCTGAGACGAGTCGGATGTCAAAGGTGGTGGCGACTCGGATGTCGGTGCGGCAGCGGGCGCCTCTTGCTCTTCTTCAGGTTCGAGGAAGGGATTGGATTCGAGCAGACCTTCGATTTCCTGCGTGAGTTCGAGGGTGGAGAGTTGCAGCAGCCGGATGGACTGCTGCAACTGCGGCGTGAGCGCGAGATGCTGGGACAGGCGAAGGTTTAACGACGGCTTCATCGCGGCTTACATGCGGAAGTTTTCACCGAGGTACACCTTGCGTACCGCGGGGTTGTCGATGATGGCTTGCGGATCGCCCTGCGCCAGCACCTGCCCTTCGCTGATGATGCAGGCCCGGTCACAGATGCCCAGCGTTTCGCGCACATTGTGGTCGGTGATCAGCACGCCGATGCCCTGCTCTTTCAGGAACTGAACGATGCGCTGGATCTCGATGACCGCAATCGGATCGATGCCGGCAAACGGCTCGTCGAGCAGGATGAAGCGCGGTTGCGTGGCCAGAGCGCGGGCGATTTCCACCCTCCGCCGCTCGCCGCCCGAAAGCGCCGGCGCGGGGCTGTCGCGCAGATGCTCGACGTGCAGCTCGCGCAAGAGATGATCTTCGCGTTCGCGGATTTCGGCCTTGCCCAGGCGGCGCCCTTGCGCGTCGCGCTGCAGCTCCAGCACCGCTCGCACGTTTTCGGCCACCGTCATGCGGCGGAAGATCGACGCCTCCTGCGGCAGATACGACAGCCCCATGCGCGCACGGCGATGCATCGGAGAATCGCTGACGTCCTGGCCGTCGATGTGGATGCGCCCCGCGTCGGGCCGCACCAGGCCGACGATCATGTAGAACGACGTGGTCTTGCCCGCGCCGTTCGGCCCCAGCAGGCCGACGACCTCGCCGCAGCGCACGCTGAAGCTGACGTCGCGCACCACCTGCCGACCGGCATAGCGTTTCTGCAGATGCTGAACGTCGAGCTCCGGGCCTGTTGCCGCGCGGGTCGATGAGGCTGAAGGCGGGCGCACGGCTTCCGTCGGGGCGACGGGCTCCAGGCCGCCCCGCACCACGGTCTGTCCAGCGGGATGCGGCTGGACGCTCAAGGCTGCGTCCCCAGCTTCGGGGCGACTTTGAGCGCGGGAGGCGATTTGGGCGCCGTCGGCGCGGATGGGGCTGCGGGCTGCGGCGTCAACATCACCCGCACCCGCCCTCCAGGGTTGGTGGCCGTGGCACCCTGCGCACCGCCTTCGACGGTGAACACATCAGTGATCTGGTTGTAGGCAATCACATTGCCCTGGCTTCGGTCGGCCAACTTGCCGTCGATCAGTCTGCTGAGCATGGCCTGGCCACGCAGCGTCACCACATCGGTCTTGCCGTCGTATTCGATGCGCTGCGCGGCGCCGTCCATGGTTTGCGCGGGCTGGCCGGGCGCCCCATCGAGCTGTTGCTGGAAGGTGGCCAACTGGCCCGGCGCGGCGATCGCCGTCGCGTACTGATAGCCATCCGGCGCCTGGCGCACATCGACCGTGGCTGCGCGCAGAACCAGAGAACCCTTGGTGACGACCACATTGCCGGTGAACACACTGGTCTGGTGCACGTCGTCGTAACGCATGGCGTCGGCCTCGATGTGAATCGGCTGGGTCCGATCGGTCTGCGCCGCAAGCACGGGCAGCGCCAGGCTTGGCGCACACAGCAGGGTCAACAACAGGATTCGGGCCACTCGTTTCATCGGCATGGGTTTTGCTTTAGTCGGGTCATTCTAGGGCAAGGCCATGCGCTTTCGCAGTAATTTTGCGGGCTAAAAAACACTGCCCGCGGTATGCGGGCAGTGTTTAGATGCGGCAGGGCGACGCGCTTACTTCTTCTTCTCCGCCTGCACCTTCTTGATCAGGTAGTCCACGACCTCAAGCACCTTCTTGTTGTTGTTGGCTTCAGGCAGCGCCGCAGAAGTGGTGTAAGTGCCCTGAACCGCCATGGTCGGCACCCCGCCGATCTGATAGTCCGTCACCATTTGCGTGGCCTGCCGGACTTGCGCATTCACGCCGAACGAGTTGTAGGCATCCAGGAACGTCTTTTTGGGAATGCCCTGCTGCGCCAGCCAGTTGGCCATCTGATCGGCTGTGCCCAGAGGAATGTGCTGTTTGTGGATGGCGTTGAAAATCTTGGCCTGCAGCGCATCGTTGAGCTTGCCCAGCGCCTTCAGTGCGTAATAGAGATGCTGTTGCGGCACGAACTGGGGAGAAAAAGCGACGGGCACGCGCTCGAGCACCACCCCGGCGGGCAGTTTTTTCTGCCAGGCTTCGAGCAGGGGATCGAAGTCGGCGCAGTGCGGGCAGTCGTACCAGAAAAACTCGTACACCACGATTTTGTCTGACGGGCTCACCGGCTGCGGCACAGCCAGGCGGTTGTAGGCAAAGCCCTCATTGAAGGGGCTGCTCTTGGCGGGCGTCTGCGCCTGCGCGCCCGCAGCAAGAAAGCCCATTGAAAACACCATGAACATCACGGATAGCCAGCGTTGAAACATGAGTCGTCCTTTGGTTTGAAGATCAGAGAATGGTTTTATGAACTGGTGCGCATCAGGGCGGTTTGAACCCCGTTATCGCCCAGAAGTTTCTGCGTCTGCTCGGCCTGCTGCGCCGAGGTGAACGGCCCTACTCGAACGCGATACAGGGTGCGCCCGTTGACAACGCGCTCGTCCACATGCGCTTCCTGACCGATCAGAGCCACCTTGGCGCGCTGACGCTCAGCATCTTCGCGCGTGCTGTACGCCCCGACCTGCAGCACATACTGCACGGGGCCTTGGGCGGCCGGTTTGGTCGGGGCGGCCGGTGTGGTTACGCCACCCGTCGTCGGCGCAAGCGCCGCCTGCGAGGCCCCGGCAGCGGGCTGCCCCAGTTTGGCCAGCGCCTGAGGAGACAGCGGCTTGCTCGCCACCGTCACGGGCATGGAACCGCTGCCCGCCGGGGGCGCTGCGGTTGCGCCGCTCAAGCCCTGATTGGGATTCCAGTTGCTGGCCCCTGAGGCCGCACTGGCGGGGCGCTCCTGGAATCGATTCATGAAGGGCAGCGGCGCCTTGGTGATGTAAAGAGCAACGCCGAGGGCGATACCCAGGCCGATGACCAGGCCGACGATCAGGCCGATCACGGTGCCGCCGAACTGGCCGCGGAGTGTGGTGCGTTTAGACATGGAAGACAGGAGTGTGCGTTGTCGATGGAGCCCTGCGGACGCGCCGTGGCGCTTACATGCGCTGCGGCGCGCTCACGCCGAGCACGGCCAGTGCATTGTGCATCACCTGACGTACGGCGCGCAGCAGCCGCAGGCGCGCATGCCGCAGGGGAAGTTCGTCGACGAGCACGCGTTCGGCGTTGTAAAAAGCGTGAAAATCGGCAGCCAGATCACGCAGATAGAAGGCCACATGATGCGGCGCCAGCTCCTGTGCCGCTGCGGCCAAGATTTGCGGATAGCGCGCGAGCGTGAGTTGCAGCGCCCGTTCGCGCGGCGCGGTCAGCAACGACAGGTCGGCATGCTCGATTAGCGTGGGCTGCGCGGCATCTTGCGGGGCGCGAGCGGCCCATTGCTCGAACACCGAGTTCACCCGGGCGTGGGCATATTGCACGTAGTAAACCGGGTTTTCGTCGCTTTGCGCCAGGGCCAGATCGACGTCGAACACGAATTCGGTATCGGCCTTGCGTGAGACGAGAAAAAAGCGCACGGCGTCGCGCCCTCGCTGCAAAGCCGCCTGACGCTCTTCGTCACTCATGTCGTCTCGCACGCCGCCCGACCACTCGATCAGGTCGCGCACGGTCACATAGCTGCCTGCGCGCTTGGAGATTTTTACCTCCTGCCCGCCCCGCATCACCGTGACCATTTTGTGCAGCACATAGTCGGGATAGCCGGTGGGAATGCCGAGACCCAGCGCCTGCAGCCCGGCGCGCACCCGCGCGATGGTGCCGTGATGATCCGAGCCCTGAATGTTCACCGCGCGATGAAACCCGCGCTGCCATTTGGCCAGGTGGTAGGCCACATCGGGAACGAAATAGGTGTAGGCGCCGTCGGACTTGCGCATCACGCGGTCCTTGTCGTCGCCGTATTCCGTCGTGCGCAACCACAACGCGCCGTCCTGCTCGTAGGTGTGGCCCGAGGCCTGCAAGCGCTGCACCGCATCTTTCACCCGGCCATCGGTGTAGAGGCTGGATTCGAGGTAATAGTTGTCGAACCGAATGCCAAAAGTCTTGAGATCGAGATCCTGCTCGCGGCGCAGATAGGCCACGGCAAAACGGCGGATATTGTCCAGATCGTCGGCTTGACCATTGGCCACGATGGGCTGGCCCTGATCGTCTGGTACCGATTCACGCGCCAGAAAATCCTGCGCGATGTCGGCGATGTAATCGCCGTTGTAGGCTGACTCGGGCCATTGCGCATCACCCGGCTTGTACCCACGCGCCCTGGCCTGAACCGACTGCGCAAGCGTCTGGATCTGCACTCCAGCATCGTTGTAATAAAACTCGCGCTGCACCGCCCAGCCTTGCGTGGTCAACACGGCGGCAATGGCATCGCCCAACGCCCCCTGGCGACCATGCCCGACGTGCAGCGGCCCGGTCGGATTGGCCGAGACGAATTCCACCAGCATGGGCTGCTCGCGCCCCGCGCGGGAATGCCCGAAAGCCGCCGCGCCCTGTTCGACTTCCACAATCACCTGCTGCAGCACCGCAGGATGGAGGTGGAAATTGATGAACCCGGGCCCGGCGATTTCGGTGCGGGCGATGCCCTCGGCCAAGTCAGCATTTGCGCTCAACGCATCGATGATTTGCTGGGCTACATCGCGCGGATTGCGTTTGAGCGGTTTGGCCAGTTGCATCGCCAGATTGCTGGCCAATTCGCCATGATCGTCGCTGCGCGGACGGCTGAGTTCGATAGAGCCTGAAAACTCGGGCTGCAAGGCCATTGCCGCTTGTTGCAGCGCCGTGGTCAACCGCGCGGTGAATTCGATCATTATGGGAATGTTGTGAAGACGCAAAGTCGGCATTTTATGGGTCTGTCGCCGTTCTTCGCGTCCGCACAACCGTATGGTGTAATGATTTGCCGGTTTGCAACCTTTCGTTGCACGGCTTGATCGCGCAACCGCCTACTGCGGTCCGGTCACAACACAACTTGGAGGAATGATGAAAAAACTGATCGCCACCCTCGGTCTCGCCCTGGGTCTGATGGCCCTGCCCGCACTCTCTCAAGCGCAAGGCACGCCGCAGCAAAGCCGCATGGCCCAATGCAACAAGGAAGCCACCGGCAAGACCGGCGAGGCCCGCAAGACCTTCATGAAAGAGTGCCTGGCCAGCAAGCCCGCAGCCGCAGCCGAAACAGCCAAGCCTGCTGGCAAAGAAGCCGCCAAGCCTGAACGCAAAGCAGAACACAAAGCCGCTGCCGGCGAAAAGAAGCTGACCCCTCAGCAAGAGAAGATGTCGTTCTGCAGCAAAGATGCCAAGGCTAAAGGCATGAAGGGCGAAGAGCGCAAGAAGTTCATGAGCGAATGCCTGCGCAAGAAGTAATTCAAGCGCTTGCACGCGGTTTGCACGCACCTTCGGGTGCGTTTTTCATTTGCGGTCTTGGAAGCAGGAAATATGCCGCTACTGCTGCACCACGGAATAGCCGCTCAAACCCAGTCCCTGCAATTTCTGCACTAGCGTGGCATCCAGTGCGGCACCTGTGATCGGTCCGATCTGCACACGATAGAACGTCTGACCCCGGATATAGCCGGGCACCACCAGTACATCGTCGATGCCCGCGGCCTGCAGACGCGCTTTTTCCGCCTCGGCATTGGCTTGCAGCGTGAACGCGCCAGTCTGCACATAGTTTTGCGGCGAAGCGGGGTTTGCGGGCAAGTTCAACGCGGGCTGTGGCATCGGCGGCTGAGCGCTGGTGGCAGCGGCGGGCATCGCTGCCTGTGGATCAGAGGCGGCCGACACAGAGGTGGGCATTGAGGCGGGCGTGAGTGGCGGCAGCGTCTGCACTTCGATGGGCGCAGGCTCTGGCGCCTCCTGGGGCAAGCTCGCACCGGGCGTTTGCCCCGACGGCGCCTGCGCGACAGACAACGCAGCGAACTGCTGCGGCGCAAACGACGGCTGAGCCGACAAGGGAGTGGATGGCGGACTCACGACAGGTGCTGACCTGATTTGCGGCGACGGCTGCGGCGTGGTCGCCTGCGCGATCTGCAAGGGGGCGTTGGCCCCTTCGGGCAGAGCCACGATACGCACGCGCGCCGTTCCCGTTCGGGTCACGCCCAGAGCCTGCGCTGCGCCCATCGACAAATCGAGCAGACGTCCGCTGACAAACGGGCCCCGATCATTGACCAGCACCAGAGCGCTCAGGCCATTGTCGAGGTTGGTCACCTGAACGCAGGTTGGCAGTGGCAAGACGCGGCTGGCTGCCGAAAAGTCACGCGGGTTGAAACGCGTCCCCATCGACGTGGTGGTGCCCGACTCCCAACCGTACCAGGAGGCGATGCCCACTTCGTCGTAACCGTCCGCGTTGCGCAAGGGGCTATAACTGCGGCCCCGCACGGTATAAGTGCGGTTGTAGGCCGCACGCAGATTAGGCGGTGGAGCATGGCAACCCGCCTGGGCATTGACCGGCGCCCCACTTGAAACGCTGCGCTGCGGCGCACTGGCGCAGCCCCCTAAGGCCAATCCCAGCAGCAGCGCAGCGGCGAGCAGAGGGCTAGGTAGGCGCTGCCCGCTGTCCCAACCTCCTTGGGCTGTCATCCATACGCCCTCACCTGCGCTCATTCACCGGCTCCACATTGCTCTCGTCCAGTTCATCGTAATGGCGGCGAAGCGTAAAACAAAACAGCCCGCGTGAGCGGGCTGTTCTTTTGCAACGGTTGACCCACGCAAACTCAAGGAAACGTAGGGCCGTCCCAAGTTTCCTTGACCCCCACGGGGGGCGGGCTGGGCGCAGCCCGGCCCTGGGGGCTCTCAGTGCGCTCGGCCACGAAGCCTGCGAATCGCCGCGAGCTGAGCGGCCAGCATGGCCAGTTCGCCCTCGACCACGGCGACGTCCTGCGCTTCTTTGGCGTGGGCGCGCGCGTCCTGAGCGGCTTTCAGGGCCTCGTTGGCTTTGGCCTCGTCGAGATCCTTGCCGCGAATGGCGGTATCGGCCAGCACGGTCACTCGCTTGGGCTGCACTTCAAGAATGCCGCCTGCGACAAAGACGAATTCTTCCTTGCTGCCGGCGGCATTGGCTTCGACCAGTTCGATGCGCACCGAACCGGGTTTGATCCGGGTGATCAACGGGGTGTGGCCAGGCAGAATGCCCAGCTCACCCGATTCGCCGGGAAGGGCGACAAAACGTGCCTCGCCGGAGAAGATGGACTCTTCGGCACTGACGACGTCGACATGGATGGTGTTCATGGCTTCAATCCGGAACGTGATGCGGTTTCAGGCTCCGGCCGACGGGCTTTCGCATCGTCAGCCGGATTGGATCGCTTCAAGCTCGCTGGCTTAGTTGAGCTTCTTGGCCTTTTCGAAGGCTTCGTCGATGGTGCCGACCATGTAGAACGCCTGCTCGGGCAGGGCGTCGCATTCGCCGTTGACGATCATCTTGAAGCCGCGGATGGTTTCCTTCAGCGGCACATACTTGCCCGGAGAGCCGGTGAACACTTCGGCCACGTGGAAAGGCTGTGACAGGAAGCGCTGGATCTTGCGGGCGCGGGCCACAGCCTGCTTGTCTTCCGGCGAGAGTTCGTCCATGCCCAGAATAGCGATGATGTCGCGCAGTTCCTTGTAGCGCTGCAGGATGCCCTGCACCGCGCGGGTGGTGGAGTAGTGCTCTTCGCCGATGACGTTGGGGTCGATCTGGCGGCTGGTGGAATCAAGCGGATCGACCGCTGGGTAAATGCCCAGCGAGGCGATGTCACGACTCAGCACCACGGTGGCGTCGAGGTGGTTGAAGGTGGTTGCGGGCGACGGGTCGGTCAAGTCGTCCGCGGGCACGTACACGGCCTGGATCGAGGTGATGGAGCCGGTCTTGGTGGAGGTGATGCGCTCCTGCAGCTTGCCCATTTCGTCGGCCAGCGTCGGCTGATAGCCCACGGCAGACGGCATACGGCCCAGCAGCGCGGACACTTCGGTGCCGGCCAGGGTGTAGCGGTAGATGTTGTCGACGAAGAACAGAATGTCGCGGCCTTCGTCGCGGAAGCGCTCGGCCATGGTCAGGCCGGTGAGCGCGACGCGCAGGCGGTTGCCCGGGGGCTCGTTCATCTGGCCGAACACCATGCCCACCTTGTCGAGGACGTTGGAGTCCTTCATTTCGTGATAGAAGTCGTTGCCTTCGCGGGTGCGCTCACCCACGCCGGCGAACACCGACAGACCGCTGTGCTGCTTGGCGATGTTGTTGATGAGCTCCATCATGTTCACCGTCTTGCCCACACCGGCGCCGCCGAACAGGCCAACCTTGCCGCCCTTGGCGAACGGGCATACCAAGTCGATCACCTTGATGCCGGTTTCGAGCAGGTCGACCGAAGGGGACAGATCGTCGAACTTGGGCGCAGCCTGGTGAATCGAGCGGCGCTCGTCGGTGGCGATGGGGCCAGCTTCGTCGATGGGGCGGCCCAGCACGTCCATGATGCGACCCAGCACCGCCGGGCCCACCGGGACCTGAATGGAATTGCCGGTGTTGTTGACCAGCATGCCACGGCGCAGGCCGTCGCCCGAACCCATGGCGATGGTGCGCACCACGCCGTCGCCGATCTGCTGCTGCACCTCGAAGGTCAGGCCCGCTTCGGCCAGACTGCTCTCGTTATTGTCAGCCAGCACCAGGGCGTCATACACCTTGGGAATGGCGTTACGGGGAAATTCGATATCGATCACAGCACCGATGCACTGAACGATTTTGCCTTGCGCTTGAGCCGTCGTCATATTGCTCTCCAATGGTTTCAATTCGGTTAGCCGGGGTTCAGACCGCGGCGGCTCCACTTACGATTTCCGAAAGTTCTTTGGTAATGGCTGCTTGTCGGCTCTTGTTGTAGACAAGCTGCAACTCACCGATCACGCTCTTGGCGTTGTCGGAGGCCGACTTCATCGCCACCATCCGCGCCGATTGTTCGCAAGCCATGTTTTCAGCCACAGCCTGGAAGATCAGCGCCTCGATGTAGCGCACCAACAGCGCATCGATCACCGGCTTGGCATCGGGCTCGTAGATGTAATCCCAGCTATGGGACTTTTCATCTCCGGCTTTGGCGTCCAGTGCGTGCGCGGGCAGCGGCACAAGCGGCTCAATCTCCGGCGCCTGCTTCATGGTGTTGACGAAGCGGCTGAACCCCAGATAGACCGCATCGAGCTTGCCTTCCTGGTAGGCGTCGAGCATGACCTTCACCGGCCCGATCAGCTTTTCGAGGTGAGGCTTGTCGCCGAGCTGCACGGCCTGCGAGATGATGTTCATCCCCAAACGCTGCAGCAACTGCATGCCTTTGTTGCCGATGGCGCAGCACTCAATCTGCACCCCGGCGGCCTGCCACTCCTTGATTTGGCCCAACGCCATGCGGATGATGTTGGTGTTCAAACCACCGCAAAGCCCTTTGTCGGTCGTCACGAGAATAAGGCCCACGCGTTTGATCGGTTCGCGCTTGATCAAAAACGGATGGGTGTATTCCGGGTTGGCCTGGCGCAAATGTCCCGCGATGACGCGCACGGTATCGCCGTAAGGCCGCGCCGCACGCATACGCTCCTGCGCCTTGCGCATCTTGGAGGCCGCCACCATTTCCATCGCCTTGGTGATCTTGCGCGTGTTTTGCACGCTCTTGATCTTGACGCGAATTTCTTTCATTCCAGCCATTGATTTGCTCCTGGGTCAGACCGGCAGGCTGCGGGCCTTTCGGTCTTGTCCGTCATGGAATGAATTAGTACGCACCGTTCTTCTTGAACTCGGCGATCGCATCCTTGAGCTTGGCTTCGTCGTCCTTGGAAAGATCCTTGGCCGATTCAATGCTTTGCACCAGGGCGGCGTGCTTGGTCTGCAGATGATCGTGCAGCCCTTTTTCGAAAGGCAGCACCTGCTTGACTTCGATGTCGTCAAGATAGCCGTTGTTCACCGCGTAGAGCGAAGCCGCCATCTGCCAGACCTGCGCCGGCTGATACTGGGGCTGCTTGAGCAGTTCAACCACGCGGCGACCGCGCTCGAGCTGCTTGCGGGTGGCTTCGTCCAGATCGGAAGCAAACTGCGCGAACGCAGCCAGTTCGCGGTACTGGGCCAGGTCGGTACGAATACCGCCCGAGAGCTTCTTGATGATCTTGGTCTGCGCCGCACCACCCACCCGCGACACCGACACGCCCGCATTGATGGCGGGACGCACACCGGCGTTGAACAGATCGGTTTCGAGGAAGATCTGGCCGTCGGTAATCGAGATCACATTGGTCGGCACGAAAGCGGACACGTCGCCAGCCTGGGTTTCGATGATGGGCAGCGCGGTCAGCGAACCAGTCTTGCCCTTCACTTCACCGTTGGTGAACTTCTCGACGTACTCCACGCTGACGCGGGCGGCGCGCTCGAGCAGGCGGCTGTGCAGGTAGAACACGTCGCCAGGATAGGCTTCACGGCCCGGCGGACGGCGCAGCAGCAACGAGATCTGGCGATAGGCCCAGGCCTGCTTGGTCAGATCGTCATAGATCACCAGCGCGTCCTGACCGCGGTCGCGGAAGTATTCGCCCATTGTGCAGCCGGCGTAAGGCGCCAGGTACTGCATCGCGGCGGAGTCCGACGCGGAGGCGGCCACGACGATGGTGTATTCCATCGCGCCGAACTCTTGCAGTTTGCGCACCACGTTGGCAATGGTCGAGGCTTTCTGACCAATGGCGACGTAGATACAGATCAGGTCTTTGCCCTTCTGGCTGATGATCGAGTCGACGGCCACGGCCGTCTTGCCGGTCTGGCGGTCGCCGATGATCAGCTCGCGCTGGCCTCGGCCGACGGGCACCATGGCGTCGATCGCCTTGATACCCGTCTGCACCGGCTGCGACACGGATTGGCGCCAGATCACGCCAGGGGCGATCTTTTCGATCGGATCGAGTTGCTTGGTTTCCACCGGGCCCTTGCCGTCGATGGGCACGCCCAGGGTGTTGACCACGCGACCGATCAGTTCGGGGCCGACGGGCACGGAGAGAATCTCGCCGGTGCACTTGACGGTGTCACCTTCGGAGATGTGCTCGTAAGGGCCCAGAATCACCACACCGACCGAATCGCGCTCGAGGTTGAGCGCCAGGCCAAAAGTGTTGTTCGGGAATTCGAGCATTTCGCCCTGCATCACGTCGGACAGCCCATGCACCCGCGCAATACCGTCGGTGAGGGACACGACGGTGCCCTCGTTGCGGATATTGGCGCTGGCGCCCAGACCTTCGATGCGGCTCTTGATGAGTTCGGAAATTTCTGCGGGATTAAGTTGCATGGGAGCCTCTAAGACTTTAAGCGGTGAGAGCGACTTTCATCTGCTCCAGCCGGGCGCGGACCGAGGTGTCGAGCACTTCGTCGCCTACAGCGACACGCACTCCCCCGATGAGCGACGGATCGATTTCCACAGTGGCGTGCAGCTTGCGACCGTATTTGCGTTCGAGCGCCTGCAGCAAGCTGTCGAGCGCCTCGCCTTCCAGCGGGAATGCGCTGGACACCACGGCCTCGACCTTGCCTTCGGCCTCGTCCTTGAGCACGCGGAACTGCTCGGCGATCTGCCCGGCTGCGGCGAAACGCCGGTTTTCGGCGAGCATCTCGACCAGATTTTTCAGCGCAGGAGCCACGGTTCCGGGCAGAGCACCCAGAACCAGATCGGCGAGTTGCCGTGCAGAAACTTTCGGGCTACCCATCACCTCGCGCAAAGCGGGATCGGCAGCAATCTGGGCAATCTGGTCCAAGGTGTCCGCCGCTTGCGCGGACGGAATACCGGATTCGCGCACCGCGGCAAAAGCGGCTTCGGCGTAGGGGCGGGCAATAGTGGCGAGTTCAGCCATGGCGCACTCCGATTACAGCTCGGCCTTGAGCCGGTTCAGCAGATCGGCATGCACCTGCGGATTGATCTCGCGATGCAGAATGGCCTCGGCGCCCTTGACTGCCAGCGCTGCCACCTGGTCACGCAATTGCTCGCGCGCCTTGACCGCTTGCTGATCAGCCTCTGACTTGGCCTGCGCCACGATGTTTGCCCCGACCTCCTCGGCCTTCTTGCGCGCCTCTTCGATCACGGCCTGCGCACGACGCTCGGCGTCAGCCAGGCGTCCCGCGCTCTCCTGATGCGAGCGGGCAAGTTCGTCTTCGACCTTGCGATTGGCCGAAGCGAGTTCAGACTTGGCGCGATCGGCGGCAGCCAGACCGTCGGCGATTTTTGTTGCGCGTTCATCGAGGGCCTTGGTGATGGGGGGCCACACGAATTTCTTCGTGAACCACGCCAGCAGCAAGAAAACGATGATCTGCGCAATGAGTGTTGCGTCCAGATGCATGGCGCTAACCTTTGCTTCAGATGGGTGAACAGATCGTTGCTGGAGTCAAGCGTGGCTTACTTCAGAACGAACGGGTTGGCGAAGGTGAACATCATGGCCAGACCGACACCGATCAGGAAGGCCGCGTCGATCAGACCGGCCAGCAGGAACATCTTGGTTTGCAGTTCGTTCATCAGCTCGGGCTGACGCGCGGCGGATTCGAGATATTTGCTGCCCATGATGCCGATGCCGATACAAGCGCCGTTGGCGCCCAGACCAATGATCAGACCTGCGGCCAGTGCGACATATCCGAGAACGTGTTCCATGCTTGCTCCTAGTGAGTTGAAGTGGTGAAGAAAAAAGAAATCAGAAAAAAACGAAAGTGATCAAAACCGATTAATGGTGATCATGCGCCTGACCGATGTAAACCAGGGTCAGCATCATGAAAATGAAACCCTGCAGCACGATGACCAGCAGACTGAAGATCGACCAGGCCAGTCCGGCTGCAATGTTGCCAAAGAACAGTGCCCAGCCCGTCAAGCTGCTCAGGCCGGCAGCCCCCATGAGCGCGATGATCATGAACAGAATTTCTTCGGCGTAAAGGTTGCCGAACAACCGCATGCCGTGCGAGAGGGTTTTCGCCAGATATTCGAGCAGCTGCATGGCGAAGTTCAGCGGCCAGAGCAGGAAGTGGTTGCCAAACGGCGCGGTGAACAACTCATGCACCCAGCCGCCAATGCCCTTGACCTTGATGCCGTAGTACAGGCTCAGCAACAGAATGGTGATCGACATGCCCAGGGCGATCGACAGGTCGGCCGTAGGCACCACACGCAAATACATATGCTCCGGGTCGTGACCGGTAGCGGCGCCCGCCGTTTGCCAGAGGCGGGGCAACAGATCGACAGGAATCAGATCCATCAGGTTCATCATCACGATCCAGACGAACGAGATGAACGCCAGCGGAGCCACGAATTCACGCGACTTGGCATTGCGCACAATACCGCGCGCCTGCTCGTCCACGAACTCAACCAGAAACTCGACCGCAGCCTGAAGCCTGCCCGGTTTGCCACTGGTCATGTTTTTGGCGACGCGCCACAGCACGTAGCACGCAATCACGCCCAGCAGCACGGAGAAGAAGAGGGAATCGATGTCGACGATGCCAAAGTCAACCACCCCGGTACGCGGACCACTGGTCCATTGCGTCAGGTGGTGAACGATGTACTCGCCTGCGGTGATGGTGTGTTGTTCTGCGGACATGGTCGACTATTTTGAGGAGGGCCGCCTGCGCGGCACGACTTGAAAGGATCAGGCTGCGCAACTCGATTTCTTGCCGCGCAGAATCAGGGCGACCCAGTACACCTGCAAGGTCACGACGACGGCGATCAGCATCGCGGCCCAACTGAGGGGCTGCACGATGCGCGGCGCAAAAAACAGAAGCACGATGGTCAAACCGATTTTCAACAACTCACCCAGCGCAAAACCATAAACAGCCACGCCGGGTTTCAATTTGGACAGCCAGAGCTGAATGGACAGGGCGAACAGCGCAGAGGGCACGGCAATGATGGCGGCGCCATATAGAGCAGACCACACGACCGAGAGCTTGCCCGCCGCAAAAAACCAGCTCACCAAGGCCACGGCCAGACCGACCACGGCCTGCAGCGCCACCACGCGCCACACCGAAACCTGCGGCTTGCGCAGAAGCAAGCTTTGCACTTCAGCGCGCGTCATGGGCGCAACCGACGGCACGTCTTGCTCGTCTTTCCAGGGGTCAGTGGATGGCACAGTTTGGTTCAAGGCGAAAACACTCGGGTCAGCAATGTAGGCGGCTCATTTAGGCGGCTCATTTAGGCGGCTCAATCGCCAGCCCATGAATTGAATTTGGGTTGAAGCCCACCCACCACCCCCGCGCAACCCGCTATGGGTTGTTGCGACGGGTAACAATTGGCGTGCAGGTCAAACGGCGAAAGTATAGGGGAAAGTCGATACAGCACCAGCTTTTTTCGTGCGGCTGCATCTAACATTGTGTCGGGTCAACGTTCTGTCATTTCTCTTGACAGCCGCGTCGCCACTGACCTCAATTTATGCAAGCGCGCATTTCATCCAAGTTCGGGAACTCTCATGACGGCTCTGCTGGTCTTTTTACATCTTGTCGCCGCGGTCATCTGGATGGGGGGTATGGCGTTCATTCTGTTTGCCATGCGGCCCGCCGCTTTCGCCCTGCTTCAGCCGCCCGTGCGCCCGCAGTTCATTCTGGCGACGCTGCAGCGCTTCTTCCCTCTCGTCTGGCTGAGCATCGCGGTGATTTTGATTTCTGGATTGATCATCATGCTGCAAGTCGGCTTCGCCCAGGCCCCCGTGGGATGGCACGCGATGCTGGGCATCGGCCTGGTGATGATGGCGGTCTTTGCGCATATCTACTTTGCACCGTTCCGCCGCGCGCGCCAGGCCGCCTCCCGGCAGGACTGGCCCGCACTGGGTCGCGCGCTGGAGCAGATTCACCCCTTGGTGGTGCTCAACTTCACGCTGGGCTGGATTGCGATTGCGGTTGTGCTGCTCTGGCATTGAGCGCCTGAGCATTCTCAAGGAAACGCCGGGCCGCCCCAAGTTTCCTTGACCCCCACGGGGGGCGGGACGGCGAGCCGACCCAGGGGGCACTCAATTGGGTGCGACTGCAGACATTAGCCGCGCCAGTTCGCGCCAGACGGCGTCGGGCATGATGTGCTTGAGGCAGTTGAGATGCCCAAGCGGACAGGTGCGCTGAAAACACGGACTGCAATCGAGTTGCAGCCAGAGCGTTGCGCTGTGGTGCGCCGCAGGAGGCGTGTGGCGCGGATCGGTCGAGCCGTACACCCCCACGGTCGGGCGCTGCAGTGCGGCGGCAACATGCATCAAACCGGAATCGTTGCTCACCGCACCGCTGCAACTGGCAAGCAGGGCAATGGCGTCTGTCAGTCGCGTGGCGCCGCACAGATTCACGCTGCCCGGCGCCTGCGCGGCAATCTCGGCTCCGGCCGCAGCATCCCGCGGGGCGCCGAGCACGGCAACGGCATAACCGGCTTGCTGCGCCTGGACGGCCAGGGCCGCATAGTGCGCGACCGGCCATTGCTTGGCAGGGCCGTACTCCGCGCCCGGGCAGAGAGCAATCCAACGCGGCGGCAGACCGAACCGGCGGCGCGCCGCCTCGGCCTCGTCGGGGGAAATGTGCAGGGTCGGTTCTGGGATCGAAACAGGGCTGGACGCGCCGTCAACCTTCGCCAACGCGGCGTAATGTTGGCGCATGTCCGGTCGGCGCATATCCGCTCGGCGCTCACCCTCCGGCCGGGGAAT
>DZDA01000012.1:22810-32599 GCA_022730375.1 Thiomonas intermedia
GGCGCATGTCCGGTCGGCGCATATCCGCTCGGCGCTCACCCTCCGGCCGGGGAATGCGGCAGGACACGGGCGACAGCGCCATCGGCTCGGAGGTTGCTCTCAGCCGCGCCGACTCGTCAGCATCAACCCGATCGGTCAGCAGCAGACCACGTGCTTCGCCGGTATAGCCAATGCGCTGGGGTATGCGTGCCAGCCACGGCGCCAAGCGCGACTTGACGTTGTTGCCGAGAATGTAGGCCTGCTGGAAACCCGCACCGCGCAATTGCTTTGCGATGCGCCTGCGAAGCGCGAGATCGAGCTGACCATGCGCGAACGGCGCCTCAATGACCTCGCTCACCCCCGGCATGGCGCGCAACACCGGGGCCACACCGGGCAGCCCTAGCGCGCTGATCTGTTCGCCTCGGGCAGCCAGCAAAGCCACCAAGGGCTGGGCCATCACCGCGTCGCCGATCCACTGCGGGGCGATCAGCAGAACACGGGTCATGCCGGATGCGCACTCAATGGCCGTGCACCACTTCGCCTTCGGCCAGACGATAGCGGGTGCCGCAGTAGGGGCAGGCCGCTTCGCCGTGCGTCACGTCGATGAATACGCGCGGATGGCTGCTCCAGATCGGCATATTGGGATTGGGGCAATACGCGGGCAGGTCCTTGGCCTTGAGTTCGACCACGGGCATGTCGGGCTTGGGAATGGCGCTCATGTGCAAACCTCAGTCAAATGATGAAAGGCGGGGTCAGACCATCGACAGCCAGTTGGCGTACTTGGGGCTGCGTCCGCCGACGATGTCGAAGAAGGCATTCTGGATGCGCTCGGTGATCGGGCCGCGATGCCCGGGGCCGAGGGTGATGCCGTCGAGCTCGCGGATGGGGGTGACCTCGGCCGCCGTGCCGGTGAAGAAAGCTTCGTCGGCGATGTAGACCTCGTCGCGGGTGATGCGCTTTTCCTTGATGGTCAAACCCAGATCTTCGCAGATGGCAAACACGGTTTTGCGAGTGATGCCGTTAAGCGCGCCCGAAGACAGATCGGGGGTGTAGAGCACGCCTTCGCGCACGACGAAAATATTCTCGCCCGCGCCTTCGCTCACAAAGCCCTGCGGGTCAAGCAGCAGCGCTTCGTCGTAGCCGTCGTTGGTGACCTCCATGTTCGCCAGGATGGAATTGGTGTAGTTGCTCACCGCCTTGGCGTTGCACATGGTGATGTTCACATGGTGGCGGGTGTAGCTGCTGGTCTTGACGCGAATGCCGCGCTTGAGCCCCTCTTCGCCGAGGTAAGCCCCCCACGGCCAGGCTGCGATCATCAGATGAATGGTGTTGCCGCGCGGCGAAACGCCTAGCTTCTTGTCGCCGATCCAGGTTAGCGGACGGATGTAGCAGGAGTCGAAACCGTTGGCCTTGACCACGTCGATCTGGGCCTGAATGGCCTGCTCGACGGTGAAGGGAATCTCCATGCGCAGAATCTTGGCGCTGTTGAACAGGCGCTCGGTGTGATCGCGCAGGCGGAAGATGGCCGTGCCCTTGTCGGTCTTGTAAGCCCGCACGCCCTCGAAGGCGCCGCAGCCGTAATGCAGGGTGTGAGTCAGAACGTGGATCTTGGCATCGCGCCATTCGACGAGCTGGCCGTCCATCCAGATTTTGCCGTCGCGATCCGACATGGATGTGGGCATGACCATGATGTGTTGTCTCCGGGAGGTAAAAAGATCATTCTAGAAACTCCGCGACGCACGAACTCTGCGCGCGGAGCCTGCTGCCTTACAGCGCCGCCAACGCCGCGTCGTAGTTGGGCTCGTGGGCGATTTCGTTCACCAGCTCGGTGTGCAGCACGGTGTTGTCCTTGTCGAGCACGACCACGGCGCGGGCGCACAGCCCGGCAAGCGGGCCGCCAGCGATGCCCACGCCATAGGCCTGGGCGAAACTGCGGTCACGCATTTCCGAGAGGTTGACCACCTTGTCCAGCCCTTCGGCGCCGCAGAAGCGGGCTTGGGCAAACGGCAGATCGGCCGAGATACACAGCACCACGGTTTCGGCCTTGTCGCTGGCCCGTGCATTGAAGGTGCGCACCGACTGCGCGCAGGTCGGGGTGTCGATCGACGGGAAGATGTTGAGCACCTTGCGCTTGCCCGCGAAGTCGGCCAGCGTGCGGTCGGCCAGGTCTTTGTCGGTCAGGCGGAAGTCGGGGGCTTTGCTGCCTTTGGCGGGCAAGTCGCCGCTGGTGGGAACGGGGTTGCCCTGCAGATGGGTGGTGGCCATGCGAGTCTCCTTCGGGGTGTCGTCAGCGAGTGACAGAGGTTTGCATGGTAGAGGCGCAGCGACTTTTTTTCAGGCGGCGGCTGCACGGGCCGAGCGGTCTTCAACCCGGATTTTCCATTAGGACACGGGATGATGGCGCGGCGGGTTGGGGATGGATTTGAGCCTGCGCGACAAGCCCATAGCCCAAGCTATGGGCGCGAAGCGCGGGGGCGAAGACGCCCCAAACCACCCGCCAGCGCCCGTGTAGGGGGAAGCCCCGCCAAATGGGAAATCCGGGTTCAAGGCTTGCGCGTGACTTCGGCGTGCACCTGCCCCGAGGGCACATGACGCGCGGCGGATTGCACATGCCCAGCTTGGTCGTCGAAGAAAAAATCGGGCTGAAATTCGCGCAGGAACGGCCCCTTGTCCAGCCCGCCGAGAAACATGGCTTCATCAATGGTGATGTTCCAGTGCATCAGGGTGCGGACGGCGCGCTCGTGCGCCGGAGCGCTGCGCGCCGTGACCAGCGCGGTGCGCAGGCGCATGGGGGTGGAGCCATCGGCGCTGGCCCTTTGCAGGCGGTGCAGGGCTTCGAGCAGGGGCTTGAATGGCCCCGGCGGCAGCGGCAGCGCGGCCTTGCGGGCTTCGTGCTGCTGGAAGGCGGGCAGGCCCTCGGCCTGAAACACGCGCTCGGCCTCGTCTGAAAACAGCACCGCATCACCGTCGAAGGCGATGCGCACTTCATCGGGATGCGCCTCGGAAGCACGCGCCGACTCGGGGTAAACCTGCGCGGCCGGATAGCCGGCGTGCAGCGCGGCGCGTACATCGTCTGGCTCGGCCGACAGAAACAGATTGGCCTGCAAGGCATGCAGATATTGATAGGGCGCGCGGCCCCGCGTGAATACGCCGCGCTCGATGGGCGTACCGTGGTGTTTGGCGGAGTTGAACACCCGCAACCCGGACACCGGGTCGTTGCGCGACAACAGCACCACTTCCACCCGGTCGCGCTGGGCGTCGCTGGTGTTGAAGGCCAGCAACTTGCGTACCAGTTGGAACGCCACGCCAGGTTGCGCCGGCCGCTCCAGCCGGTCGAGCTGCAAGCGCATGTAGGCGGCATCAGCGGCCTGCTCGAACACGCGGTTCTCCTCCTCGAAATCGAACAGAGCGCGCGAGGAAATCGCCACCACCAAGCGGTCGTTCAAATCAGCAGGCATGGAAAACTTTTCCGGGAAGGGCTGAGAACCCCGCCGGGCCGCCCCAAGGGGTTCTCGCCCCCTGGGGGGAGAACCGAGCATAGCGAGGTTTTCGGGGGGGACTCATTTCACCAGGTTGTTCATCTGGATGATGGGCATCATCACGGCCAGCACGATGAGCAGCACCATGCCGCCCATGACCAGAATGAGCAGCGGCTCCAGAATGGTGGTCAGGGTCATGGCGCGGCGCTGCACTTCCTGCGCATGCTGCACGGCGGCGCGGTCGAGCATCTGCGGCAGCGTGCCGGTTTGCTCGCCCAGACGGATGAAGGTGATGAGCACGGGTGGAAAGCGCTTGTGCAGCGCCAGCGACTGCGCCAGCGAAGCGCCCTCGCGCACCAGGGCGATGGCCTCTTCGGCGTCGGCCTTGAGCAGGCTGTTGCTCAAGGTGTCTGCGGCGGCCTGCAACGCACGCAAAATGGGCACGCCCGCCGCGCCCAGAATGCCCAGAGTGCTGGCGAAGCGCGCAGTGTTGATGCCGCGGATCAGCCGTCCAAACAACGGGCTGCGCAGCATCATGGCGTCGAACGCCAGACGCGGCCCCGGCAGCTTCATGGCCTGCGCGAACACGATGCCGCCAACCGCGAGCACGATCAAAATCAGCCAACCCCAGGCCCGCATGAAATCGGACACGGCAATGAGGCCGACGGTGAGCAGCGGCAACTTCTGGTGCGCGCCCTGAAACACGCCGACCACCTGCGGGACGACGTAGGTGAGCAGCAGCACCACCACGGTGACTGCCACCAGCACCACGATGGCCGGATAGGCGAAAGCCTGCACCAGCTTGCCGCGCAGCGCCTGCTGGTCTTCGAGGTAGTCGGACAAACGCTCCATCACCAGACCCAGGTCGCCGCTGTCTTCACCAGCGCTCACCAGCGCGCGGTAGATGGGCTTGAATTCGCGCGGATACTGAGCCAGCGCATCGCCCAGACTGTGACCGGCTGAGACTTCGCTTTTGAGGTTGGAAAGCAGATTGCCGATTTCGGCTCGGTCGGCATCTTCGGCCAGGGCGGACAGGGCTTTCTCTACCGGCAGGCCAGACACCAACAGGCCCGCGAGCTGGCGGGTGAACAGGGTGCGTTCCTGGTTGTTGAACACCCGGCGCGCAAACCGGCGGCCGCTGGCCTGCGCCGCTTCTTCGTGGATGCCTTCGACCTGCAAGGGAATGAGCCCGCGGCTGCGCAACAGGGTGCGGGCGCCACGGGCGCTGTCGGATTCGAGCACGCCGGACTGTTCGGCGCCAGCGGTGTCAAGGGCGGTGAAACGGTAGGCGGGCATGGCGCAGCAAGAGCGAAGGCGGCCGTGATCAGTCGCGCGTCACGCGCAGCAACTCGGCCAGGCTGGTGATGCTGGCGTCGATATAGCGTTGCCCGTCCTGGCGCATATTGCGCATCCCCGTGGCCTGGGCCAGGCGCCGCAACTCAGCCTCGGAGGCGCGGGCGTGAATGGCGGCGCGCAGACCGTCGTCGACTTCGAACAGCTCGAACACGCCGGTGCGCCCGGTGTAGCCGGTGTGATTGCACGCGGGGCAACCCACGGGCACGAAACCCTGGCCATCGGGCGACGGCACTTTGCAGGCCGGGCAGAGCTGGCGCACCAGCCGCTGCGCCAGCACGCCCAGCAGCGAGGAGGCGAGCAGAAAGGGCTCGACGCCCATATCGGTCAGGCGGGTGACCGCCGAAACGGAGTCGTTGGTGTGCAGGGTGGCGAGCACGAGGTGGCCGGTGAGCGAGGCCTGAATGGCGATCTGCGCGGTTTCGAAGTCGCGGATTTCGCCGATCATCACCACGTCGGGGTCTTGCCGCAGGATGGCGCGCAGGGCGCGGGCAAAGGTGAGATCGATGCGGGCGTTGACCTGCGTCTGGCCGATGCCGGGCAGGTCGTACTCGATCGGGTCTTCCACCGTCATGATGCTGGTGGTGCTGGCATCGAGCCGACTCAGTGCCGAGTAAAGCGTGGTGGTCTTGCCGCTGCCGGTCGGGCCGGTGACCAGCAGAATGCCGTGCGGCGCGCGAATGAGGGCATCGAAGTGGTCGAGCATGTCGGGCGCCATGCCCACGGCGCGCAGATTCAGCCGCGCCGCCGATTTGTCGAGCAAGCGCAGCACGGCGCGCTCGCCATGCGCGCAAGGCAGGGTGGACACGCGCACATCGACGGTGCGGCCGCCGATGCGCAGGGCGATGCGGCCGTCCTGCGGCAGACGCTTTTCGGCGATGTCGAGCTGCGAAAGAATCTTGATGCGCGAAATCAGCGCGCCGTGCAGCGCCTTGTTGGGCCGCACCACTTCGCGCAGCGTGCCGTCCACGCGAAAGCGCACCACCGAAGCGGTTTCATAGGGCTCGATGTGAATGTCGGAAGCCCCTTCGCGCGCGGCCTGGGTGAACAGCACGTTGAGCATGCGGATGATGGGCGCGTCGTCGGCGGCTTCGAGCAGGTCTTCCACCGCGGGAATGTCCTGCATCAGCCGACCCAGATCGACGTCGCCCTCCACTTCGCTGATGACCGAGGCGGCGCTGCCATCGCGGGCGGCGTAGGCCGCGCCGATGCGCGCCTGCAGATCTTCAGCGGTGGTGCGATGCACCGCGCACAGCACATGCTGGCGCTGCACCTCGGCCAGCGCCGCGGGCCGCGTGGCCTCGCACATCCAGAGTTCGACGCCCTGGCCGTCGTCTTCGGCCAGCACCGCCTGGTCGCGGCAGAAGGTATAGGGCAAGGGATGACGCACGGACATGGCGAGCGGTGGTTCAGTGCTGCGGCGTGAGGATGACGCGCAGTTGCTTGCCCTGCACCTCGGTGGCGTAGCGCGTGGTCTGGGTCAGGTTGAAAATAACCCGGGTCTTGCCCTGACCATCGACCACGCTGGCAGACTGCAGCGGCCCCAGCTGAAAGCTCTGGGTCTTGCTGCTGAGCTGCGAATGGGCGCCCTGAAAATCGAGCACCAGCCGAATCGGATCGCTCAAGGTGAATGCAGTGGGCGGGGCGGCCAGGGGCTGCGAAAAGCCGAGTTCCACCACGGTCGCGTCAGCCTTGCTCTGCGCCTGCAGGCTCTGCAGGGCATTGGCTGCACCGGACGCAGCGGATGGCATGGCGAGGGTCGAGGGCGCCGCTGCGGCGCCGCTGGCTGCGCCCAGCGCCATCGGGGGCGTGGGCGCTGCCCCCGTATCGACTTGAATGGACGGCAACACCGGCCCTGGCATCTCGGGCATGCCGAGCTGCCAGGGCAGTTGCGCCTTGTCCTGCATGCCGCGCATGGTGTCATAGCGTTGCTGGCTCAGCGCGTTGCCCTGATCTTCAGTGCGCACCACGATGGGCCGCAGGAACACCATCAAATCCGTCTTGGTCGCCGTGCGCGAGTTGGAGCGGAACAGCGCGCCCAGCCCCGGAATATCACCCAGGCCCGGGATCTTGCTGTCGTTGGAGCTGACGTTGTCCTGCATCAGCCCGCCAAGCACGATAGTCTGCCCGTCGTTGACCAGCACGGCGGTCTGGATGGAACGCTTGTTGGTGATGATGCCCGCTGCGTTGGTGGCGCTGGAGATGCTCGACACCTCCTGATAGACGTCCATCTTGATGGCGCCGCCGGCGGTGATCTGCGGACGCACCTTGAGGGTCAGGCCCACGTCCTTGCGCTCGATGGTCTGGAAGGGCGTGACGGTGGCGCTGGATCCGGTCTGCGCGTACTGGCCGGTGATGAAGGGCACGTTCTGGCCCACGACGATCTTGGCCTCCTCGTTGTCGAGGGTCATCAGATTGGGCGCGGACAGGATGTTGGCCCCATCCTGCGTCTGCAAAAAATTGGCCAGCAGACCCAGCGTGGCCAGACCCGCGACGTTGTGCAGCAGGCCGATGTTCAGGCCATTGGGAATGGCCAGACTGCCGCTGGCGATCGCGGTTCCCGCAGCCGTGCCGCCGCCGGAAATGGCCGCCTGCAGGTTGATGATGTTGGAGCCGCCTGTGCCGTAGTTGCTGCCGCCGTAGATAGCGTTGTTGTTGCCCGCGCTGCCTGCAATGGCCTGCCACTGGATGCCCAGTTGCGCGGCCTTGTTGGCATCCACCTCGGCGATCAGCGCCTCCACATACACCTGCGCGCGCCGCACGTCGAGGCGCTCGATCACCCGGCGCAGTTGCATGTAAACCGGCTGCGGCGCGTTGATGATGAGGGCATTGAGCGAGTTGTCGGCATAAACCGTGCCGCCCTGCGGGAGGGTCACGGTGGAGTCGCCGCCCGTGGCCGCGAACTCGGGCGCCTGGCCCAGCCCCGGGCTGGTGGCGCCGGATGAACCAGAGGTGGACGATGACGGATTGTTGCCGGCGCTCATGCCCTGCGATCCGGTTGGCGACTTGTTCTGCGACGCGCCGCCTGTAGAACCGCCACCGCCCTGCGCCGCCAGCACGCCGCGCAGAGTGCGCGCCAGATCGGCGGCGTTGGCGTTGCGCAGGTAGACCACGTGGATATTGTCCTGATCGTTCTGCGGACGGTCGAGGCGACGGATCATCTGCTCGATTTCAGCCAGTTGCGCGCCATTGGTGGCGCGCACGATCAGCGAATTGCTGGCCGTCTCGGGCAGGATGACCGCACGCATGGCCCCGCTGTTAGCGACTGCAGCCTGCACACCGGGAGCGCCCGGACCGCTCGAGGTGACCGTCTGCATGTCGATCAGCTTTTGCAGCGTGGGGGCCAGATCGCTGGCCACGGCGTAGCTCAGCGGCACCACGGTGACTTCGGTGCCGGTGGGCACATCGAGCGCGGCGATGATGCGGGCGATGCGCTTGAGGTTGTCGGCATAGTCAGTCACGACCAGTGCATTGCCGGAGGGGCTGACGTTGATGGTGTTGTTGGGCGAGATCAGCGGCCGCAACACGGGCAGCAGGCTGCTGGCCGAGGCATTGCGCAACTGGAAGATCTGCGTGACCACCTGATCGCCGCGTCCCGGAATGTGCGAGGGAGCCAGACCCACGCCCACCGGGCCGCTTTGCAACTTGGCATCGGCCTCGGGCACGACCTGAAACACGCCGTCATGCTCCACTACGGCAAAACCCGCCAGGCGCAACTGCGTGAGCAGCGCCTGGAAGACTTTCCGCGGCGGCACCGGTTTTTCAAACTGAAGGGTGACTTGGCCCTTCACCCGCGGATCGACGATGAAATTACGCCCAGTCGCCGCGGCCACCGCCTGCACCGCGCTGGCGATGTCGACATTGACCAGGTTGATGGTGAGATCCCCATTGGCGCTGCGTTTGGCCTGGTCAGTCTTGCCCGCCGTACCCGAGGGCGCCTGCGCCATCACCGGTTGCAGCATGAGCAAAGGAACGAGCAGCAAGGCCACCACGCGGCCGATCCTGCGGCTAATCCCGCGGCGGGCATGAGAGTTGGGGTTCAAGTCGGGATGCATCGCGGCGTTCCTTGATTCTTGTCGTGTTCTGTGGCTGTCGGGGCGCAGGCGCATTCCGCAATCAGATGGAGATTCGCACATGGTCACCCTCGCGACGTCCGAGGAGCGACAGCAGATTCGCCATCGCCGCTTCGTTGCCGGGCGCCGCCCGGCCGGTGCCGAGAAACTGCAGGGCCTGTCCGTTCCAGACCCCTTTGCCCTGCAACAGCAGGGGGCCTTTGCTGCTTTGCAGATCGACTTGCGCATCGGCGCCCTGCCCGGTGATGCTCAGGGTATAGCTGCCGATGGGCGCCACCACACTCAGGCGGGATGCCACATCCGGCAGATCGATCTGCACCTGTCCCCCGATCCGCATCCGCCCGGCTACTGATTCTAGGAGCAGGCCACGCAAGGTGAATTGCCCTTGTCCCCGTAGCGCAACGGTATTCCAGGGAGTGCCCAGCCCGTCGAGCACCGACAGCGGCAGGGCGCCCTGCCAGGGTGCATCCGGCGCGCCCCCCGCCGGGCGCAGCGCCACCATGGTCTGCGACCAGCCGAGCTGGGTGCTGATCTGCAGCGGCTGCGGCGAGACGTTGGGCCAGTCGATCTGCGCCAGCAGTCGGCCGCGCCAGAGATTGCCCAGACTGATGGTCCAGTGCAAGGTGCCGGGCAGCACGGTGGCGCCGCGGCTGCCCGCCCCGCCTTCGAGCACCAGCAGCGCCGAGCCGTCGCGCCAAGTGCCTTGCGCCTGGGCGAGCAAGACGTGCTGACCGCTGGCCTTCCACACCGCCGCGCTCAGCCAGCTGGCCGGGGCCTGCCACAGCAGCGCCCACAGCACGCCCAGAAAAGCCGCCAGCCACAACCAGCGGCGGCTGAAGGCGCGTTGGCGTTTGACCGGCTTGCGTGATGACGAACGCCCGGACGAACGCCCGGACGAACGCCCG
>DZDA01000012.1:32699-34684 GCA_022730375.1 Thiomonas intermedia
GACGAACGCCCGGACGAACGCCCGGACGAACGCCCGCGTGACGATGACTTGGACGAAGGTTTGCCGGAGGACGCCGCAGCGCGCGCCGGGTCGGGAGATTTGGGTGCGCTGGCCATTCATCCGCCACCCGATCCTTGGCGCGACAGATGCACCGTGCCGCTGAGCGCGCCGTCCTGGCCGCGCTTGAGATCGGCGCCGTCCACCTGCGCCGACCAGTCGCGTCGCGCCGTTTGCGCCAGTGCCGCCAGGGTGGCCGGTCGCAACGCCGAAAGATCCAGAGTCACCTCGCCCGGCAGCACCTGCGCCTGAACCTTGGCGCCAGGATCGACACGCTTGAACCAGGCCACGATGGCCGCCTGCAGATCGCCGCTGAATGCCGGGGCGGAAGGCGCACTGCGCAGAGCGGCGATCTGCTGACCGTCCTGCTGAAGGGTTTGCAATTGCTGCTGCAGGCTGACGATGCGCTGCGGCGCGGTTTGCAGGGTGTGCCAAGCGGGTTTGATCGCCAGCAGCCACAGCAGCGCGGCCAGCACCAGCACCACGGCAGAGCCGATCAGCACGCGCTCGCGCAGCGACATGGCGGCCCAGCGCTGACGCCCGAGCGCCACCGTCTGCGGCAGGCCCCGGTACCAGAGCCCCGACAACGTCGCCATGCGGCTGCCTGGCGTCGCGCTCATTGGACGACCCCTGTCACACTCAACACATCGCCCTGCGCCACGCAGGACAGGCCAGCCGGAGTGCAGCGCGCGGCGGCCTGCGCGGCCGCGTCACCCGGCAGACTGAGCTGCAACTGGCCCGGGCTGAATTTCAACACCGTGGGCACGATGCCCGGAGGCACCACCACGCTGGCTCGCCCCATGAGCACGTCGAGATCGCCGTCTCCGGGACGGCCGGTGCGCAGACGCGCGTCGTTGAGTGCGCGCTGCACCTGCAGGCGTGCATCGAGAATGGCGGGCACGCCGGGCAGCGCCTCGGCTGCAGTGGTGTCGAGCTTTTGTCGCAACTGACTTTCCTGCCGTGAGAGTTTGAACGCGGCGGCGTTCATGCCCACCAACTGCACCACCGCCAGCAGCCCCAGCAGGGCGCCGACGCGTCGCCAGGCGGGTGTGGTGAGTTGTTCCATCACCCCGGCCCAACCTCGCGAGAGCGCGTGTTTGGGCGCCAGGTCGAACTGCCGCAGATTCCACGGCGACTGCGCCGCCCGCGCCATCCAGCCGGCGTCGTTGAGCGTGGCCGGGGTGAGTTCGGGCGGCAGATCGAGCCAGCTGAGTTGGGGCTGCGCCTGATCTTGCACCCAGAGATGTTCGGGCGTGACGGGCAGCGGCAGCGCCTGCGGCGCAGCGGCGTCAGCCGCGAGGATGAGCGGCAACCAGGCCGCCTCGCCCTGCAGGTCGCGCCACAGCAGGCGCGGGCCTTGCTCGGAGGTTTGCAGCAGCGCGTCACCCGGCGCCAGCAAGGCGGCTTCGGGAACGATTTGCTCTGGCTCCTTCCCGGCCTGGGTGAGATCGGCAATGGCCTGCTGCAGCGCGGCCATTTGCACCGCGCAGGCCAGCGCCACGCTGCCGTCTTCGGCGAGCGGCCCGACACTCAGATGCAGTTGCCCCGCGTCCTGCAGCAGACGGTCTTCGAGCGCCCCGTTGAGCGCGGCCTGCAGCCGGGAGGGCGGCATGGCGGGCAGCGGCGACGCCATGACCGAGGCGTCGAGCGCATCGACCACGGCCACCACCCGGGCGCCGCGCGGCAGCAGCGCAACCTGCTCCCGGCCGGCCGATTGCAGTTTGCCGTTGGCGCTCAGCAGCACGTACTCCAGCTCCGGCAGCGGGTGCGCGGTAGCCAGGGGCGGCAGGCGGAGAACCAAGGTTTGCATGATGGCGGCGATTGTAGAGAGTCTTTGTTGCAGTAAAGGTACAGGAAATACGCGATGTTGCAATGGATTCTTCAATCGCGTTTCGCGAGAGAAATCAGTTTGCGCCCTGTTCGGCCTC
>DZDA01000102.1 GCA_022730375.1 Thiomonas intermedia
CGAGCGCGGCAACTTCAGCTTTGACTTTCCGCTGACGACGTCGATTCTGATTTCACTGCTGCTGACCCTGATCCTGTGGTGGTGGCGCAAGTGAGGTCGTGCCTCGGGTCGGAGTCGAAGACCAGCCCCAGTGCATCGGCGCGGGCGTTGTCGGCGGCGATTTCTTGGTCGACGTCCTCGGCGTCGTAGCCGTTGGAGGAGATCGCCTCCGAGCGGCTCATGAGGCCGGAGCGGATCGCCGCTTTCATGGCGTTGGTTTCTTTCAGCGGATCGACCCACTGCCAGCCCTGCGGAATCCACTTGGCGGCCTGATACGCGCGCCGCTGGCGGCTGTAGCCGGGCAGCGTCAGCGCGCCTTCGAGCACGGCCTGATCCATCCAGGCGCGCCAGATCGGGCGGCACAGTTGATGCACGATGACGTGGTGCTGGATGGCCTCGCAGCGGCGGCGAAACTCCAGGAGGCCCGCGCGGATGCTGGAATAGTTCACCTGGGTCAGATCGCCGGTGAGCATCTCGTAGGTGACGCCCATCGCCGCCGCCACGGCCCGCAACTGCTGCCGCATGAACTCGGCGTAGGAGTTGCCCACATCGCTGGGGTCGGAGAACTTGATGTCTTCGCCCGGCTCGAGGACTTGCATGGTGCCGGGTTCCATGCCTGCAACGGCGACGCCGCCGCCTGTCGGCGACTCGTTCATCAGGGCGTCATCCGGTGCGTTGCGGGTGATGAATCCGGCGAACATGGCCGCCGTCTTTTTGCGCACCAGCTCGGCGTCGTCGTACTGGTCGAGATCGTGCAGCTTGAGCAGTGCGCGCGCCAGCCACGGCTCCCCCCGAATCTGTCCGGGCCGCAGCGGGCGAAACAGATGAATGACCTCCTCAGCCGGTACGCGCACGATGTCCATGCTGCCCGTGCCGGACATCGCAGACATCATGCCGTCTCCCGGATGTGCGCGGTACAGGTGGTAGGCCACCCGGCGTCCCCTCTTGTCGAACTCGATGCCCGCGCGGATCACGTTGCCGGAGGACAGGGTCTGGTTGAGCGTGATCGGCAGATGCTCGGGCTCAATCACCTGCAGTTGCAGCCCAACGGGCAAGCCATCTTCAGGTCGCCGCCAGCGCAGCCGCACCAGACATTCCCCGCCCTCCAGCAAGGCGCGGGTGGCCAGCGTTTGCAGGCCGTAGAAGTCGAGCGTCCCGGTCGCATCAGCCTGTTCGCACCAGTCCCACCACAGGCTGTGAATGGCCTCGCGCTGCGCGGAATCAGTCAGCATGCTCTGCGGCTTGATGCCGGTGCCGATGGCGTTGGACACAAAGGCCTCGATGCCCGCTGCCGCCCAGACGTTGCGCCGCGCGAGGTCGCGGCTCTTGGCGCGCAATTCATCCTGGCTGTAGGCCAGCGCGGCCACCGCGCCGGGGTTGCCCACGCTCCAGGCCACGGCGCGGCGTCCGCCGCCCGTGCCGTCATAGACGGGACTCGCGCCGAACAGTCGGCGCTTGATCGTGTGGAGCCAGGCCATCAGGTCGCCTTGGACGTGTTGACGCGGATTTGGCGCGTCACCGGGGGCAGGGCGCCGGTGGCCACGGCGTCTTGTCGCAGGGCCTTTTCGACGTCGGCAATGGCGGCCTTGAGCTCGTCGACCGTGCGATATTCGACGGTCTTGTCGGCGAAGGTCACGCGTTTTTCTCCGCGCGCAAGTGCGGCGCGCAGGGATTGCAACTGCTCTTGGGTGTAGGTCGGTACGCTCATCAGGACATCCATCGACTGCGAATCACACGCCGCTGCGGCATCGTTTTCGATGCTGCTGCGGTGTCGGGTTGATCTGTTGCTCGGCCCTCTTCTGGTGTGGTCTGCGCGTCATCCGCTTGCGCCACACCCAGTTGCCGTTCCATTTCGCGCCAGTGGCGCTCTTCGAATCGATCCAGCCCCGCCGCCGATGCGGCCGCGCGGGCATAGACGTAACAGTCCAGCGCCTCGTTGCGCTCGCGCGTCTTTTGCCACTCGCGCACCGGGAAGCCGTTTCGGTTGCGGCGGGTGACGAGTTGTTCGGCGCAGAGCTGCTGCACAAACTCGGCATCGACCTTGGGCAAATGGACGAAGCCCGGCGGATAGGTCGGCGTGAGGCCATCCTCGGCCACATCCGCGCTCTTGCGCAGGTTGTTGTAAAGCTCCATCTTGGCGATGGCGCCAGCGACCGAGAACACCTTGACGCCCCGGCGCATGCGCTTGCCGCTTTGCGTGACATCGACCGCCGTGGGGGCGCCGATGAGCGCCGCACCGCGCGGCACGCCCTTGACCGCCATCACTCGGCTGTCGCGCAGGGCGCGCACGAAGGCGTAGGCCTCTTGCGTCGCATAGCCGGTGTCCAGCGCGAAGCGCGCCAGCGGCATCGATGCGCCCGAGGCGTGTGTCCAGTTCTCGGCCAGCATGTCAGCAAGGGCTTTCCACACGGCATCGCGGGCGGTGTCGCCCATCAGCACGCGGTGCTCGACCAGCCAGCATTCTTTGCCGCGCCCGAAGGCCCAGACCGAGGTCTCGATGCGATCCTTCTGCACGTCGGCCCCTCCCGCCAGCAGCAGGCCGCCCTCGGGCACACTGCCGATGCGGTACTCCTCGCGGCGCTCAATCAGACGTTGCCAGTCCGGCGCTTCGCCTTCCTCGACCCAGGTTTCGCCCAGTTCGGTGTTCTTGAAGGTCTTGATCGCCGCCGCCGAGCCGGACTCCTTGCTGACGGCGGCCTCCCACGCAGCGGCGATGTCGCGCCAGGAGCGCCAGCCCACCGGGCTGTATAGCGAGGAGAGATGGAAGCCAGCGGTCTTGACGCCGTTCTCGGGCGCCAATGCGCGCGGCAGTGTGGATTCCCAGCGGCCGTGTTCCAGCATCCAGGTCTTGTGATGCTCGGCTATTCGAGTGTCACACGACTCGCAGATGTAGGCGGCGGTTCCTGGCTGGCCCTTGTCCCAGCGCAGTTGCTCGAAGCGCAGCCACTGCCGGTGCGAGCAGTGCGGGCACGGCACGAAGTAGCGGCGCTGATCGCTGGCCTCGTATTCGCGTTCGATGGCCGATGCCCCGGCGATGGTCGGTGTCGAGACGATAAACATCTTGCGCCGCGCGAAAGTGCGCGTGCGGGCTTCGGCCAGAGAGATCGCATCGCCTTCGCCCTCGACGTCCAGCGGATAGCCGTCCACCTCGTCGAGGAACAGATAGCGCACCGGCATCGAGCGCAGGCCCACGGCGCTGTTGGCCCCGGTCATCACCAGCACGCCGCCCCGGAACTCCTTGGCAAGGACGGTGTTGCCCGCGTCGCGAGAGCGTGCCGGGGCGATCAGTTCTGCCAACGCGGGCGATTCTTCGATCAGCGGGTCGATGCGCTGCTTGGAGTTGCGCTTGGCCATCTCCACCGTCGGCCACACCGCCATCATCGGCCCGGGCGCGTGGTGGATGACGTAGCCGATCCAGTTCGAGCCGGTTTCAGTCGCACCCAACTGCGCGGCCTTCATGAACACCACCCGCTCGACCGGCGAGGTCGGAGACAGGCAATCCATGATGGCCTTGAGATACGGCGTGCGGCTGGTGCGCCAGCGGCCCGGCTCAGCCGAGGCCTTGCTGGAGAGCATCCGGTGGCGATCTGACCATTCCGACACGGTGAGCAGCGGATCGGGCGTCAGTCCTTCGCGCCAGGCGCGTTCGATTTCCTGCGCGCCGTCGTAGTCCCTCATCATCAATCCACCCTCGGGCGCAGCTCGCCCAGTTCAATCAGGTGTTCGCGCACGGCAGCCTCCAGGGCGATGTGCAGGGTGTGCGGGTCGACACCGAGCTTGGCGGCCATCTGCCCGGAGATGCGCGCGGGCCAGTTCAGCCAGGCGTCGCGCTCGATGCGCGCGAGATGGAATACATGCGCCACCGCCTTGGCGCGGTCGACCAGTTCTTCTTTTTTCTCGGCCAGCTCCATCTGCTTGAGCTTGGCTTTGAGCACTTCGTTGACCGTGCGCGCCTGCAGCAGCGAGGTGCTGCCCGTCGACAAGGGCGGAACATCTGCATGGGGTGTTTCGCGCGGTGCGGGCTGGGTGGCGGCAACAGGCCCGGCGGCGCGCGCCTTGGGTGATGGGGCAGGTTCTGGTGCTGCGGCTTTGCGGGGCGGCAGGGTGTTTTGCGCCCATTGAACATCCGCAGACCCCGGATCAATCGTGCCGTCGGCTTGCTGCGTGATCCGCCCGGTGTCGATGGCTTTTTTAACGGCCACGTGCGACACGCCACGGTGTCGCGCGTAGGCACGAATCGAGAGTCCCATCAAGTTGTTTTGAAGTGCATGACTGAATCCGTCTGGATTGCATCAAGAGCTTGGCTTGTGCATCACCCAGCGCGGTAATGCAGTCATCGCCACGACGCGATGCAAACACCAAAGGAAGCCCGCCATGAAATGGATCGAAACCCTCCCGCCCAAGCAAGCCATGAACGATCTCGTCACGCTGATCGATCAGATGCACGCCACGGCCTACGCCAAACGCGAGCAGATTCTGTTTGCCAAGGAGGAGCAAGAGGCCAGGAATGCGCTCATGGCCGCGTTCAACGACATTGACGACCTGGTCGTTCGCCTCAAGACCAAGTTGAGCATCGCCTACAGCGTGGCCGACCTGGACGAGTGAGCGACAAGCCAAGCAAAAAACGCTTGGCTTCCCTTCCGAATAGCGCGTTCATCACATCGTCATCAACCCACCCGAAGGAGCAGCAAAAATGACCCCCACCCCACTCACCCCGGCCCAGCACGCCATCCTCGCCAAGGCCATCCATACCAGCGACGGCAAGATCGACTGGTTCCCTGATCACATCAAAGGCGGCGCGCGCAAGAAGGTGATCGAAGGCCTATTCAACCGCGCCCTGATCACGCCCGATGGCACCGATTGGTTCGTCGCCGCCGAGGGCTACGACGCGATGGGCATGAAACGCCCGACGCCCACGGTGGCGCCCGAGACTGCCGCAGCACCACAGGCAGCAGACCCCGAGATCGAGGCCGACGTGAGCGCGTGTGAGACCACCTGGGGCGAACAAAAACCGCGCACCCGGCCCAACAGCAAACGCGCCGACATCATGCAGGCGCTACGAGAACCCTGCGGGGCCACACTCGATGCCCTCATGGCCTTGACCGGCTGGCAGGCACACAGCGTGCGCGGCATGCTGGCCAATCTACGCAAACAGAACTACGACGTGGTGTCCGCCAAGGACGCCGGTGTGCGCACCTATCGTCTTGCCGAAGGCGCTTGATCATGACCCTGCTGGACATCCTCATCCGCCTCAAAAACGAAGCCCCGACGACACTGACCGTGGAGGAAGAACTGCACCTGCAGCGCATCGAACGCCGTCGTGAACGGGGTGACCCTCTGGGCGCCGTGCTGATGGAAGAGGGCGTCACGCCCGAAACGCTGGCCGCGCTGCAGCCCGACAGGGACGTGATGGAACGTGCGATGGCCGTGCTGCGCGCACGTCTGAACTGATCCCGACCCATTGACGTCCCTGCACCTGCGGCGACAGGCACAACAGGCCGAGATCGCCGCACCCCCATCGAGCCCCGCCATGCATACCGACATCCCCCTCGAGCCCGCGGTCGAACAAGCATTGCAGCGCATCGCCCTGGATCACCTGTTCATCGACACCCTGGACACCCGCCACAGCGACCGCCTGGACTTCCACGAGGTCAGCGTTTGGGGCGTCAAAAGCGCGCTGCTCGCCGCCTATCAGGCGGGCCTGCGGGCAGGGCAGGGCGATGCAGTGCATGACTGAATCCGTCTGGATTACAGAGAACGCTTGGCTTGTCTCGCAACAAGCGCGGTAATGCAGTCATCGCCACAACGCAACGGGAGAACAAAATGACCACCTACTACAAAAAATTCAAAGACGCCATCAAAGCACGCCAGGCAGGCCAAACCACCCTCTACAGCGCGAAGAGGAACATGTACTACAACGCCACCGCGTTTTTTTGATCGCAAAGGACTGCGCAACATGCCCCCCCACGCAGACCTGCCCCCCACCCAGAACCGGGCCTGGGGCTTTTACGGCACGATGAGCGAACACGCCAGCGATGCCTGGCCCTTGGCCCTGAGCGCGGTTTCGACGGCCACAGGGCAGTCCTTCGAGTCGGTTCGGGTCTTTCTCGACAGCCGGTTGGGTCGCCACTATGCCGACGACGTCCAGAACGGCTTGCACCAAGGCCAAGCCTTGCAGGAGGCGATCCACGCCGCCACGGGGCGCTGGATGCGTTGGACGACAGGTCGTCAGACCTGCAAGCAATACGGCATCCCGCCCGGCCTGCCTTACCTGACGGGCTTTGTGATTTACTGCGAGATCGTCGAGGAGGCGCTGGCCGCCTGATCGAGCGTGACGCCATCCGCCTCGCGGGCGGCTTTCTTGCCGGTGAACTCTTCCCACCGGCGCACGATCACATCCACGTACTTTGGATCGAGTTCGATCAGCCGCGCGACACGGCCTGACTTCTCGGCCGCAATCAGCGTCGTGCCCGAACCGCCGAAGGGGTCGAGCACTTTGTGGCCGGGGCGGCTCGAATTGCGGATCGCCCGCTCAACCAGTTCCACCGGCTTCATCGTCGGATGCAGATCGTTCTTCAGCGGCTTTTTGATGGCCCAGACGTCGCCCTGGTTTCGGTCACCACACCAGTGGCGTGTGGCCCCCTCGGGCCAGCCGTAGAGGATCGGTTCGTACTGGCGCTGGTAGTCGGCGCGGCCCAGGGTGAAGGTGTTCTTGGCCCAGATGATGAAGGTCGACCAGTGCCCGCCCGCCGCGCGGAAGGCGGCCTGCAGCACATCGAGTTCGCTCGACGACATCGCCACATAGATGCCGCCCCGGCAATGCGCCACCGTGGGCGTCAGCGCGCCCAGCAGGAAATCGTAGAAGCCGTCGCCCAGGTTGTCGTTGAGGATCGCGCGATCCTTGCCGCGCATCTTGTCCTTTGCGCTGTTGGCGTAGTTCACGTTGTACGGCGGGTCGGTGAACACCATGTCCACCGGCTCGCCGTCGAGCAGCGCCTCGTAGCTCGCCGCCACGGTTGCGTCGCCGCACAGCAAGCGGTGCAAGCCCATGATCCAGATATCGCCCGAACGCGAGATGGGTGTCTCGCTGGCCTCGGGCGCCGCATCTTCGTCGGTCTGGCCCTCAAAGTCCGGCTCGTCGCCCGCCAGCAGTTCTGCCAGCGCGTCGGCGTCGAAGCCGGTGATGTCGAGATCGAAACCTTCGAGTTGCAAGGCATCCAGTTCGATCCTCAGCATCGCATCATCCCAGCCAGCGTTCTCCGCGATGCGGTTGTCCGCGATGACCAGGGCGCGGCGCTGGGTCGGGCTCAGGTGATCGAGTACGACCACGGGCACGATCTCCAGTCCGAGTTTTTGCGCAGCGGCCAGCCGACCGTGGCCCGCGACGATGATGCCGTCGCTGCCTGCGAGGATCGGATTGGTGAATCCGAACTCCGCGATGCTGGCGGCGATCTGCGCCACCTGCTCTTCGGAATGGGTGCGCGCGTTTCTTGCGTAGGGCAGCAGCTTGGCGGTCGGCCACTGCTCGATTTTGTCGGCCAACCAGGACGCGCTCACTGTTCGACCTCCGTGGTTGCCAGCCGTTCTTGGGCCACGTCCTCGAAGGACTGGCCGGTCGCGATGAGCGTGACCGGCACGCCGGGGTGGTTCTGCTGGAAGCGTTTGATGGCGACATCCACGTACTCCGGCGCGATCTCGACCGAGCGGCACACGCGCCCGGTACGCTGCGCAGCCAGCATCGTCGTGCCGCTGCCACCGAACGGATCGAACACGATGTCGCCCTCGTCCGTGTAGGCCTCGATGGCGAACTCCGGCAGCGCCACCGGGAACACAGCCGGGTGGTCGATGTCCTGCCCGATCTTGCCCTTGTGGCGCATCACGCGGATCACCGAGTCGGGGATGCGGGTGTCCTGCGTCGGCTGGCCCTTGTGCGTCCAGCCGCCGACTTCGCCGTCCTTGCTTCGCATGGCCGTGGATGTGCCATCTGCACGCAGGTGCGACTCCTGGCCTGCGTGCTTGCAGGGCACGATCTTGTTCGGCTTGCGACTCTGCCGGTTGAAGTGGAAGACGAACTCGAAGCTGGGAGCCAGTCGCCCCTGCCAATCGCCGGGCATCCCCGGCCCCTGATCCCAGACGTACCACGCGAAGCGCCGCCAGCCCTGTGACCGCATCCAGGACAGCCAGCCGTCCCAATAGGGGACGACTTCGTTGTCGCGGTGGATCAGCCCGAGGTTGACCAGCACCTGGCCGTCGTCGGCCATCGGCACATTGCCGAACACCCCGCGCATCAGGCCGTCCCAATCGGCAATGCCGCCGGAGGTGTAGTCGCGCTGGTTGCCATACGGCGGCGAGGTGAAGCACAGGTGAGAGAGGTCACCCTGCATCAGCGTAGCGACCACGTCCCCGTCTGTGGCGTCGCCACAGATCAGGCGGTGCGCTCCGATGGCCCAGACATCGCCGGTGCGGGACACCGGTACGACTGGGGCTTCCGGCACGTCATCTGCGGCGTCATCAGCAGCGTCGTCTGGATCATTTCCTGCCTCGGCGGTATCACCGTCCAAGGCAGTAGTGAGCAGGCGCTCAAGCTCGCTGCCGTCGAAACCGGTCAGGGCGAGGTCGTATCCCGCGTCGGACAGATCGGCCAGTTCCAGGGCCAGCATCTCCTCGTCCCAGCCCGCATCCAGTGCCAGCCGGTTGTCGGCGATGACATAGGCGCGCTTCTGCGAAGCGGTCAGATGGGCCAGTTCGATCACCGGCACCTGATCCAGGCCCAGCTTGCGTGCGGCGGCCAGACGACCGTGGCCCGCAATGATGCCGTTGTCGCCATCGACCAGGATCGGATTCGTCCAGCCGTACTCGACGATGCTGGCCGCGATCTTGGCGATCTGGCTTTCTGCGTGCGTGCGCGGGTTGCGGGCGTAGGGAATCAGCGCCTCGACCTTGCGGTATTCGACGTTGAGCGTGTTCAAAGTGGAAATCCCAAAAGCAAAACCCGCCGAGCGTTGCCGCAGGGCGGGTTGGTTGAATGAAGATTCTGGCGGGGTGGTCACTGCGCCTGGGGTTGGTAACCGGGGCCGGTAACCTGGCCGACTGGTAACCTGTATTCGCGGCCTGACGCTAAAAAAGCGTCGCGCTCGCGCCACCAGCATGGCTTTTCGGCCAGGAAGGACCC
>DZDA01000103.1 GCA_022730375.1 Thiomonas intermedia
GCCAGGCGGCCAACAAGATGGCCAGCAGAATCAGGCTACCACCCCACAGCGCCTGCGCGCTCAAGCGCTCGACGCCGAGCAGCACGGCGCTGCCGCTGGCAAACACGATTTCCACCGTCATCACTACTGCCGTCAGCGCAGACGGCAGCCGTTCCGCGCCATACTGCAGCCCCAGATTCGCCGCCAGAAAGGCTAGCGCCATCAGCACCACGCCCATCATCCACCCCGGCGCCGGCGCGGGAATGGGCGCAATGCCGCCGCTGGCGGTCAGCAGTGCCGCGACGCCGCCCGCCACGATCACCCCGCCGGCGAACATCGCCAGGCCGCGCGCCTCGGGCGGTGTGTGCGCATACTTGCGCAGCAGCACATTGTTGAGCGCGAAAAACATGCCGCCGATCACGCCCAGCCAGTCTGCCGGGTGTTGCGGCAGCGGCAGACCGCCTCCCTGCGGCCACAACACCACCATCGCCCCGGCCAAAGCCAGCGCCAGGCGCAGCCCGACCAGCCTTGTGAGTCTTTCGTTCAATAGCCAGCGCGCCAGCAGCGTGGCCCAGACCGGCATGAGGTAGAACAGCAGCACCACCCGCACCACGTTGCCCTCAGTCACTCCCCAGTTGAACGCCGCGTTCGTCGCTCCCGAGGCGATGAGAATGCCCCACAGCGGCGGATGCCGCCACAGCGCCCGCAGCGCCGACGGCCACGCCGCCACGATGAGGAGCGTGCAGACCGCATACATCGCTGCCGTCGCCCACAGCGGATTGAGGCCCAGACCGTTGAGATGGCGGAACGGCCACCACGAGACGCCCCAGACGAAGGCATTGAGCATCAGACCGCCGATGGCGGCCAAGTTGATTCCAGAGGAGGTCGGCATAGGAAAAGCGTAAGGCCGCAGCGTGCGGATCAAAGCTGCGCAAGATAGCGGGTGCGCACGCGGGCGACGCCGAGTCTCACTTTGGCTGGGCGTTTTCGAGAAAAATTCACGCCCGCGGCGCAGCGCAACATCGTAAAGTCGCGTTTTACTGGGCGCTGGCGAAAGACTGCCGCCCGATCCCCAATGCATCCTTCATCATGCCCGACCTGAACGCGTCCCTCGGACTGCTCGAATTGCCCAGCGAAATTCTGCGGGGGCTGGCGGCCGGGCGACCGGTCGCCGAGCTGGCGGCGCTGCTGTGCCGCATGGCCGAGCAGGCGGTGCCGGGACGCATCGCCAGCATCCTGCGGCTGGGGCCGGATGGCACTCTGCACCCGCTGGCGCTGCCCAGCGGCCCGCCTGAATTGTTGCGCGCCTTCGACGGGCTCAAGCCCGGGCCGCATGCCGGTTCGTGCGGCAATGCGGTGCTGCACAACGCACCCACATTCATTGCAGACATCCCCACGGATGATCGCTGGGACGATCTGCGGGCCGTGGCCGAGCAATGGAGCCTGCGCTCCTGCTGGTCGTGGCCGGTGCGCGACGGCGCCCAGGTCATCGGCAGTTTTGCCCTCACCGGGCTGGAACCCGGTGCGCCCAGCGACGCCGATCTCAAACTGCTCGAATTCGTCGCCTCGATGGTCGGCGCGCTGCTGCACATGGATCAATTGCAGCGCGAGCGCGAGTCGGCCGCGCTGTTGCGCCAGGCCATGCTGGACAACGCGCTGGTCGGCATCGCGCTGGTGGGCGACCGCGTCATCCGCAGCGGCAATGCGCGCATGCTCGAGATGTTCGGTTACCCCGATCTCCAATCTCTCCAGAGCCTGCCGGCGCGCGTGCTGTATGCCAACGATGCCGAGTTTGAAGCCATCGGCGCCGATCTGTATGCGGCCATGGCGCGGGGCGAGTCGGTCAAGCGTGAATTGCGCATGCGGCGGCGCGACGGCAGCCTGTTCTGGTGCGAACTCACAGGCCAGGCCGTCACGGGCCAGCCCGGGGTCGATTCGGTGTGGGTGGGGCAAGACATCAGCGAACGCCACGCCACGCAGGAGCGCATGCGCTGGCAGGCCCGGCACGACGCGCTCACCGGCCTGCCGAACCGCTATGCGCTCGACGAATGGCTGCCGCAGCGGCTGGCCATGGCGCAAGAGCGCGGCGCCACCGTAGCCCTCGGTCTGCTCGACCTCGACGACTTCAAGGCCATCAACGACGATTGGGACCATGCCACGGGCGACGAGGTGCTCAAACAGGTTGCTCAGCAGCTCAGCGCCCACCTCGAACCGGACGATTTGCTCGCGCGCATCGGCGGCGATGAATTCGTCCTCGTGCTCCAGGGTCCGCACGGCGCAGCCGATATCGAACGCCGCATTGAGGCGCTCGGCGCGTTGTTGCCGTTGACGGTGCCGCTGCCTCAGGGCAAAACAGGCCGCCTCGGACTCAGCATGGGTCTGGCCCTGTATCCGCTGGACGGCCCCGACCCCGACACCCTGCTGCGCCGCGCCGACGCCGCGCTGCACAGCATCAAGCTGCACAAGCGCACGCGCCAGCACTGGTGGCTGCGCTGGGGCCAGGAAATCGAGGCCGATTTTCTCGACGACGCTATTGACCACTGGATGCCGCAGCCCTACGGCCCCCAGGCCGAATCTTTGCTGAGCATCGCAGCCTCGCATTATCACGCCACAGCGACAGAATTCATCGAGCAGTTTTATGCCTTGCTCGAACGCGACGCCGAATCCAGCCAACTGCTCAGTCACCTCACCGAAGCCGAGTTCGGTCATCTCAAGGCGCGGCAGATCGATCATTTTCGACGTTTACTCTCCCCGGAACTATTGGAGGCCGAGCATGTCCGCGAGGCCACACATATTGGTCAGATCCACGCTCTGGTCGGCGTGCCTACACGACTGCTAGTGCAGTCTACGGGGCTCTACCTGCAGGTTCTGATTGACATGAGTCATGGGCTTAGCGCCCGTCCTCGTGACCGCCGACGGATCGTCCAGTTATTCACCGCGCGTCTTCAAACCGAATTGCAGACTGAGGTCGAAGCGGCGCAGGCGATACGCGAACGCTTCCAGCAAAACGTCATCGCGCTCGAACACGCGCTGCAAGACGGTGCGCCGTGGAGTGAGTTCATGCAGATGGCGCTTGACCAGCTTGTCGCCCTGCCCGGACTGAAAGCTGCCGGCCTTGGCGCGCCGGATGCCAACGGTGAGTTTGTTGTCGAACTCTCCTCGGGCCTCGAACCCTTCGCGCGCGCCATGCAGAAGCACTACGGCGCCATCAAAGTGCCAAAACTTCAAGGCTCGCACGCTGAAAGCATCGGCCCCACGGCAACAGCATGGCAGACCGAGAGAATCAGCACCATGGCCAGCTACGCGCTTGACGACGCCGGCGCGCCTTGGCGCAACGCTGCCCTGGAAGCCGGGATTCGCAGTGCCGCCTCCATTCCACTGACCGACCGCAACGGCCGCGTGGTCGTGATCCTCAGCCTTTACGGCGCCTACCCGGCCATGTTCGAGCGCAGCGCTGCGCGCAGCTTTCTCGACAACCTCGGCCAGACACTCAGCCGCGCCTGGCAACGCCTGCATGCCCACGGCCGCCAGCAGCCGGTTCCCGTGGCGCTGCGCCAGCGCTGGCGCAGCAGCCTGTTCGACCATGGGCTGGAAATGCATCTGCAGCCCGTGGTCGATCTGCAGACCGGCAAGCCCTACGCCGTCGAAGCCCTCGCCCGCCTGCGCATGGACGATGGCAGCCTCGCCATGCCGGGGCAGTTTCTGCCGTGGTTCGGCCATGCCGAACTGTCCCGCCTGTTCCGCAGCGGTCTGCAGCAAGCCCTGGCCCAGATCACCCGCTGGGAAGCCGAGGGCGTGCGCCTGAATCTGGGGCTGAATCTGCCGCTCGACGTGCTGCTGCAGCAAGACTGCCGCCACCGCGTTGAATCGGCGCTGCGCGCGGCCGGTGTCGCCCCCGATCGCCTGTCGCTCGAAATGCTGGAAAACGCCGAGTTCGACGATCCGCAGCGCCGCGACGATGCGGTGCGCGATCTGGCCGCCACCGGGGTGCGGCTGGTGATGGACGATCTGGGCAGCGGCTACTCCAGCCTGCTGCGCCTGCGCACCCTGCCCTTTCATACCGTCAAGATCGACCAGGGTCTGGTGCGCGAAGCCGGGCGCGATCCCGAGCAGGTGATCGGCTTCATCGGTGCGCTGGTGCAACTGGCGCAGAGCCTGGGCCTGTGGGTCGTGGTCGAAGGGCTGGAGACCCCCGATCTGGTCGAAGCCGCCACCCTGCTGGGGGCCGATGCCGGCCAAGGCTACGCGCTGGCACGGCCCATGCCCGCTGCGGACGTGGCCGACTGGGTGCGCAACTTCCGCTGCCCGGTCGATCCGCGCCAGCCCACCACCCCGCTGGGCCGGCTCGCGCAAGACTGGATGGCGCAGCATGGCCGCCAGCTCGCCGACCAGTCTGCTCGCCAAGTGCTGCAAGCTGCGCGCCGCAAGGCCCTGGGCGCGCGCGCCTGACGGCCGGGATGCATCCGCTTGCGTTTTACTTCTGCAGTGCGGCAATGCCCTGCTGCAGCGTCGCGGCCGAAAGCTCGCCGATGTGCACGCGCTGCACCCGGCCGTCGGCGCGAATGAACAGGGTGGTGGGCAAGCCGGGAGACTGATACAGCGACAGCAGCCGATTGCCCGGGTCGAGCAGCACCCCCGGATCGGCAAGCTTCTCACGCTGCAGGTACGCCGTCACCCGCTGCGCCGCTTCGCCTTCGTTGACCAGCACGATGCGCGCCCCGGTCTGCTGCTGCGCGGCCTGGATCAGCAGCGGCAATTCGCGGCGGCAAGGCGGGCACCAGGTGGCCCAGAGATTGACCACCAGCGGCTGGCCGCGCAGGCTGATCAATGCCACCGGGCGGCCCTGCAGCGTTCGCAGGGTGAGATCAGGCAGCGGAGGGCGCGCCGGCTGTAACAAGGCCAGCGCTCCCATACCGGCCAGCACGATGGCCGCCCCGGCGCTGGCGCTCAGCGGCAGGCTCAAGCGCAGGGCCGGACGCCGCCAGACCCAGAACGCCACACCGGCTGCCGCCGCAGCCCAGCCGGCCCAGGGGTCGAAGCCGCGGTCGCGGATGTCGATCATCGCCAGCATGCTGGAATAGTCTGCACTGTGCCGCGCCACGAACACGGCGCGCGCCACGACCAGCGCCCAAATCAGCAGCGGCAGCAGCGCGGGCTCAGCATTGCCGCGCCCGGCCTTCTGCGCCACGCCCGCCACCCACACCGCCACGGCATAACCGAGCACCAGTAATAAAGGCGCCCAGGGCAGGACGATGGGGCCGAGGCGCAAGGCGTCCATGCTCAACCCTGCCGACCGAGGCCGGGTGCAAGCATCGACGGCCCAGCGTTGCGCATCGTTACGCCGCCTTGCCCACCCAGACTTGCTTGGGCAGGGCGTAGGCGAAACCGGCCTGCGTCAGCGTTTCGCGGATGGTGCGGTTGGTATCGAAATACACCTGCCAATAGTGGGCGTTGTTGCAGAAAGGAAAAACCGTGAGCACCGGCCCGACGCTGTTGAACTCCAGAATTTCAATCACCGGCGCCGGATCGGCCAGCACGTTCGGGATGACCTGCACCTGCTTGCGCAGCAACTCCATGGCGGCGACATGATCGGCATCGCTGGAAAGCTGGCGTTTGAGTTCGACGCGGCGGTAGTCGTTGGTCGAATAGTTTTCGATGTTGTTGCCCAGAATCTTGCCGTTGCCGACAAAGGTGAGCACGTTGTCGAGCGTGACGATGGAGCTGACGAACAGCCCGACCTCCTTCACCGTGCCGATCACATCACCCGCTTTGACGAAATCGCCCACCTTGAAGGGCTTGAGCACCAGCAGGAAGGCGCCGGCCGCGAAGTTGCCCAGCAGGCCGCTCCACGCCGCGCCGATGGCCACACCGGCGCCTGCCACCAAGGCGGCGAAGGTGGTGGTCTGCACCCCGAAATAGCCCAGAATGGCCACGACCAGCACGATGTTCAGCGCGATGTTCATGAAGCTGAGCATGTAGCGCGTGAGCATCGGGTCGAAATGCTGCCGATCCAGCACGCCGCGCAGCAGTTTGTCGGCAATGCGGATGAGCCAGCGGCCCAGAATCCACAGCGCGATGGCCGCGAGAATTTTCATTCCCGCCTCGGTGGCGTATTGCAAAAGGAGGTTGCTGTAGTGCTGCACGTCATTCATGGGGGCGCTCCTGAAAAGGACATCGGGGGGTCAAACCGGGCCGATTTTGCGACGTTTTGATGGCAGGGCGAAGCGGCAGAATGTCAAGAATGTTGCTCGTCGTGACGCGGCTCGCCGATCAGTTGCGTCCAGTCGCGCTCACGCTGGTTGCGCCGGTACCAGAGGATGACCAGAAACATGCTGACGGTCACAAACGTGCCGAACAGCGCAATCACCCACGGCACCGGCAGATTCAGGCGGATGAGCAAGGCGTAGAACAGCAGCATGAGCAGCACGCTGACGTTCTCGTTGAAATTCTGCACCGCGATGGAATGCCCCGCCGACAGCAGCACATAGCCCCGGTGCTGCAGCAGCGCGTTCATCGGCACCACAAAATACCCGGCCAGTGCGCCGATGAACACCATGAAGCCATAGGCGATCAGCATGTAGAGCGGCAGTTGCACCACCCAGAAATGCAGATGCACGTCGGGCAGCAGGTCGCGGTTGAAAAAAGCCAGCGCCACGGTCGTCAACCCCATGCCAACGCCCAGCGGCAGCACGCTCAGGCTCTTTTTCAGCGGCACGCGCACAGCGGCGCTAATGGCCCCAGCCGCCACGCCCAGCGCCACGGCCGCCTGCATCACCGACGCCATGGTCAGGTCAAGCCCCAGCGCGTGCTCGGCCCACTTCAGCACGATGAACTGCAGCGTGGCCCCCGCGCCCCAGAACAGGGTGGTGACCGCCAGCGAAATCTGCCCCAGCTTGTCGGTCCACAGCACCTTGGTGCAATGCGCAAAATCCACCAGCAGCGCCACCAGCCGGGTTTTCTGTTTTGCGTAACGTGCCCCGGTGTCGGGAATGCGCAGATTGCACAGCGCCGCCAGCAAATACACCAGGGTGATGACCAGAATGGCCGCTTCGGGCGTGGTGTCGATACCCGCCGCCGCCAGCCCCGGCAGGCCCAGCAGGAAACCCGACGCCGCCTGACTCACCAAAAACCCCCCCAGCACCGTGCCCAAAATGATGGAGCTGACCGTGGTGCCCTCGATCCAGCCATTGGCCGCGACCAGTTGCTGCGGCGGCAGCAGCTCGGTGAGGATGCCGTACTTGGCCGGCGAGTAGGCCGCCGCGCCCAGGCCCACCACGCCATAGGCCAGCAGCGGGTGCACCGAGAACAGCATGAGCACCAGGCCGGCCACCTTCACCAGATTGGTGATGAACATCACCTTCCATTTCAAAATGGCATCGGCAAACGCCCCCACGAAGGGCGCGAGCACCACATAGGAGATGGTGAAAAAGAACTTGAGCAGCGGCGTCATCCAGTCGGGTGACTGCATCTGCACTAGCAGAGCGATGGCGGCGATCAACAGCGCGTTGTCGGCCAGCGAAGAAAAGAACTGCGCCGCCATGATCCAGTAAAAGCCTTTTTTCATCCCAGATTTTCCATCTGGACACGGGATGATGGCGGGGCGGGTTGGGGATGGATTTGGCCCTGCGCGACAAGCCCATAGCCGTAGCTATGGGCGCGAAGCGCGGGGGCAAAGACGCCCCAAACCGACCGCCAGCGCCCGTGTAGGGGCAAAGCCCCGCCTAATGGAAAATCTGGGTTCATGGCGTGGCTGCCCGCGCGGCGGGGCCCTGTGTCGGGTCGTGGGGCAAGATCAAGGTCGGGCGGTGTGATGGAGTCGGGCTGGCGCGCGTGACACGGCTGGCGGCTTGCGGGCGCAGACCCGCAGGCTGCCGAGGTTTATAGCACAGGGCATTTGCGACAATGCTGGCCTCAACCCTCTGCCCGAGCTGCCATGCCCCGCCCGATTTCCGCCGTGATTCACACGGCCGCGCTCTCCCACAACCTCCTGCGAGTCCGCCAGGCCACGCCCGCGAGCAAGGTCTGGGCCGTGGTCAAAGCCAATGCCTACGGCCACGGCATCGCCCGCGCGTATGGCGCGCTGCGCACCGCCGACGGCTTCGCCCTGCTCGATCTGGCCGAGGCCGAGAAGCTGCGCGCGCTGGGCTGGGTCGGCCCCATTTTGCTGCTCGAAGGCTGTTTCGCACCGGAAGATCTCGCGCTTTGCGAGCGCCTCAACCTCTGGCATGTGGTGCATTGCCGCGAACAGATCGACTGGCTGGCGGTGCACCGCGGCAACCGCACGCACCGCGTGTTCCTCAAGATGAACACCGGCATGAACCGCGTGGGCTTTTCGCCCGAGGCCTACGCCGCCGCCTGGGAGCGGCTGAACGCGCTGCCGCAGGTGGGCGAAATCACCCACATGACCCACTTCGCCTGCGCCGACGAAGCCAGCGGCATGGACGAAGCGCTGGCACGCTTTGCCCGCGGCGTGGGCCATCTGCCCGGCGAACGCACCCTGGCCAATTCCGCCGCGGTGCTGATGCACGGTGCCGACCCGCGCGCAGCCGCCGACTGGGTGCGGCCCGGCATTGCGCTGTACGGCAGCTCGCCCACCGGGCTGGCGCCCGATGCGGCGCACTGGACGCTGCAGCCCACCATGAGCCTGCGCAGCGAACTCATCGACATTCAGCACATCGCCGCGGGCGAGTGCGTGGGCTACGGCGCGCGCTTCACCGCGCCGCGCGCCATGCGCATCGGCGTGATCGCCTGCGGTTATGCCGACGGCTACCCGCGCGTTGCTCCGAACGGCACGCCCATCGTGGTGGACGGCGTGCGCACGCAGTTGGTCGGCCGGGTGTCGATGGACATGATCACCGTCGATCTCGAACCCGTGTTTGCCGCAGGCAACCGGCCCATGATCGGCAGCCCCGTGCTGCTGTGGGGGCAGGACGCGCAGGCCGAGCTCTCGATCGACGAGGTCGCTGCGGCGGCGGGCACGCTCGGCTATGAGCTGATGTGCGCCCTGGCCGCCCG
>DZDA01000104.1:0-7098 GCA_022730375.1 Thiomonas intermedia
GCCGTCACCGCCTTGCTGTTGACTTCGTAGGCGCGCTGGGTCGAGATCATGTCGACCAGTTCAGCCACCACGTTGACGTTGGACGACTCCAGATAGCCCTGCTGCACCGAGCCCAGGCCGTTGAGCGTGGGCTGGCCGGTGTTGGGCGCGCCGCTGGAACCGGTTTGCAGATAGAGGTTGTCGCCAATGCTCTGCAGCCCGGTGGGGTTGACGAAGCTGGCCAGTTGCAGCGCGCCCACCTGCTGCGGCGCGGCCTGTCCCGGCAGGGTGACGGACACGGTGCCGTCGTTGCCGATGGTCACGCTTTGTGCGCTGGCCGGAATGGTGACCGTGGGCTGCACCAGATAGCCATTGGCGGTGACGAGCTGCCCCTGGTTGTTGAGCTGGAAGGTGCCGTCGCGGGTGTAGGCGATGGTGCCATTGGGTTCGAGCACCTGAAAAAAGCCCTGGCCGTTGATGGCGACATCGAGCGAGTTGCCGGTTTGCGTGAGGTTGCCCTGCGTCATCAGCCGCTCGGTGGACACCGGGCGCACGCCGGTGCCCAGTTGCAGGCCGCTGGGATATTGCGTGCTCTGCGACGACTGCGCGCCCGGCTGGGTGAGGTTTTGATAGAGCAGATCTTGAAACACGGCGCGCGAACCTTTGAAGCCGCTGGTATTGACGTTCGCCAGATTGTTGGCGATCACGTCCATGCGGGTCTGTTCGGCTTCGAGGCCGGTTTTTGCAACGTAGAGCGAGCGGATCATGGCGGTGTCTCTGAAGGCGTTGTGGGGGCGGGCGCGGCGCGGCGGGTCAGCTCACGTTGAGCAATTGCGTGGCGGCCTGATGGTTCTGATCGACGGTCTGCATCAGCTTGGTCTGCATTTCGAACGCGCGGGTGTTGTCGAGAATCTGGATCATGGCCTGCACCGGGTTGACATTGCTGCCTTCAAGCGCGCCCACCGCCAGCTGCACATTGCCGTCTGCCGGCGCCGGGCCCTGGGTGTCGCGGAACAGGCCGTCGGCGCCGCGCTGCATCTGTGCGGGCGGCGGGTTGACGAGCTGAATGCGGTTGATCACGACCAGCGCGTTGGGCTGGCTGCCCACCGGCACGCCGGAGATCGTGCCGTCGGCGCCGATCTGCACCGACTCCAGCGGCGGCACGGAAATCGGCGCGCCGCTCTGCCCCAGCACAGGCCGACCATCGCTGGTGGACAGAATGCCGCTGCCGTTCACTTGCAGATCGCCGTTGCGGGTATAGGCGGTGTCGCCATTGGGGGCCTGCACCGCAATCCAGCCAGAGCCGCGAATCGCCACGTCGAGATTGCGGCCGGTATGGTTGATCGGCCCTTCCTGCAGGTCGGCGCTGTTGCCTTGCACCGTGGTGTAGGCGCTGGTGGGCAGGGCGTTGCCGTAGACCGGCAAGGCGCGAAACTGCGCCTGCTCGCCGCGGTAGCCGGTGGTGTTCACGTTGGCGAGATTGTTGGTCGTCACCGCCTGCTGGCGCAGGACGGCGCGGGCGCCGGTGGCGGCAATCCACAAGGTATCCATGATTGAGGCGATCTGTTTTATTACAGGCTAAGCAAAGTCTGGACCACCTGGTTCTGCGTCTTGATGGTCTGCGCATTGGCCTGATAAGCCTGCTGCGCGACGATCAGATTGACCAGTTGTGACGACAAATCGACGTTGGACTGTTCCACCGCGCTGGACTGCAGCACGCCCAGCCCGCCGCCGCCCGGCTGCCCGGTGAGCGGCTGGCCCGAGGCGTAGGTCGGCACGAAGTAATTGCTGCCCAGTCGCTGCAGGCCCTGCGGCGCCTTGAAGTTGGTGAGGGTGATGAGCCCGAGCTTGGCCGATTGACCATTGGTGTAGCGGCCGAACACCACACCGCTGGGATCGATCGACAGATTGCTGAGCTGGCCGACCGCCGAGCCATCGGTGGTCAGCGAGTTCACCACCGAGGCGGCGTTGTAATTGGTCGAGCCGGCGAAGTTGAGGCTGATGTTTGAAGGCGAGGCGCCGTCTGCCCAGGTGAGGCCGGAGGCCGTCAACGTGGCCGTGCCGGTGATGGCCCCGGTCGGGCTGAACTGAATGACGGAAGGGCCGCCGCTGGTGATGCCGCCGGCCGCCGTGGTGCCGTCCACCGAGTAATACACATCCCAGGCCTGACCGCTGGCCGTGGCACTGCCGGAAGGCAGAGCGTAGTAAGTGGTCAGCAGATGCGAGGTGCCCAGACTGTCGTACACCGTGCTGGTGGTCGAGTAGTTGTAGCTGGTGGGGTCGCTGGTGCTGAAGGCAGTGCCGCTGGGGATCGGCGTCACCGAGGCATTGAGGTTCAGCCCCAGCGTGCCGCTGGTCGTGGCTTGCGGCGCCAGGGTGGTGGTGGTGATCTGCAGCGGGCCGGAGCCGCCGGTGAGCACCCCGCTGACCGCCGGCGTGCCGATGAGCTGGCCGCCCGCAGCATCGACGATGTAGCCGTTCTGGTCGAGCTGGAACTGGCCGTTGCGGCCATACACCGTGGAGCCGTTGTAGTTGAACTGGAAAAAGCCGCTGCCGTTGATGGCCACATCGAGCGGGTTGCTCGTGGATTGGATATTGCCCTGCGAGAACTGTTGCGCCACAGTGGCTACCGAGGTGCCGATGCCCACCTGCCCATACTGCGGCGAGGTACCGGCGATGGCCGCTGCGTAGGTGTCGGCGAACTGGGCGTTCGAGCTCTTGAAGCCCACCGTGCTGGCGTTGGCGATGTTGTTGCCCATCACCTGCAGGTCGGTGGAGGCGGCTTGCAGGCCGGACAGGGCGGTTTGGAAGGTGCTCATGAATTCCCCCGAAAAATGGCGTGGTCTGAATGCGGTGTGGTGTTGAGTGGTGTGTTGGGCGGCGCGGGCTTGCGCGGGTGACTACATCACGCCCACGATGCTCGACAGCGGCACGGTGCTGCTCTGCCCCTCCATCTGGAGCGCGGGGCCGCTGCTGCCGTTGAGATAGACCGACTGCACCTTGCCCGTACCGAAAGGCACGGCCGCGACCGGCTGGCCGGCGCCGTCCGTGGCGCTGACGTTGAAGGTGTAGTTGCCCGCAGGAGCCTGCTGGCCGCCGCTGGTCGATCCATCCCAGTTGAAGGTCTGCACGCCGGTGGGCAGGGCGCCGAGCTGCAGCGTGTCGATGGTCTGCCCCGTGCTGTTGAGCACCTGCACCTGCACGTTCTGCGCGGCCGAAGCCAGGGTGAAGCCCCCGGCCGTGCCGCCGCTGCTGGGCAGGCTGATGCTGTTGTTGTCGAACACGACGGTCTGCCCCACCAGATTGGCCGCCTGCAGCCCTTGCGTCTGCGCGAGCTGGGCGGTGAGGGTGGCCATCGACTGCTGCATGCTTTGAATGCCGCTGGCCGTGCTGAACTGCGCGAGCTGCGCCGACAGGTCGGTGTTGCTCATCGGGTTCATCGGGTCCTGGTTGGTGAGTTGCGTCACCAACAGCTTGTAGAAGGTGTTGACGTTGTCCAGCCCGCTCAGGCCGCTGGCGGCGCTGCCAGAGGTGCCGCTGCTCGTCTGCAGCGAGGACAGGAAGGAATTGGAGCTGATGGGAGAGGTGCTCATGGCAGGGGTCTTTCAGTCAGTGGCGGGGCGTTCTGGAAAATTCACTGGCCCAGCGTGAGGGTTTTCAACAGCAGGTTTTTGGTGGTGGTCATCACGTTCACGTCGGCCTGATAGGCGCGCGAGGCGGAAATCATGTTGACCATTTCATCGACGGGATTGACGTTGGGGTAGCTCACATAGCCGTCTTTGTTGGCCAGCGGGTTGCCGGGTTCATAGACGAGCTTGAGCGGCCCGGGTTTTTCCACCACGCCAGCCACCTGCACGCCGTTGACGCCAGCAGGCACGCCAGGGCCGGACAGCGGCTGCGCGGCAAACACCACTTCGCGGGCGCGGTAGGGCTGGCCGTTGGAGCTGACGGCGGAGTTGGCATTGGCCAGATTGCTGGCCACCACGTTGAGGCGGTAGCTTTCGGCCGTCAGGCCGGAATTGGCCACATCGAGGGCGGAGAACAGGGACATGGTGAATGTGCCGCTTAGTTGCCGGTGATGGCGGAGGTCAGGGTTTTGATCTTGCCGGTGAGGAAGGTGAGATCGGCTTCGTACTGAATGCTGTTTTTCTGGAAGGCGGCCTGCTCGCGGTTCATGTCCACCGAGTTGCCGTTCAGGCTGACGTTATTGCCGACCTGGTAGGCGATGAAATTCGATCCGGCCGGGGCGACGTTGCCGGCGAGTTGCCTGGCGTTCTCGGTCTTGAGAGGCAGTCCGCCGGTTTGCTGCCCGGATAAAGCGGCTTTGAACGCGGCGGAAAAGTCCAGATCAACCGCCTTGTAGCCGGGCGTGTTCGCATTGGCGATATTGGCCGAGAGCAGTTGCTGCCGCTGCGCCCGCAGGTTCAGCGCGGTTTGCAGCGGGGCGAATTCACGGTCGAGGGCGGAAGTCATGGTCGTGGATCGGGTGGTGAGTGGCGCTTTAACTGCAGATTCCATGCCAGGCGCGGCAAGCCGAGAACTGCGGGGGCGGGGCGTGGCAAGCGGCAATCGGCACGGAGAAAGCGGCAAGACCTTGCCGCCGGGCGGGTTTGGGCGGCAAGCGATGCGCGTCTTCCTGAGCGTTCCGGCTGGTACAGACTTTGCGTCAGGAGAAAGGCAAACCAACCCGGCGACATCCCGTTCCATGCTCACCCGCCTTTATTTGTTCTCTTGCCTGCGTCTGCTCGCACTCGCATTGGTCGTAAATGCCAGCCTGGGCGTAGCGTCATTCGCCTGGGCTGTACCCGCCGCCGAGAGCCCGGCCACCATACGCGCGGCGGTGGAGGCGTTTGTGCGCGCGGGGCTGCCCCCGGGCGGGGAGAACGTGAAGATCGACGTTCAGGGGCCAGCGCCGGGGCTGCGCTTTCCGCAGTGCGCCGATCTGCGCACGGCGTATTTTGGCAACGCCAACCCCTACGGCGCGCAAACCGTGGAGGTGCGCTGCGCCGCGCCCTCGGTCTGGTCGCTCTACCTGCCAGTGCGGGTGGACCGGCCGCAGGGGGTGGTGGTCGTGGCGCGCGCACTGCAGGCCGGGCATGTGCTCACTGCGGCCGATCTCACCACGGTCGAGCGCGACGCCGCCCGGCTGCCCCCCGGCGCGGTGACCGACGCGCAGGCGCTGGTCGGACAGGTGCTGCGTTACAGCGTGGCGGCGGGGCAGCCGCTGGTGCAGAGCATGCTCACCGGCCCGCAGCTTGTTCACTACGGCCAGTCCGTCAGTCTGATCGCGCAGGGCATGGGCGTGCGTCTGGTGGCGCTGGGGCAGGCGATGGCGGACGGCCGCGTGGGGCAATCGGTGCTGGTGCGCAATGTGCAGTCGGGCCGGGTGGTCAGCGGCATCGTGGACGCGCAAGGGCAAGTGGTGGTGCCGCTGCAGTAGTTGCATTTTCAGTAGCGTCAAAAAACCGTCTTGCGGTGGAGGCACCCCGCAGAACCGGTTTATTGCTGCCCATGAAGTGCTGAGTAACGCCAAAAAGCAGTCATCTACCCCCTTAGAAAGTATGCAATCGACTGGCACCGTGTTTGCTAATCAGGAATCACCCTTTGATGGAGATTCCCATGCGTGCCCTTGCTTTGTTGCCCAGCGCAGAACCCAAACAGCCGTCCGCGCCGACTTTGAGTGTGCTTGAAGGCGGTCTGATCGAAGCAGGCTCCACTGAGCCCGAGGTCGGCCCGGCGGCAGAAACTTCGGCTCTGCGACTGGCGCGGCAGATCTACGCCGCCTGGTTTCAGCGCTGCCTGCGCCAGGGGGGCTATCGCAAAAACCCCGGCGCTGTGGCCGCGCTGCCGCGTGCCGCCATCGAACACCAGCTTGACCGGGCCATCGACCGCAGCGGGCCAGATGCCGCCGAGTTGCTGCCGCTGCACGATGCGCAGCAGCAGCGCCTGGCTGAGCTTGGCACGCTGATCAGCGTGCTGGCCGCCTCCGACAAGCAGCATGTCCGGGCCGTGCAAACCTGGGATCGGCTGATCGACCTTGGCCTCGACACCCTGCAGGGCTTTGCCGATCTGGAGGTGGTGTTCGCCGCCCGGCGTGCGGCGCAAGACCCGCTGACCGGCCTGCCGGGCCGCGCCGCCCTGCAGCAGCGCTTGCAGGGCGAACAGTCGCTGGTGCTGCGTCAGGGCCGCATGTGCTCGGTCGTGATGCTCGACATCGACCACTTCAAGAGCGTCAACGACCAACACGGACATCAGGCGGGCGACCGCGTGCTCGCCGCATTCGCCCGCCTGCTGCGCGGCGCGCTGCGTCCCTACGACGGCGTCTATCGCTACGGCGGAGAGGAGTTCGTGCTGGTGCTGCCCGGCGCCACCGCGGCGCAGGCGGTGCAGATCATCGACCGCATGCGGCAGACCATCGTGCAGCGCCCGCTGGTGCAGACCCAGACCGGCGGCCTGCACATCAGCTTCTCCGCAGGGGTGGCCGCGCTGAACGAGCGCGCGATTGCGCAAACGCTGCGTTGCGCCGATGCGGCGCTGTACCACGCCAAGGCCGAAGGGCGCGATCAGGTGCGCCTCGAACGCGGCAATTGCGCATGAAATCGTCGCTAAGGTCGCCATTCGCAACCGGGTGCGCCGTGTCTTCATGGAGATGGGCCCCGCATTGAGCGTCACCATGTCTGCGTCTCCTCCCCGCCCCCGTCCGCCCAGCGGCCTGCGCCAAGCCAGCGCGCAGGAACTGCTGGCGGCTTTTCGCGTGGATGCGGAGGAATTTTTGCGACTGTTCATCGCCGGGCTGCAAACGCAGCCCACGCGCGAGGACACGCTGCAGTCGCTGGGGAATGCCGCCGAGGCCTTGCGCGGCATCCGCATCGGCGCCGACTTTCTACAGCTTCAAGCCGTCAGTACGCTTTGCCGCCGGGGCGAACAGGATCTGCTGCAACAACTGCCCTCGGTCGCATCCGGCGCCGCGCTGCAATGGGAGACCTTGCAGGCGGTGATCGACGGCTTGCGCCAGCACTTGCTGCCGCAGCAGGCCGAGCCGACAGCAGCGCCTGCAGCTTCCGAGCCGACTCCGCTGCAGCCCGCCGTCGAAGCAGATCTCCGCAGCGAGATGCAACC
>DZDA01000104.1:7352-8846 GCA_022730375.1 Thiomonas intermedia
CAGAGCCAGAGCCAGAGCCAGAGCCAGAGCCAGAGCCAGAGCCAGAGCCAGAGCCAGAGCCCGTCGCGCCGATGCTCTTTGCGCCGCAGCAGGCGTTTGATCCCGCCTCGGCGCCGACCGCGTCCGCTGAGCCGACCCCGCAAACCCCGCTGGACGAGGCGCAGACGCTCGCCGTGCGAACCGCTGTGGTCGGGCCCTGGGTCGTCGCGGTTCCTCTCGCGTTGGCGCCCTTGGTTCTGGAGCCCGGCACGCCGCAGTGGACCGGCCCGGACGGGCAGCTTCTGCTTTTGCAAGATGATGTGGCGCTGCCCGCGCTCGATCTGCCCGCTTGCTGGCAGGCGCCCAAACCGCAGCACGAGGTCGGCGGTGCAGCCCTGTTACTACAGCCCGAGACGGGCGAGCCGCCTTTTGCCGTGCGGGTGCAGGCCCTGGGCCGCCAGCAAGACCTGCTGTTCTGGCCTGTGCCGCCTGCCGTGCAATCGGCCTGCGGCGTGCGCGCGGCGGCGTGGGACGGTGCGCCGTGGCAGCCAGACGCCGGGCAGCCCGTGCTGCTTCTCGATCTGCCCTGGCTCGAAGCGCGCCTGCGCGTGGGGAGCGGCTTATGACCGGCACGATCTCCTGGCTGCAGTTCCGCGTTGGCGATCAACTTCATGCGTTGGACGCAGCCCCGGTGCGCCAGATTCTGCGTTCGCCGAAACTGCTGGCGCTGCCGCTGGCTCAGCGCCACCCGCATTGCGCGGGCCTGATGGCCTGGCAGGGGCGGCCGCTGCTGGTGCTCGATCTGGGTGCCTGTCTGCTGCGCCGCCCGAGTTTGTCTCGGGGCGATGCACGGTTTCTGGTCTGGAGCCAAGCGCAGCAGGCCGGTGTGCTGGCGGTGGATGACGTCGGCGGGCTGCTGCGGCTGTCCGCCACCACGCTCACCCGGCACTGGGCACCTGTGCAGCCCGGGCTGCGGCCGCCGTGGAACGCCATTCGGGGGCTGTTGCACGCGGGAGCGCCTTCACTCGCCGAGCCTTGCAGTCCGCGGGCGCCTTGGGCCGAACCCATCGCCGTGTTCGATGTGGCCGCGCTGTGGCAGGCCTGCTGGAACGCCGGGGGAGGACGACCATGAAGCGCACGCCGCAACGCAGCCTGCTGCTGCTGGGCCTGTTCGCGCTGATCTGGGGCGCGGCCCTGGTGGTTGCCGCAGGTCTGGACGCTGAACCCGCGCTGCTGCTCACCGTCTGGGGCGCGGGGGCGGCTCTGCTCGTGCTGCTGGCGTTTTATCTCGGTCTGTCTTTTCGTCTGGATTTGCTGCAGGTGCAGCAGGTCTTGCGCGAAGCGGTTGCCGCGCCCGTTGCGCAGGCACCGCTCAAATCCTCCCTGGCCGCCTTCTGGCAGCCGTTGATCGACGCGGCCTCTGCGGCGCGTCAGCCCGTGGAAGACGCCGCCCGGGAGAAGGCCAAAATCGCAGCGCAAACGGCTGTCCATCTCGCCGCTCTGCAGTCGGCGCTC
>DZDA01000105.1 GCA_022730375.1 Thiomonas intermedia
CCAAGGAAGGCGTTAAGCGCAGGGTGGCCGACAAGCCGATGGCGACGTTCAAGCAGAGGATCAGGCAACTGACCCGGCGCTCGGGCGGACGCAGCATGGCGGAGGTCATCGACAAGCTCAAACCTTACCTGCTGGGATGGAAAGCCTACTTCGGGTTGGCGCAAACACCGGGAATCTGGCGCACGCTGGATGAATGGCTGCGGCGCCGATTACGGGCGATCCAGCTCAAGCACTGGAAGCGGGGTAGCACGATCTACCGGGAACTGATCAATCTGGGCGCAGCCGAGCACGTGGCGAAACGTGTGGCACAAAATGCGCGCTGCTGGTGGCGCAACAGCGCCGGAGAACTCAACCGGGTTCTGACGATTGCCTACTTCGACAGATTAGGTCTGCCCCGTCTCTCATGACCTCAACTTCTCGAACCGCCCGGTGCGGACCCGCATGCCGGGTGGTGTGGGAGGGGCTCGGTCAGGTATCCTGACCGCCCCTATCCCGATTCTGCGGCTGCCATGATCCTTGGCCCTTTGCTCAGGACGAGTTCGGCGAAGGCTTGGGCGGCGGGGCTGAGTCGTTTGCCGTCGCGTTGCACCAGATACCACTGGCGTTTGAGCGGAAAGCCTTCGACGTCGAGGACGCTCAACTGGCCAGAGGTGAGTTCCGCCTGCACCGTGTGCAGCGAGACCAATCCCACGCCCAGACCGGCTTCGACGGCGTGTTTGATCGCCTCGTTCTTGTTCATTTCCATGGTCGGCTTGAACGGCAACTGTCGCTCTCGGATGAAGTTCTCCAGGGCGTTGCGGGTGCCTGATGCGGGCTCCCGCACGACCAGGGGCTCTTCGAGCAGGCGCTGCAGGGAAATTGCGCGTTTTCTGGCGAGCGGGTGATCGGTGGCTGCGATGATGACCAGAGGGTTGTCCATGAAGGGTTGCGCGCTGAGTTGATACCCCTCGGGCGGCGTGCCCATCAGCGCGAGATCGCTGACGTTCTCGGTGAGGTGGCGTAGCAGGGTTTCGCGGTTGACGACATTCAGGCTGACCTCAATGTCGGGAAACTTGCGTCGAAACAGCGCCATGAGGCGAGCGGCAAACACGCTGGCCGTGCTTGCGACAGACACCGTCAGCACGCCGCCCTTGAGCCCTTTCAGGTTGGCCAGCGACTGTTCGAGGTTGTTCAGTTCGCGGGTGACGATTCCGGCGCTGCGCAGGGCGACGTTACCGGCTTCGGTGAGCCGAATTTTCTTTCCGGCGTGCTCAAACAGGGGCATATCGAGCAAATTCTCCAACTGTTTGATCTGCATCGAAACAGCAGGCTGGGTGAGATGTAGCTTTTCGCTGGCGCGCGAAAAACTGCCGCAGTCCGCTACAGCCTGGAGAATTTCGAGTTGCCGGAAGGTAATTCTAATCATCAGTGAAAAATTCTCTAACTGCAAAAAAGTCTTAGTTTACCTTATGAACTAAGCGATCCTATAGTTGATTTTTTTCAACTCACCCGGCCGACAAAGGCCAACTCACAGAGGAACGACATGGCTCACGATCAATCCAGCCGCTACGCCAATCTCGATCTCAAGGAATCGGATCTGATCGCCGGTGGCAAGCACATCCTTGTTGCCTACAAGATGAAGCCCAAAGCGGGCTATGACTATCTGGCCACAGCGGCGCACTTTGCGGCCGAATCGTCCACCGGCACCAATGTGGAAGTCAGCACGACGGACGATTTCACCAAGGGCGTCGATGCGCTGGTGTATTACATCGATGAAGCCACGGATGACATGCGCATCGCCTATCCGATCGAGCTGTTCGACCGCAATGTCATCGACGGCCGCTTCATGATCGTGTCCTTCCTCACGCTGGTGATCGGCAACAACCAGGGCATGGGCGATGTCGAGTACGGCAAGATGATCGATTTCTACGTGCCCGAGCGCGCGATCCAGATGTTCGACGGCCCCGCCACCGACATCTCCAACTTGTGGCGCATTCTGGGTCGGCCGATCAAGGACGGCGGCTACATCGCTGGCACCATCATCAAGCCCAAGCTGGGTCTGCGCCCGGAGCCATTTGCCCAGGCGGCCTATCAGTTCTGGCTGGGGGGCGACTTCATCAAGAACGACGAGCCGCAGGGCAATCAGGTGTTCGCCCCGGTGAAGAAAGTGATTCCGCTGGTCTATGACGCCATGAAACGCGCGCAGGACGAGACCGGCGAGGCCAAGCTGTTCTCCATGAACATCACCGCGGACGACTATCACGAGATGTGCGCCCGCGCGGACTTCGCGCTCGAAGTCTTCGGCCCCGACGCTGACAAGCTGGCCTTCCTGGTCGACGGCTACGTGGGCGGCCCCGGCATGGTCACCACCGCGCGTCGCCAGTATCCGAACCAATACTTGCACTATCACCGCGCGGGTCACGGCGCCATCACCTCGCCCAGTTCCAAGCGCGGCTACACCGCCTTTGTGCTGGCCAAGATGAGCCGTCTGCAGGGGGCTTCGGGCATTCACGTCGGCACCATGGGCTACGGCAAGATGGAAGGCGAAGGCGACGACCGCAACATCGCCTACATGATCGAGCGCGACGAGTGCCAGGGTCCGGTCTACTTCCAGAAGTGGTACGGCATGAAGCCCACTACCCCCATCATCTCCGGCGGCATGAATGCGCTGCGTCTGCCCGGGTTCTTCGAGAACCTGGGCCACGGCAACGTGATCAACACCGCGGGCGGCGGCTCCTACGGCCACATCGACTCGCCGGCGGCTGGCGCCAAGTCGTTGCGCCAGGCCTATGAGTGCTGGAAGGCCGGAGCCGATCCGATCGAGTACGCCAAGGAGCACAAAGAGTTCGCGCGCGCATTCGAATCCTTCCCGGGCGATGCCGACAAGCTCTTCCCGGGCTGGCGTGAGAAGCTGGGCGTCCACAAGTAAGCCGTTCCTGACGTCGCTTTTTTTGGCGTCGTTTTTGAAGTTTTCAGCGCCCCCGGTTTCACGGGGGCGTGTTGTTTTGAAGGTGGACGCATGAGCATTGACGCGCAGCAGTACCGGGTCCAAACAGAGCCCTATTACCAGCCGCAGGGCCGCGAGGTGGCCTTGTTTGAGGCCGCCTACCGCAATCGCTTGCCGGTCATGGTCAAGGGGCCGACCGGCTGTGGCAAATCGCGCTTTGTCGAGCACATGGCGTGGCGGCTGGGCAAGCCTCTCATCACCGTGGCCTGCAATGAAGACATGACCGCGAGCGATCTGGTTGGGCGCTATCTGCTTGAAGGCGGCGGCACGCGCTGGCTTGATGGGCCGCTGACCACCGCCGCGCGCATCGGCGCGATCTGCTACCTCGACGAAATCGTCGAGGCGCGTCAAGACACCACCGTGGTCATCCACCCGCTCACCGACCACCGCCGCACCCTGCCGCTCGACAAGAAGGGCGAGCTGATTCAGGCGCACCCCGACTTTCAACTGGTGATCTCGTACAACCCCGGCTACCAGTCGCTGATGAAGGATCTGAAGCAGTCCACCAAACAGCGCTTTACCGCCTTCGATTTCGACTACCCCGAGGCCGAGCTCGAAACCGCCATTCTGTGCAAGGAAAGCGGCCTCGACGCCGAAACCTCTGCCAAGCTGGTGAAAATCGGCCACACCGCGCGCAATCTCAAGGGGCACGGTCTCGACGAGGGCATTTCCACGCGTCTCATGGTGTATGCCGCTCAGCTGATCCGCGACGGCGTTGATGCGGTCGACGCCTGCCGCATGGCGCTGGCGCGCCCCATCACCGACGATGCCGACATTCGCCAGACGCTCGATCACGCCATCGACGTGACCTTCGCCTGAGTGCAGCAAGCCAAGTCGAACCGAACCATTGTGAGTGATGCCCTCATGGACGAGTCGATGCGCGCCAACTGGGCGCGGCTCGACACGCGCTTTCCTCTCGTGGAGGCAATCTTCCCAGCCTGCATGGCCGATGCCCAGAGCGTGCTCACACCCGATGGACTGAGCGCCTTCCTCGAAGCGGGCCGCATCATCGGCAAACTGGGGCGGGGCGCCGAGCCTTTGCTCGCCTTTCTGGAAGCCTGGCCGTCCACCGCGCGCATCGTCGGCGAAGACCTGCTGGCGCCCGTGATGACCGTGGTGCAAGGGCTGCAAAAGTCCCCCAACGGCCGGGCCATCACGCCCTTTTTGCAGACCCTGGCCCCCGTGGCGCAGCGCCTGCAAGCGGGCGAGCAACTGCAGCACTATCTCGACCTCACGCTCGACCTGATGGCGCGCACCACCCGCTCCATCCACGGCTTTCACACCACCTATCCCAGCCCGGGGCTGCCGGACTTTTTTGTGCAGGCGCCAACCTTGCTGGCCCAACTCGATATCGGCGGCTTGCGGCGTTGGGTCGATTACGGCGTGCGCAACTATGCCACCCATCCCGAACGGCAAAAAGATTACTTCAGCCTGCAGTCCGCCGATGCGCGCGCCGTGCTGCAGCGCGAGCGCCACGGCACGCTGCTGGTGGATGTGGAGCGTAATCTCGATCTGTATCTGCGCGCCCTGTGGCGGGATGGCGACCTGCTGATCCCTTACTCCACCGCCTTCGACGAACTGCGCAAACCCGTTCCCTATTACGACCCGCTGGGCATTCGTCTGCCTGATGTGCAAGACGATGCTTGCGGCGTGTCAGGCCTCGATCGTTACCGGGCGATGCTCGCCCACATGGTTGGCCACCGCCGCTGGTCCACCCCGCAGATTGCCGACAACTGGAGCCCGTTTCAGCGCATGGCCGTCGAATTTTTCGAGGACTGCCGGGTTGAAACTCTGCTGATTCGCGAATACGCCGGACTGCGGCGGCTGTTTCTCGCCCTGCATCCCCGGCCTGTCGAAGACGCCTGCAATCCCGGCACCACCTCCTGCCTGCGCCACCGTCTGGCGATGTTGTCGCGGGCGCTGCTCGACCCTCAGCACGGCTACCGCGACGCCGATCTCAGTGCCTTCGTCGCCCGCTTTCACGCGCTGATGGCGCAGGGCGCATCGTCCACCCGCGACATCGCCGCGCTGGCTCTGGCCTACGTGGCCAAAACCCGCCGCCAGAGCGACCAGTTTGCCAAAGTGCACTTCGACGACACCGTCATCGACTATCGCGACGACAACCGGCATCTTTGGCGCTTCATCGAAGAAGGGGACGAGGAGGAGAGCTTCGACGAAACCCGCCGCAACGATGCGCAGGACGACTTGCCGCGCCTGCCGCCGCGGCACTATCCCGAATGGGACTATCACAGCCAGACCTATCGACCCGACTGGGTCAACGTGTACGAGGGTTTGCATCCGTCGGCACAGGCGGGCGACATCGACCGCCTGCTGCAAAAGCACGCCCCGCTGGCCAAGCGCCTGCAAAGACTGCTGGAACTGCTCAAGCCGCAAGACAAGTTGCGCATTCGCTATCAGGAGGAGGGCAGCGAGCTCGATCTCGACGTGGCCATCCGTTCGCTGATCGATTTCAAAGCAGGCTCCACTCCCGATCCGCGCATCAATCTGAGCCACCGCACCAACGGGCGCGATATTGCCGTGACCCTGCTGCTCGACCTCTCCGCCTCGCTCAACGACAAGGTGAAAGGCTCGGAGCAGACCATCCTCGAACTCTCGCAGGAAGCCGTCTCGCTGCTCGCCTGGGCGATAGAGCGCTTGGGCGATCCGCTGGCGATCGCCGGTTTTCAGTCCAACACCCGGCACGAGGTGCGCTACCTGCACATCAAGGGCTTTGGCGAGCACTGGGGCGATGAAGTCAAGGCGCGTCTCGCCGCAATGCAGGCCAACTATTCCACTCGCATGGGGGCGGCGCTGCGGCATGCCGCCCACTCGCTGCGCGCGCGCAAGAGCGACAAAAAGCTGCTGCTCATCCTCACCGACGGCGAACCCGCCGATATTGATGTGCAAGACGAACGCCTGCTCATCGAAGACGCCCGCCAGGCGGTGCGGGAGCTCGAACGCGATGGCCTCTTCACTTATTGCATCAGCCTTGACCCGCGCGCCGATGCCTATGTGTCCGACATTTTTGGCCGCCGCTACACCGTGATCGACAACATCGAGCGTCTGCCCGAGAGATTGCCGGAAGTGTTCTTGGCGCTGACGAAGTAGTGCGGAAGTAGCACGCGCCGAGCGGCCCATTCAAACCCTCGCCCCGGCACAGAGTTGGGGGACTGTGGACAATGCACCTTGATCCCACCCCGCTCATTCACTCCACGGTCTACCTCTATGCAATCTTTGCGACAGCTTTGGCGTGACTGGCGCAGCGGCGAACTGCGGCTCTTGTTCTTCTCGCTGGTGCTGGCCGTGGCTGCGTTGTCAGCCGTGGGCTTCGTGGCCCAGCGGCTGCAGGGCGCGCTGGTGCGCGATGCCGCGCAGTTGATCGGTGGCGACGTGGTGATCGTCAGCGATCACCCGCTGAAACCGCTGTTGTATTTGCAGCACGCGCAAGCGCAGGGTCTGCGGTCTATGCAGACGGCGGTGTTTCCCAGCATGGCGCTCGACGTCACGGGTGATCGCACCCGGCTGGTCTCGCTCAAGGCGGTGGGCGCGCATTACCCCTTGATCGCGCAGGTGGTGCTGCGCGACGGGCTGCAGGCTCCGGAGGTGTCGCGCAGCGGGCCGCCCGAGCCCGGTACGGTTTGGGTAAACGCCAGTGTGCTCGGCGCCCTGCGGCTGCGGGTGGGTGATCTGCTTCAACTGGGCAATGCGCGGTTCCGCATCGCGGCCATTCTGGTGCGCGAGCCCGATACCGGCGCGGGCTTCATCAATTTCGCCCCGCGGGTGATGATGAATCGCGCCGATCTGCCCTCTACCGGGCTGATCCAGCCCGCCAGCCGGGTGACCTATCGCCTCGCCCTGGCTGGGCCATCGCAGGAGGCGGCCGCCTATGCCAAGTGGGCGCAGGAGCAGATTCGCCAGACCGCCGCGCGCGGCATGCGGGTGGAAACCGTGGCCGACAGCGGCCCGGCGCAAGAGCAGACGCTCAAGCGCGCCTCTGATTTTTTGCATCTGGTGGCGCTGATCACCGCGCTCATGGCCGCTGTAGCGGTAGCTCAGTCGGCCCGCGACTTTGCGCGCCGACGTTTGCAGCCCTGCGCGGTGTTCAAGGCATTGGGGCTGCGTCAGGGCGTCTTGCTTCGCCGCTACGCCGCCGAGTTTGTCTGGCTGGGCGGCTTTGCGGCGGCGCTGGGGGTGTTGCTCGGCCTGGCGGTGCAGGCGGCGATGATCGGGCTGCTGCACGGGCTGATTCAGGTTCAGGTGCGCGAGCTGCCAGCGCCCGGCTGGGCGCCCGCGCTGTTCGCCGGGGCGACGGGCATGGTGCTGCTGCTGGCTTTCGGTCTGCCCTCGATTCTGCAGTTGGCGCGCGTACCGCCACTGGCGGTGCTGCGCCGCAGCTTGGGCCGTCTGCAGTCCGCGCCGTTCATCACGGTGCTGGCAGGCGTTGGGGCATTTGGTCTGTTGCTTTGGCTGCAGGCCGGCGACCTTCGCCTGGGGCTGATTGCCGCGGGCGGTTTCATCGGACTGACGCTGGTGTTCGCCTTGCTGGCCTGGCTGATGATGCGGGGTTTGCGGCGCTGGATACGCGGCCATGCGGGGTCATCCGTCGCCACCGGCGGACTCATGCAGATGGCGGCGCGCCAGTTGGCGGCCCGGCCGTGGAGCGCGGTGATTCAGATCACGGCGCTGAGTCTGGGTTTGCTCGCGCTGGTGTTGCTGGTGCTCATGCGCACCAGTCTGATCGACGCCTGGCGCGCCTCCATTCCCGCCAACGCGCCCGACCGATTTGTCATCAACATCCAACCCGCGCAGAGTCAGGATTTTCTGGCCGCGCTGCGCCGCGATGGCGTGAGCCACGAAGACTGGTATCCCATGCTGCGCGGCCGTCTGGTGGCCATCAACGAAAAACCGGTTTTTGGACGCGACTACGACAGCACACGCGCCCGCGACCTGATCGACCGTGAATTCAATCTTTCGGCCAGCGCCACCCTGCCCAAGGCCAATACCCTGGTCGCAGGCGACTGGAACGACACCGGCGGGCCCGATGCCAAAGGCCTGTCGGTGGAGCAGGGTATCGCCAAAACCCTGGGCTTCAAACTCGGCGACACCCTGACTTTCGATATTGCAGGTCAGCGCGTGACCGCGCCCATCACCAGCATGCGGCATGTCGACTGGAGCTCCATGCATGCCAACTTTTTCGTGCTGCTGCCGCAGGCCATGCTGAAAAATCAGCCCGTGACCTATCTGGCCGCCTATCACGCCCCCGGAGATGCGCAGCGCATGGACGACACCTTGGTGCGGCAGTTTCCCAATCTCACCGTGGTTGATGTGGGCAGCCTGCTCGCACATTTGCGCAAGCTGGTCGAGCAGGTCATCACTGCCGTGCAGTTTCTGTTTTTGTTCGCACTGGCGGCCGGGCTGGCCGTGCTCGCAGCTTCGCTGGCGCTGTCGCGGCAGGACCGCTCGCGCGAAATGGCGGTGTGGCGCGCCCTGGGCGCCTCTTCGCAGTTGCTGCGGCGTATGGCCCTGGTGGAAATGATGTGGGTCGGCGCGCTGGCCGGTCTGCTTGGCGCGGCCGGGGCGGCGGGTGTGAGCGCTGCGTTGGCGCACTGGGTGTTTTTGTTTCCCTGGCAGCCGCCCTGGTGGCTATGGCCCGCGGCCATGCTGGCGGCGTCCGGGCTGGCGATGACGGCCGGGTGGTGGAGTCTGCGAGATGTGCTGCGCAGGGCGCCGGGTCAAAGTTTGCGCGCTCTAAGCTGAAAATGAACTGAAAACGCTTTGCCGCTTTGCGGGGCGATTGATTGCAGATTGACCTGAGGCAAGTTTTGCCGGGGCGCATCTTTCA
>DZDA01000106.1 GCA_022730375.1 Thiomonas intermedia
CGTGCCCGGCTGCTGCACCGCCAGCCAGATCGCCCGTGCGTCGGCCGCGTCGGTCTTGTTGCCCGATACGAAGGGCCGCACCGCCTTGGCGTGCAGCAGCCGCACTTCGTGGCCCAGCGCGCGCAGCTCGCGCGCCCAGTGGTGCGCTCCGCCGCACGCCTCCATGCCCACCAGGCGCCGCGCCCGGTTGGCGAAGTGCTCCAGCACCTTGGCGCGCTTGATCTGCACGTTGACGATCTCGCCCGTGTGCATCTGAAACACCCGCTTGGCAATGTCCAGCCCCACCACCTGCAGGCCGCCCATCGTGCCGATGATTTGCCCTGCGCTCATGCCTGTCTTGCGATTCATGTCGGGTCTCCGAGGGTGTTGGTGAAGACCGTGGTCTATCACGCCTTGGGCACTTCGATGCCGTATCCACTCGGAGACCCTCCTCGCCACCACGACGAGTAAACCCCTGCCGAACAGCTTCACGTTCATCTCCGCACTCCTCCTGTCTCATTCCCCGTGGGGAGGGAGGCATCCATCACATCTCCTCGTTGTTTTCAGTGCGAGGGGTCGGACTCTGAGCGCCCCCAGGGTCGGCTCGCCGACCCGCTCCCCGTGGGGGATGAGGCCCGTGGCTCCAAGCTGCCCTGCGGCAGCTTGGACGGAGCCGAATCCGAGCAGCTTGCAAGCTGCGAGGTGGACAAGGAAACTTGGGGCGGCCCTGCGTTTTCTCATGAGCGGTCTTCTATGCCCACGTCGAGCGCCACCAGGAACCGCGACACCATGTTGTAAGTGGCGACGACGCCGACGAGCTCGACCACTTGCTTGGGCGACAGCAGGGCGCGGACGGCGGCGAAATGCGCTTCGCTTACCCGCACCCGTCGGGTCATGTCGTAGGTGAGCGCCAGCACCGCGCGCTCGCGGGTGGAAAACGCCAGCCGGTTTTCTACCGCCGCAGGAATATCGTGCAACAGCGCGAGCTGCTCGGCGCAGCCGCCGACGGCCAGAAACAGCGGGGCATGATGCATGAATTCATACTCGGCCCCATTGAGTCGCGCCACGACGCAAATGGTCAGTTCGCGCAAATCGGCTTCGAGCTCCAGCTCGCCGCGCACCGCGCCCAGCAGGCCATTCCAGCCGCGTGCGAATGCGGGACTGTGCAGCAGCATGCGGTCGAGGTTGAGCAGTCCTCCGCCGCGACGCTGGCGTATGGCGGCCACCAGTTCCTCGGGCTCGGCGTGGTGCTGCGGCAGATAGGCGATGCGCGGCATGATGGAAACATATGAAAATGGAATGGCTGGACTGTAGCCCCGCTTGGGCGCTGAGGCCAGACGATTCGGTGTGCCGTCCCGGTCATCCGGGCAGGGCTCAGGCGCTGACGTTGCGCGCCAGTGCGGCGAGTTGCCTGAGGCCGTCGATGGCGCGCACGCCATACCAGCTGGCCCATTCTCCGGGGATGCAGCGCACTACCGGGTGCAAGCCGCGCGCGGCGAGCAGGCTGCGCACTTCGGCCGCATGCCGGGCGCCGAAGCGATAGGGCTCGCTGGACAGCAGCACCTCGTCCACCGCGCCGAGCCAGTCTGCCGACCAGTCGAACACCGGATAGCGGCTACGGCCGGGCTGATGCAAGCCATCGCCGCCCAGCACCTCGGGCAGGGTGCGCCAGCGCACGGCGGCGAGGCTTTGGCTGATGTAGGTGTCGCGCGCCACGGTCATCCACGGATCGCGCCAGATGAGGTAGAGCACGTTGCGCGGCGCGCAGGGGCGGGTTTGCACCTCCTCCAGTACGGCTTGCAACTGCTTGCGCAGGGCGGCGACGCGCTCGGCCACACCGGGCAGCTTGCCAAAGGCCGCGCCGAGCTGGTCGAACAGGCTCAGGTTGTCTTGCGGAGTTTGCGGATGGGTGACGATGATGTGGGGCACGAAGGTGCGCAGCGCGTCCACGGTTTCGCGGGTGTTTTCGTCGATGTTGACCAGCACATGGGTGGGCTGCAGCGCGCGCAGAGCGTCGAGGTGGACGTCTTTGGTGCCGCCGACCTTGGGAATGGCGCGCACCTCGGCGCGGGGATGCACGCAGAACCCGGTGCGGGCCACGAGGTGCTGCCGCAGCCCGAGGGCGAACAGGGATTCGGTCAGGCTGGGAACGAGGCTGGCGATGCGCGCCTGATCGTCGGCTGCAGCAATCGGCTGGCCGAGGGCGTCGCAGACGGGCATGGCGGGCGCCGGGCTCAGGCGGGGTTCGGCTCGGCGGCGCTGCCGTGAGCAGCGCTGGGGCGGGCGAGTTGCCCCAGGCTTTCGAAAATCAGCCGCCGCGGGGCGACGCGCCAGCCGAGCTGCTGTTCGATGGCGATGACGGCGCGCATGGCCAGCAGGGAATGGCCACCCAAATCGAAGAAGTTGTCGGTGAGCTGCACGCGCTCGACGCCGAGCAGCCCGCGCCAGATGGCGGCGATCTGCTGCTCTTGCGGCGTGGAGGGCAGGCGTGCGGCTTGGCGCGTGTGCGCCGCCGGGGTGGCGGTTTGGGGCGCGGGCAGGGCGGCGCGGTCGAGCTTGCCGTTGGGCAGCAGGGGCAAGGCGTCGAGCGGCACGAGGTGCTGCGGCACCATGTAGTCGGGCAGGCGCGCGCGCAGGGCCTGGCGCAGATCGGCCGGGTTGGGCGCACAGCCCGGTTTCGCCACGAGGTAGGCGACGAGGCGCACGTCTTCGGGGCTGGGGGCGTGGGTGGTGAGCACGCAGGTGGCCACGCCGGGCTGCTCGCGCAGCGCGGCCTCGATTTCGCCCAGCTCGATGCGAAAGCCGCGAATCTTGACCTGATGATCAAGGCGGCCGAGGTGTTCGAGCTGGCCGTCGTGCCGCCAGCGGCCGAGATCGCCGGTCTTGTAGAGACGGGCCTGGGGATCGGCGCTGAAAGGATCGGGGATGAAGCGCTCGGCGGTGAGTTCGGGCCGCTGGAAATAGCCCAGCGTGACGCCAGCGCCGCCGATGTGGATTTCGCCCGGCGTGCCGATGGGGCAGAGCTGGCCCTGCGGATCGAGTATCCAGACCTGGGTGTTGGCGATGGGCCGGCCGATCACGATGGGCTGCCCCGGCTGCACCCGCCAGCAGGTGGACCAGACGGTGGTTTCGGTCGGGCCGTACAAGTTCCACACTTCGGCGCAGGCGGCGAGCAGACGCGGGGCCAGATCGGCGGGCAGGGCTTCGCCGCCGATGAAGGCGCGAAGTCTGGGGCGGCGGGAGGGGTCGGGGTTGCCGGGCCAGCCGACGTCGAGCAGCATGCGCCAGGTCGAGGGCGTGGCTTGCAGCACCGTGGCCTGGCTGGTTTGCAGCAAGTCGCGCAGGGCAAAGGGATCGCGCGACTGGGCGTGATCGGCCAGCACCACGCGCGCGCCCACGGTCAGCGGCAGCAGCAGTTCGAGCACGGCGATGTCGAACGAGAGCGTGGTTACGGCGAGCAGGACGTCGTCGCTTTGCAGCCCGGGTTCGCGCGCCATGCTGCGCAGAAAATTCACCACGGCGCGGTGCGGCACTTCCACCCCCTTGGGCCGTCCGGTGGAGCCGGAGGTGTAGATCAGGTAGGCCGGGTCATCGGGGCGGGCGTCGCAGGCGGGGTCGGGCGGGAGGGGGGCGTCGCGGTGCAGCCCGGCCAGCGGCGCGCTGTCGAGCGCGAGTTGCGGCACGTCAGCATCGGCCATCAGCGGCAGCAGGGCGGTCTGGGTGAGCAGGCAGCGCAGCTGGGCATCGCTCGCCATGTAGTGCAGGCGCTCGGGCGGAAAGCCGGGGTCGAGCGGCACATAAGCAGCGCCAGACTGCAGCACGCCGAGCAGTGCGGCGAGCATGTCGGTGTGACGGTGCAGGCACAGCCCGACGCGGTCGCCGCGCCCCACGCCCATCTGGCGCAGGTGGTGGGCGATGCCCAGCGCGCGGGCGTGAAGTTCGCCATAGCGCAGCGTATGGCCCAGCGCATCGGTGAGGGCGAGGCGGTCGCGGCGGTCGGGCGCGTTGAGCTGCAGCGCGGCGGGCAGGGTGAGCGGCGCAGTCAGCGGCTGCGGCGTGGCGTTCCACTCGCCCAGCACGGCGCGCTGGGCGGGTGTGACCAGGGCATGACTCGACACGGGCAGAGCGGGTTGCGCCAGGAGCTGCCCGGTGAGGAAAACATAGCTGTCGAGCAGGCGCTGCGCGGTATCCAAGCTGAACAGATCGGTGGCGTATTCGAGCTGGATGCGGTGGGTGAACTCGGTATCGACGTGGATGGACAGGTCGAACTGCGCGGCCACGCGGTCGAAATCGAAGGCTTCGTAGGTGAAGGGCACATCGGCCAGTTGGCCCGCCGGGGCGTTGAGCACGTTGAACAGCACGCGCACGAGGTCTTGGGGGTGATCGGCGCGCTGCGCGCCCAGGCGTTCAACCAGTTCGTCGAACGGGGCGTCCTGGTGGGCGTAGGCGTGCAGGGCGGTGGCGCGCACCTGCTGCATGAGCTGATCGAAAGTGGCTTGCGGCTCGACCGTGTTGCGCATCACCAGGGTGTTGACCAGGGTGCCCACGAGCTGCTCGGTGGCGGCATGGTGGCGGTTGGCGATGGGCGTGCCCACGGCGATGTCGGTGCGGCTGCTCAGTCGCGCCAGAAGCACGTTGAAGCTGGCCAGCAGCACCATGAACGGCGTGACGCCGTGGCGCGCGCCATAGCTTTGCAGCGCGCGCTGCAGCGGCTCGGACAGCGGGGTGTAAAGCGTATGGCCCAGAAAGCTGGGTTGCGTCGGTCGCGGATAGTCGGTGGGCAAGGGCAGATCGGCCAGTCCCTCAAGCTTTTGCAGCCACGCTTGAAGATGAGACTCGCGCGCCGCGCTGACCGGCGCGCTGCGCTGCCAGGCGGCGTAGTCGGCGTACTGGGTGCGCAGGGGCGCCAGCCCCATGTCGGCCGGATCGGTGCAGCCTTGCAGCAGTGCGGCGTAGATCTGCAGAGTTTCGCGCGACAACACGGCGAGCGCCCAGTTGTCGGCAATGGCGTGGTGGAATACCCAGAACAGCACCTGCTCGTCGTCTTGCATCTGCAGGATGCTGATGCGAAACAGGGGCGCTGCGGAAAGGTCGAAGGGCTGGGCCAGCAGTGCCGAGGCGGTCTGGCGGGCGACGTTTTCGCGCTCGGTTGCATCCAGCGAGCGCAGGTCGCGATAGTCGGGCTGCACGCGCAGGGCGGGCAAGATGATCTGTACGGGCTCCTCGCCGCGCAGGGCGAACTGGGTGCGCAAGCCTTCGTGACGGGCGATGAGCAGGTCGAGCGCGCGCTCGAACAAGCTCAGATTGAAAGGGCCTTTGAGCCTGACCGGCGCGGTGATGTTGTAGGCGACGGATTCCGGGTGAAAGTGCTGGATGACCCACATGCGGCGCTGCGACAGCGAGGCGGGCAGCAGGCCGCTGCGATTGACGGCGGGAATGGCGTCAGCCGGGCTGGCGGGATGCTGGCGCTGGTCGATGTGCGCCGCCAGCTCGGCGAGGGTGAGGTGAGTGAACAGATCGGCCAGAGGCAGTTCGATGCCGAAGTGCTGCTGGATGCGCGAGCGCACCTGGGTGAGGGTGAGCGAGTGCCCGCCCAGCTCGAAAAAGTGATCGAGCACCCCAAAAGCCTCGGTGCCCAGCACCTCATGCCAGATGGCCCACAGGGTCTGTTCAGTGGGGGTGCGCGGCGAGAGGCGCGGCAGGGTCGTGGCGGCTTCAAGCTGCGGCGCTGGCAGGGCGCGTTTGTCGATCTTGCCGCTGGGGGTCAGGGGCAGGGCGGGCAGCACTTGCCACGCGCTGGGCGCCATGTAGTGCGGCAGGCTGATCTGCAGAGTCTGACGCAGTGCGGCAACCGAAGTGAGGTCATGGCCTTCGCGCCAGACGACATAGGCGGCCAGTTGCGGGTCGTTTTCGCGCGGCGTCCAGGAAATGACCGCCGCCTGCGCCACGGCGGGGTGGGCGGCGAGGCGGCGTTCGATTTCGCCGATTTCGATGCGAAAACCGCGGATCTTGATCTGCTCGTCATTGCGGCCGACGAGGTGCAGTTGGCCGTCGGCTGACCAGTAGCCCAGATCGCCGGTGCGGTACAGGCGCTCACCGGGGCAGAAGGGGTCGGGCAAAAAGCGCTGGGCGGTGAGTTCGGGCTGGCCGAGGTAGCCCCGCGCCACGCCCAGACCGGCGATGCAGATTTCGCCGGTGACATCGAAGGGCATTTGCCGCAACTGCGCGTCGAGCACGTAGGCGCGGGTGTTGTCGATCGGTCGTCCGACGGGCAGGTTGCCGCGCGTCTGGGTGATGGGGTCGTCCACGACGTAGAGCGTGCTGTCTTCGGTGGTTTCGCTCGGGCCGTAGTAGTTGAGCAGGGTGGCCTGCGGCAGCAGGGCCTGAAAGCGTGCGGCGAGAGCGGCGTCCAGCGGCTCGCCGCCAAACTGAACGTAGCGCAGGCTGGCGCAGGCGGGCAGCTGGGGGTCGTCCACCAGCGCCCGCGCGGTGGAGGGCGCGAGGGTGAGGTGGGTGATGCCCTGTTCGCGCACGGTTTGCAGCAGCGCGGGCAGATCGCGCTGCAGGCCGGGCGGGGCGAGGTGAACCGCCGCGCCGCAGATCAGGGGCATGAAAAATTCGGAAATCGACGCGTCGAAACTCAGCGAGGATTTTTGCAGCAGCCGATCGTGCGGGCCGAACTGGAGCACACGGGCGTTCCACAACTTGTGATTGCACAGAGCGCGGTGCGGGATCATCACGCCCTTGGGTTGCCCGGTGGAGCCCGAGGTGAAGATGACCAGGGCGAGGTCGTCGGGCGTGCTGTCGGTGACGGGGGCGTCAACGTCGCCGTAGGGCGGCGTCAGATCGACATCGACAAGCTGTGGAGGGTTTGAGCGCTCCCAGGGCCGGGCTGCGCCCAGCCCGCCCCCCGAGGGGGTCAAGAAAACTTGGGGCGGCCCGGCGTTTCCTTGCGAAGCGGCGGCCGCGCGGACGGCGGGGTGCAGCGACGGCTGCGCGAGCACGACGCGGGCCTGGGTGTCGTGCAGGATGCGCTGCAGGCGTTCGGGAGGCAGGTCGGCGTCCAGCGGAACGTAGGCGCCGCCGGCCTTGAGCACGGCGAGCAGGGCGACGACGAGTTCGGCGCGACGTTCCATGATGACGGGAACGAGGACGTCGCGTTGCACTCCCAGACCGCGCAGAGTGTGTGCCAGCCGGTTGGCCGCCTGCTCCAGCTCGGCGTAGCTCAGCTGGGTGTCGCCGAAGCGCACCGCGACGGCCTGCGGGGTGGCGCGCGCCTGTTCGGCGACGAGCAGGTGCATGCACTGCGGCGCCGGGCGGGGCAGGGCGGTGTGGTTCAGCGCGGCCAGTGCGGCGCGCTCTTGGGCGCACAGCAGGTCGAGATCGCGCAGACGGTGTTGCGAATGGGCGATGAGTTCGGCCAGGTGCTGATCGAGACGGGCGCTTAGAAATTCGGTATGCCGCAGGGCGGCAGGGGCGCGGGGGTCGATCACCAGATCGATGGGCAGATTTTCGGAGTCGCCGTATTGGCGCACATAGGCGGCGATCGGCGCAAACCCGGGTTGCCCGCTGAAGGGCGCGAAGGACAGGCGGGCGTCTCCCAGCGTGGCGTGCGGATCGAAGTCTTCGAACGACACCATCAGGTCGAAGTGCATGCCGACGATGCCCTGTCGGGGCTGCTGTCGCGCCAGGACGCGGTCGAGCGGATATTGCTGATGACGCAGGATCTGCCGGGTGTCTTCGGCCAGCGCGCGCATGAGGCTGGGCAGGTCGTCGTCGGCGGTGTTGAGTCGCAGGGGCAGGGAGTTGGCAAACAGGCCGACGGTTTGTTTGTCGAGAGCATCCTTGCGGTTGTGCAGCGGCATGCCGATGAGCACTTCGGCTTGTCCGGTCACGCGCGCGATGTACGTTGCCAGAAATAAGTGGACGCTCTGCGCCGGGGTCAGGCCATGTTCGGCCACCTGCTGCAAATATTGTGTCCAGGTCGAAGGGCAAACGCGCCACTGATGCACCACCGGGGCGGGCGGTGTTTCCAGATCGGGGGCCGAGACCGCGCCCAACGACTGGGCGCCTGCAATGCGGTGCTGCCAGAAGGAATGATCTCGCTCGAAGCGGGCGGATTGTAGGTAGGCCTGTTCTCTTTCGAGGAATCGCGCGTAGCTGGGCCCGGGCTCCGGCGGGGCGCTCAGGGGGTTGTCCAGCAGTTCGTTGTAGCGTTGAGCGATGCGCTGACCGACCCGCATGACGCCATAGCCATCGAGCAGAAGATGGTTGAAACACAGCAGCCAGGCGTAGCGCTGCGCGGCGGTGCGGTACAGGGCAGATTTCCAGAGGGTGGAGCCTTGCGGGGGCGTGGGCTCGGTTTTGATCGCCTCGATGGTCTGCGCGGCGATCTGGGCGGCGCGGTCGGGGTTGTGGGTCTCGGTGAAAAAGTCGGTGTAGGGCAATCGCCAGGACTGCGCCGGGGCGATCTGCCAGCGTGGGCCTTCTG
>DZDA01000013.1:0-7241 GCA_022730375.1 Thiomonas intermedia
CCCCCTCCCGACCTCCCCCACGCCGTGGGGGAGGTGAGATCACTCCCTCCCCACTCGTGGGGAGGGATGGGGTGGGGAGTGCCCGGCCCTGGGGGCGCTCAGTCTGCGTTGGCGCCTTCGACACTGCTTTCAAGCACGGCGCCGGTCTGTGCGTCCACGCCCACTTCATGCTCGGTCTGCCCCACTTTCAGGTCGAAGGAATAGCGCAGACCGCTGCCGCCCTTTTCCTTTTCGAGTTCCTGGTCGGTGATGGTGGCGCCAGGGAGGGCTTTGAGAGCGATGGCGCGGGCTTCGTCCAGCGTCACCTTGGCCTCCTTGGTGTATTGCGAGCCGTCCATGGCATAGGCGGAGCCAGCGGCGCCAGCCAGGCCAAGAGCCAGTGCGCTGGCGAACAGAAATGCGGTTTTGTTGCGTTGTTGCATGATCAAACTCCTTGTGAACTCTTGCGAGCGAAACGCCGCTGGATGCGGCGATCGCAAACCGTTTGCGATGGAAGGAGTGTCGTCTTCTGGAATGAGCGCACGCTTAGCAAAACGTCACGATCTGATGACATCTGCACACAACTCGGCGGGCAGCAACCGCATACAGTACCCGGTATGTTGACCCAACGATCAAAGAGAGGCGCACCATGAAATCACCCGCTGAACGCCAGACACTTCTCAGCGCAGAGGATGCGCCCCTGAATCCGCCCCGGCGCAAAGCGTTGTTGGCGCTGGGGGCGCTGGGTTTTACGGTTGCCGGGCAGGCGCGCGGCGCTGGAATGGGCGGCATGGCGGGAATGTCGGGCATGGGGGGAATGACGGGCATGGACATGGGGCAGTCACGGCCGACGGCTGCTGCGCCAGGAGTCGGCGTGTTCAGCCGCGCCTTGCTCATTCCGCCAGAACTTCATGGCCAGCCGCGGGACGGCGTGCTGCATTACGCCCTGCGCATGGCGCCGGGACGCAGCATGCTGGTGGATGGTCTGCAGACAGCAACCTGGGGCTACAACGGCGCGATACTCGGCCCCACGTTGCGCGTGCCGCGCGGCAAAGCCGTGCAAATCGATCTGCACAACGCGCTGAACCAAACTACCACTACCCATTGGCATGGCGCGCATGTGCCGGGCGAGATGGATGGAGGGCCGCAAAGTCTCATCGCGCCGGGCGGACAACGCCGCGTGCACTTCACCTTGCAGCAGCCTGCGGGCTCGCTCTGGTATCACCCCCATCCCGACACCCGCACCGGGCCGCATGTCTATGCGGGCCTGGGCGGCATGTTCCTGGTGGACGATCCTGCCGACCAACACCTGGGTCTGCCGCAGCAATACGGCGTGGACGATATTCCCCTCATCCTGCAGGACCGCCGCCTCGCAGCCGATGGCCGACTGCTTTACATGACCAGCATGATGGATCGCATGGGCATGAAGGGCGACCGCTTTCTGGTCAACGGTCGTGAGCAGCCGTACTGGCAGGCGCCGGCGCAGTGGGTGCGGCTGCGCCTGCTCAACGCGGCCAATGCTCGGGTGTTCAATCTGGCGTTTGCCGATGGCCGTGCGTTCCATGTCGTCGCCACCGATGCCGGTTTGTTGCCGCGCCCGGCGCCGGTGCACAGCTTGTTGCTGGCGCCGAGCGAGCGCGCCGAAATCTTGGTGGACCTAAGCGGCGATCAGGGCAAGCGCTTGGTATTGCGCAGCAATTCAGGCGCCGTGGTGCCGGATCTGAGCTCCATGCCGATGGATGCCGACTCCTTCGATCACCAAGGATTCGAGCTGTTGGAGCTGAGAGTCGGCCGGCCTGCGGGAACGCCCGCACGGCTTCCAGCCCGCATGGTGGATCTGCCCGTGTTGCGTGCCGACGCGCCAGTGCGCCGCTTCACCTTGCAGGGCATGTCGGGCAACATGATGGGCGGCGGCATGGGGGGTATGGGGAGCATGCGCGGCGGCTCGCAGTCGATGGATGCGAGCGAAGTCGGTCCTGGCGGCATGAGCCTGGGGGTGGGCGGCAAGAAGCTGTTTTCCATCAACCACCACCACATGGACATGGCCCGCATCGACCAGCGGCTGCGCCTGGGTTCCACCGAGATTTGGGAAGTCGTGAATCAGAGCCATATGGCGCATCCCTTCCACTATCACAGCACCTCGTTCCAGATTGTGAGCCGCAACGGCAGTCCGCCGGCCGCGCACGAGGCAGGATGGAAAGACACAGTGCTGGTGCGGCGGGACGAAACCGTGCGGCTCATCGCCCACTTCAACCAACCGGCGGGTGACTCCCATCCCTTCATGTTCCATTGCCACATTTTGGAGCATGAAGATAACGGCATGATGGGGCAGTTCACGGTGGCCTGAATCGGCTCAAGGGGCTTTGCTCAGCCGCCAAAGTAGCCCGGCAGAATCTTCTCGTGCGTCGTCGGCGGGTTGTCGCCCAGCAGGCGTTTGTCGGTGGTGACGATGATCAGTCCGGCCATCGGGTCGCCGAAGCCGTGCACGGTGGGGCGCTTTTTCGCTACGGTGCGGCCGCCCGGCTCCTTCACCAGTTCGGCATGCACCGAGCAGTAATAGAACTGCAGCCCCGGATGCTTGAACGCAATTGCGTAGGTGCTGACCGGGTGTCCTGGGCCGGGCGTGCCTTGCACGGCGCCATCGAAGCGGGTGCTGGTTTTACCCGTCAGCGGGTTGTAGCCGATGATGGTGTGCGCGCCCGTGTCCTGATCGACGAACACGACCTTCTGCCCGGGGCGCACCACCACCACGTTTTCCAGAAACATGTTCGCGCCGTTCATGTGCACATAGACCGGCGCTGCCTTGGGCGTTGCGGCGGTGGCGGCGAAGCTGACGGGCGCCAGCAGCAGGGCGCCGACTGACAGCAGTGCGGTTGCTGCGGCATTGCGCGCCCGAGCGCGCAGGGGGTTGGAAGTGTGCAAGTTGTTCTCCTTGGCGATGGCGGGGTGTGCAACAACCGGCGGCAACCACCGCTTCGTGCCGGCTGCAAGCGAGGGATGAGTACGAGCGGTAAGAATCTTCATTCGGGTGCCTGGTTCCGGGGATGAGCCACGCCAAAACGCAGCGCCAGGGAGGGCAGCACGAGCAGGTTGTAGAGCAGGCTGGTGAGCAGGCCGCCGAGCAGCGCCACGGCCATCGGCCCTTCGATTTCGCGCCCCGGCGCATGCAGGCCCAGCGCCAGCGGCAGCACGCCTAGTGCGGTGACCAGGCTCGTCATCACGATGGCGGCCAATCGGTCGGCCACGGCGCGCTGCAAGGTGTCGGTGTTCCAGCCCAGGCCATGTTCGCGCTGCAATTGCGCGGCGTGGGCAAAGATGAGAATGGCATTGCGCAGGCTGATGCCCATCAGCGCGAGCAGGGCGATCACCGCCCCCAGTGACAGCACGCCGCCCACCAGCCAGGCGGCGAACACGCCGCCCGCCCAAGCGGTGGGCACTGACAGCAGCACCAGCAGGACCTGCCGCGTCGTGGTGGAAGCGGCCTGCAGCGGCGTGGCCGCATGCCCATCCTGCGCATGAGGCCTGCGCCCCAAGGCCATCGACAGCAGCAGGATCAATCCGGCCAGCACCCCGAGCACGTCCACGCCCAGCCGCTGCAGCGTGGCGCTGCGCTGCGCCGCTTCGCCCTCGAATTGCAGGGTGATGCCTGGCGGCAGTTGCACTTGCCGGGCAATGGCCGCGCGCGCGCGCTGCACAAAGCCGGTGAGATTGGCCGAAGTGGTGGAGGCCAGCACGGTCTGCACCCGTTGTCCGCCCAGATGGCGGATGTCCGACGGGCCGCTGGCTGCGCTGATGTGCGCCAGTTGCGACAGCGGCACGAAGCCCAGCGATGGTGTGTGGATGCGCAGATCGCCCAGCGCCTGCGGATTGCTGCGGGCGCTTCGGTTCAGCACCACGCGCACCGGCACGGGAACCGCGCCATGGAACACGGCGCCGACGATACTGCCCGCAAACGCGGTATGGATCGCCTGCAGTACGGGCAGCGGCTGCAACCCCCAGCGGCGCAACGCCTGCGCATCGAGGGCAATGTCGAGTTGCGGCACCCCCGGCGGCGCCTGCAACTGCACGCCGGTTGCCGTGGGCAGGCGGTTCAGCACGGTGGCCACGCGGGCGGCCACGGCATCGAGGGTGTGCAGATGATTACCCAGCACATGCACTACCAGCGGTGCGCCCGCGCCACTGGCCACGGTGTTGTCCATGCGCTCGGTGAGAAAGCTGTTGACGCGAAAGCTGGCCCCGGCAAAACCGCCGAGTACGCGTTCGATGGCTGTCAGCGCCTGCGCTGAATCGGCGCCCGGCTTGAGGTTTACGTCGAGCGAACTGCTTTGTGTGCCGGAGGCGTCGGGCGAGAGCGTGGCGCGGCCGGTGTGTTGCGCGACCAAACGTACTTGGGGCAAGCGTTCGAGCGCCTGGGTCACGCGCGCACCTTCGTCCAGCGAAGCCTGGATGGAGGCGCCCGGCGCCAGCCGCATGTGCACGATGTACTGCCCCTCCTGCAGCGGCGGCAGAAAGCTGCCTCCCATGCCTCGCGCCAGCAGCGCCGCTCCGCCAACGAGCAGGAGTGTGATGAGTGCTGCGGGCCGCCAATGTGGCAGCAGACGGTGGAGCAGGGCGCTATAGCCACGTTGGGCGACGCGTACCGGGGCAGGAGTATGAAGACGGTGATTGCGTCCGGCCAGCAGCAGCGCGGCCAGCGCTGGCGTGACGGTGAGTGCAACCCCGAGCGAGGCCAGCACCGACAGCGCATACGCCTGCGCCAGCGGCGCGAACAAGCGGCCCGACAGTCCCGGCAGCCACAATACCGGCACGATCACCAGCAGCACCGCAGCCGTGGCGTAGACCACCGCGCCGCGCACTTCCAGGCAGGCGGCGAGGACGACGCGCAACGGCGGCTGCGGTTGCGCGGCCGCGGCGTTAGCGCGCAGCCGACGCAGGATGTTTTCGACGTCGATCACCGCGTCGTCCACCACCACGCCGATGGCGATCGCCAGGCCGCCCAGGGTCATCACATTGAGCGTCACCCCCATCCACACCAGCACCGTGACGGCGGCCAGCAGCGACAGCGGAATGGCGAGCGAGGAGATCAGCGCCGCGCGCCAGTCCAGCAGCGTCAGCGCAATGACCAGCACCACCAGCAGCGCGCCCAGCAGCAGCGAGTTGCGCACATTGCGCATGGCGATGCTGATGAAGTCCGCCGGGCGAAACAGCTTGGCATGCAGGGCGATGCCCTGCGCCGCAAGCCCGGCGCGGTGCCGCTGCAGCACCGCCTGCACGCCGCGCGTCACCGCCAGGGTGTTGGCGCCGTAGGACTCCTGAATCTTGAGGATGACCGCAGGCTGGCCGCTGATGCTGGCGCCGCCGATGGCGGGCAGCGAGGCATAGCCCACCTGCGCCACATCGCCCAGCGTGATCGCGCCGGCTGGCGTGGCGCGCAGCACGGTGGCGGCCAGCGCCTGCGGGGTGTCGGCCGCACCGTGGCTGACCAGCAGCACGCGCTGCTCCGGCGTGGGCATGAAGCCCGCGCCCAGCAGCCCCGTGGCGTGCTGGGTGGCCGCCAGCACTTGGTGCAGATCGAGATGAAAACGCTGCAGCGCCTGCGGATCGACCCGCACCTGCAGCGCCCGCACCTGCTGGCTGAACACCAGCACATTGGCCACGCCGGGCACCGCCATGAGCTGCGGGCGAATATTCCATTGCGCGATGGACTGCAGATCCATCAGGCTCTTTTGATCCGAAGTCAGCCCGGCCATCAGCACCGTGCCCGTGCTGGAAGTCAATGGAATCAGCCGAGGCGGCCCGACGCCCGCAGGCAGATGCACGCTGGCGAGGTGTTGCGCCACGCGCCAGCGGTCTTCTTGCAGCTTGGTGTCGGCCTCGAAATACAGTTTCAGTATCGAAATGCCCGGCAGGCTTTTCGACGCCACCTGCCGCACGCCCAGCAGCCCGCTGGACGCCGCCTCCAGCGGGTTGGTGACGAGCAGCTCCACTTGCTCGGGTGACAGGCCGGTGGCTTCGGTCTGCACCTTCACCATCTTGGCGGCGAATTCGGGGAACACATCGGTACTCGCGGTGCGCGCGACATTCACCGCCAGCGCTGCCAGCAAGGCCGCCAGCGCCAGCACCACGCCACGGCGACGAATGCTCGAGGCGATGAGCGCGGCTTGTAAACCCGAGGCGCGGGCCATCAGTCGTCGTCTCCGCCAACAGCGGGCAGGGCGTGCGGTTTCGGTGGCGGCGTCAGCACCAGTCCGGCGCCGCGCGTCACCAAATCCACCGCGCCCCAGCCCGGCTGCACATACCCCCCGTGCAGCGGCCAGGCGGTGGACACCTTGCGTGCAGTGAAATGGCGGGCCTTGCCTTCGGCTGTGGTGGCGACGAACACGACCGCCTCTCCCTCAGTCCACACCACACTGCTGGACGGAAGCCTGACGCCAGATTGCGCCCGTGCGGATCGCACCTCGGCCACCAATTCCAGCCCCGGCATCAGACCGGGTGCGGCGGGTGCGATGAGCACCTCGCGCCATCCCTGCAACTGGCTGGAGGCCGCAGCCGCCGGGCCGATGACGCGGGCGTGCACTGTGCGCTGGCTGCCTGGGATGTGCAGATTGACCTGCGCCGCAGGGGGGAAGGATTGCCCAGGCGGCAAGGTGAGATCGACGATGAGCTCACTCCCATTCAAAAGGGCCTGGCGCAGCGCAGCCTGCCTGCTCAGCCGAGCCGCCAGCGCCGTGCCGAGCTGGGCGGTGAGCTGCGCCTGAGCCACTTCCACTGCCGCATGGGCGCTGTCGACCTCGGCCCGCGCTTGCTCGGCTGCCGCCTGCGCTTGCTGCACCTCGGCCAGCGCGACATTTTGTCCGGCCTCGAATAGCCCCTGATCGCGTTGCGCCTGCATGGCGGCGAGTTGCAGGCTGCTTTGCGCCACCTTGAGCCGCGACCTCGCCGCGTCCAGTGCACTCAGGCTGCGCAGCAAACCCGCAGGGCTCTGGACGGCGGCGCTGGCGGTGAATCGCGTTCGGTAGCTCGCGGGCGTGAGGTGCTCAATCCGCAAGTCGGCCGTCGCCATCTGCGCTGCGCTCCACAGCACGGGGCGCGGCAAGGCGGCCTGCGCGGATGTTGCCCCCAGCCAGCACGCGGTCGCGCAACCGGCCGCAAGGCTGATGCGGAGAAGAAATGGTTTTTTGCTCTGCATCAGGGTTTACTCCTTGCGCCAGATCACTTGAGACAGATGCGGCGAAATAGCGGGCGGCATGACAGCGGGCGGC
>DZDA01000013.1:7341-11317 GCA_022730375.1 Thiomonas intermedia
AGCGGGCGGCATGACAGCGGGCGGCGCCGCGTTGGAAGGCCGCGACCGGGCTGCCGAAAGAAGGGGTTGCTCAAGAGCGGCCTGCAATGCGCCGAGCGCCTGCCATTGGGCGGTGCGAGCCCGCAGCGCCGCCTGCTCGGTGGACAGGAGTCGCAGCTGCGCACGCAGGGCAGGTTCCGGCCCAAGCAGTCCGCGGTGCTGGGCGGCAAGGTCGGCGTTGCGCAATGCCCGATTGGCGTCGATCAATTGCTCGGCCTGGCGCACCTGGTCTTGTGCGGCCTGCAGGGCGGTTTCAGCCTGTTCGATGCGGACGAGCACTCGCGTCTGCGTTTGCTTGAGCAGGGCCTCGCGCAAACTCAAACGGGCGCGGGCTGCAGCGATCTGGCCCTGGCGCTGGTTGAACAGCGGCAGAGGGATGCGAGCGCCGAGCATCAGACGGTTGACGCCCTGATCGCGCTCGGCGCCGGGAGCGATCGACGGCGGCCTGCCGTCTCTCTGGGCCTGCGCCAGCCGCAGGGCGGCTTGCGCCGAGAGCACGCCTTGCCAGGCGGCGCGAACATCGTCGCGCTGTTCCAGGGCATTGCGCCGCAACCGCGTTAGCCGGGCTGCATCTGGGAGGGCTGGAAGGCTGTGAAGCGCAGAAAAATCGATTTTCACCCCCTGCAGCGCGGCAACCGGCAGACCCATCGCGCTGGCCAGAGCGACGCGGGCGGCGCGTTCCGCGCCGATGTCGCGGCTCTTTTGCAGGGCGGCGTTTTGTGCGGCCTGCTGGGCCAGCGCGGCGGCCAGCGGCGAGTCCATACCCGCTTGCGCCCGTGCGGCGGTGCGGCCTTGCAAGGCTAGATCGGTCTCCAGCACTTGTTGCTGAAGATGCGTACTTTGCCGCGCCGCCCAAAGCGAGACATAAGCCTGTTGCAACTCGTCGCGTACCGTCCAGCGCGCGCCGTTCAGCAGCAATCGCGCAGCGTGCACGGCCGCCTCGGCACGCGAGGTCTGTGCGGCGCGTTGAGCCTGCGATTGCAGCAGCAGGCCGATGGCCATGCCGATGGTCCACGGGCTCGGCGCCAGCAGCCCGGCAGCGGCGCCGTATTTCAGACCAAACTGCAGACTGGGGTTGGGATACTGTCGGGCAATCTGCAAGTCGGCCTGGGCCAGTTGCGCGTCGGCGCGGCTCACCTTCAGGCTGGGGTGGAAGTAAAGCGCGGCCAGACTCAGTTCTTGCGGCGTCCAGGGCTGGGCGATTGGGTGCGGCGCCCCCGTCTGGAGAGCGATGAAACGCTGCAATCGCGGATCGAGCAGGCTACGGTGTTGCAGTGCGTGTGCGCTGGCTTGCGGGGTGACTTTGGGGGGCAAAGCCGGTGCGCTCGCGCACCCGCCCAACAGCGCTGCGAACAGAGCTGTAAGTAGCAATCGACCCGCGGAGGTGGGGTTTGATGAGCGTGCTGTCATCCCCCCATGCTGCACTGCGGGGGTTGACGCCGACATGAAGTCAACATGACGATTCCGTCATGTTGCAGACCGATACGTCGGTCTGCCAGCGGCGAGCCGACAATGCGGGTATGCGAATTCTCATCGTCGAAGACGAGGCCAAGACGGCGGCCTATCTCAAGCGCGGACTCGGGGAGAACGGCTTCATCGCGGATGTCGCCGTCGATGGCGCCGATGGTCTGCATCTGGCGCTGACCCAGCCGTACGACTTGATCGTGCTCGATGTCATGCTGCCTGGCCGCGACGGCTGGAGTGTGCTGAGCGAACTGCGGGCGCGGCAGACCACCCCGGTGCTCATGCTCACCGCGCGCGATGGCGTGGCCGACCGGGTGCGCGGGCTGGAGCTGGGCGCCGACGACTATCTGGTCAAGCCTTTCGCGTTTTCCGAACTGCTGGCGCGGGTGCGCAGCGTGCTGCGGCGCGGAGTCACGCGCATGCCCGATGTGATAGAGGTGGCCGACTTGCGGGTTGACATGCATCGCCAGCGCGCCGAGCGCGGCGGGCAGCGGCTGGCGCTCACCCCCAAGGAGTTCGCGCTGCTGGCGCTGCTGTCGCGACGCGCTGGCGAAGTGCTGTCGCGCACCCTGATTGCCGAACAGGTCTGGGATATGAACTTCGATAGCGACACCAATGTGGTGGACGTGCACATCCGTCGCTTGCGCAGCAAGCTCGACGAGCCTTTCCCCGCGCCGCTGCTGCACACCGTTCGCGGAGTGGGTTATGTACTGGAAGTGCGCGATGCGGGGTGAATCGACCGAGGCCGTGGTCGCTTCCCGGTCTTCCCCACGAACCAAGGAAGGCGAGAGCCGCGAGAGGCAAGGCATGGGCCTGCTGGGCTGGGCCGACTTTGCGCTGCGCCGTCTGCGCCAGTACGGGCTGCCGCCGCGCTCGCTAGCGGCCTGGATGGCGGGAGCGTTTTCGCTGACTTTGGCGCTCATCCTGCTGGCGGCAAGCAGCTGGGTGTACTGGGGCTTGAGCGCGCGCATGATGCAGGAAGACCGCGAGTCGGTCCTGCGCAAACTCGATACCGTTGCCGCGCTGCTGCAGACCCACCCCGTGCAGAGCGTTGAGGTGGGGCAGGAGGCCTATCTCAAGCTGCCGCCGGATGCGCCGCGCGATCTCTACCTGCGCCTGCTGGACGCTCGTGGGGCCGTGCTGCTGCAAACACCGGGCTTTAGCCGCGCGCTGAATGAGGCCGCTTTTCTCAAGCCGGACGTTCAGGGGGCGCCGCGATTGCACAAAGTGCATCTGCCTCACGATCGGCACTACCTCACCGCCATGCTGCCGCTGTCGGCGCGGGTTGCGGCAGGGGCTGCGCTCGCACCCATGCGCCTGGAAGTGGCGCTGAACCGTACGGCGGAGTCACGAATTTTGGCCGATTACCGGCTCCGCCTCTCGGTGGTGCTGATCGCGGCCATTCTCGCTGCGGCCGCTGCGAGTTATGGCATCGCCTGGCGCGGTCTGCGCCCCTTGCGGCATATGGCCGATTCCGCGCGCGGCATCGGTGCGCAAGACCTGCACAAAAGGCTCGATACCCAACGCCTGCCCTCAGAATTGCAGACGCTCGCCCTGGCCTTCAATGCCACCCTGCAACGGCTGGAGGAATCGTTCGGCCGCATCTCCCAGTTTTCCGCCGACATGGCGCATGAATTGCGCACACCCATCACCAATCTTTGGGGCGGACTGGAGGTGACGCTGGGCAGACCGCGTGAACCTGGCGAATACCGTGAGGCGCTCGAATCGGCGGTGGAGGAGTGCGAGCGCCTGTCGCAAATGATCCAGACCCTGCTGTTTCTGGCGCAGACCGAGCACCCTGATGCCGCGCTGCGTCTGGAGCGGCTGGATGTCGCGCAGGAACTTCGCACCCTGGCCGATTTCTTCGAGGCAACCGCAGCCGAGGCCGAGGTGCGCCTTCATGTGCGGGCGACTCCGCAATTGGCCTTTCAAGCCGACCGCATGCTGCTGCAGCGGGCCATGGGCAACCTCATCGGCAACGCCTTGGCGCACACCCCGCGTGGCGGTGCGGTGACGCTCTCAGCGCATCCACACTGCGGCGGAATACGTATTGAAGTGGCCGACACCGGATGCGGCATCGCCGCCGAGCATCTGCCTTACCTGTTCGACCGCTTTTACCGCGCTGATGCCGCACGCAGCCGCAGCCGCGGCGGATTGGGTCTGGGGCTGGCCCTGGTGCGCAACATCGTGCGCCTGCATGGCGGCGAGGTCAGCGTCGAGAGCATCCAGAATCACGGAACCCGAATGATGCTGGACTGGCCGATGCATTGAACCCAGCGCAGGGGCGCTGACCAGAGCGCCGCGATGATAGGCGCCTTGCCGCTTGCGGCTTTCAGTGGTTGTCGCGGCCGTGGCCGTTGCCTGGCCCGCGGTCATTCCCGTGGCCATGCTGTTCCCGGTCATGCCGGTCCGGGCCGCGTCCGTGGTCTGGGCGTTGTCCCGGGGGGCCGCCCTCGGGGCGATAACCGGGGCG
>DZDA01000013.1:11417-32549 GCA_022730375.1 Thiomonas intermedia
CGGGGCGATAACCGGGGCGGGGCGATTCGGCGCGGAAACGCTTCCAGTGCGGATCGCGGTCGTGGCGATAGGCGCGGTCTTGGGCCCGCTGCCAGTCGCGATCATGGAATTGGCGCAGGCCGGGCGGAATGCGCGCGGCGGGATGCCACGGGCCGCCGTAGTGCGGGCCGGTATACCAACGTCCACCGCTGTTGTAGTAGTAGTAGATGCCGCCAAGGTAGAACAAAGGCTGCGATACCCCCAGCGCGACATAGCCGCTGAATTCGGGGAGCCAAATCATGGTGGGCGGCACCGCGACGACAACGGGCGGCGGCGCATACACCGGCTGCGGCGCCACATAGACTGGCTGCGGAGGCGGCGTGCCGATGCTGAACTGAATGCTGACCGGAGGGCCTTCGGCGTGCGCAGGCAAAGCCCAGGCGCAGGCGCTGAGGAGGAGGGCGGAGAGCGCGAGGTTCGGTTTCATGGGAAAGCTAACGGGAACGATCAGGGAAAGTTGACAAGTGGTTCTTGCCATCAAACTGAAATGTGTTGCTCAGCTTACAAGACTTGAGCCGTAGCGCAGCTTGCCTACACTGCGGTAACCAACCGAGAAAACTCCGACATGACGACTACTGCCTATCTTCTCACCATTGACGCCCACGATCCCACGGGGGGCTCGGGCCAGACGGCCGATCTCGCCACCTGGGCTGCGCTGGGCTGGCGCGGGACGAGCATCACCACGGCGCTGACCGCGCAGAACTCCTACGGAGTGCAGGGCGTGCAGGCTGCGGACGTGGCCTTGCTGCGCAACAGCCTGCGCACCTTGCTGGCCGACGGCGAGCCCGCCGCAGTGAAAATCGGCATGATCAGCCACGCCGCGGTGGCCGAGGAGGTGGCGCAGTTTGTCGAAGCGCGGCAGTGCCCGGTGGTGTGGGACCCGCAACTGGCTTCGGCGGACGGTTCAGAGCCCTGGGCCAAAGCGCAAGGGGGCGGTCTGGCCATGCGTCTGGCGCAGCGGGCCGATCTCATCACGGCTAACCGCGCGGAAGCCAGCGCCTTGCTCGATCTACCCGCCTGGGAGATGGGGCCTCCCCCGGCCGCATGGGTCAACGCGATTCGCAGCCGCTGGCTGGAAGCGGGCGCGCCGCAACGCGCCGTGGTGGTGAAAGGCGGCAATGCCTGGGGGGCGCACAGCACCGACTGGTATATCACCGGCAGCACGGTGCTGCCGCTCGTCAGCCGCCGTCTGCCGCGCAGTGCGCATGGTTCAGGCAGCGTTCATGCCAGTGTGTGCGCCGCGCGACTGGCCGAGGGCTGGAGCGTGCTCGACGCCGCTGCCGAGGCGCAGTTGCGAGCGCATGCCGGCATCGATCAGGCTATTGCCACCGGACCGGGGCGGCCGAACACCCGAGCCGACGCTCGGGCTGACAGCGACGATCTGCCCTGGCTGCCGTTGCCGGGGCAGTCTGAAGAAGCGCCGCCCGATTTCGCGCGGCTCTCCGGGCAGATCGGGTTTTATCCCGTCGTACCCGATGCAAACTGGGTGCTGCGTCTGCTGGAGTGGGGCGTGTGCACCATCCAGCTGCGCATCAAGGAGATTGAGGGCGCCGAATTGCGCATGCAGATTCGCGAAGCCGTACAGGCGGCGCGAGAGGCGCCGGGCACGCAGCTGTTCATCAACGACCACTGGCGCGAAGCCATCGAGGCGGGCGCCTATGGCGTGCACCTCGGGCAGGACGATGTGCATACCGCCGACCTGCCCGCCATCCACACGGCCGGGCTGCGTCTGGGCCTAAGCACCCATACGCCGGCCGAGATCGCTCGTGCACATGCGCTTCGGCCTTCCTATATCGCGCTCGGCCCGGTTTTTCCCACGACGCTCAAGGCCATGCCCTATCGCCCGCTGGGCCTGGAGCGCCTGACTCAGTGGCGGCGGTGGTTGTCCCCGCGTTACCCGGTGGTGGCGATCGGCGGCATCAGCCTGGAGCAAATGTCGGCGGTGCGGGCCGCCGGGGTGTCTGGCGCTGCGGTGGTCAGCGCGGTGACGCAGGCGGTCAACCCGCGCCTGGCAGTGCGCGAAGCCCTGCACATCTGGCCGGCCTGCGCTGATGAAGCCGTGGCGCAGGCGATGGTTTGAAACGCAAAGTTTGGACAGTTGACGCATCAAAAATGAAGTCTTGCTGAAATTCGGTGTTTAGTTGCCACCGTTCTGTGAAATGTCGTCGCAGGCGTAAATGAATGCAATAAACGAGATGTTTAGTTTGTATTGACATACTCGCTGGACTATGGTCAGTACATGGCCGGTTGTCGCACAGGTGTCGTGGTGTGGTGAATTCGGCCACCGGGGTTGGGCCTTCTTTCCCCGGATCCACAACTCACTTGAGGAGAACGCCATGAGTGCAGCAAAACCACGGGTCTTGATTCTGGGCGGCAATTTCGCGGGCCTGGGCAGTGCGCAGGAAATCCGCAAATACGCGGGCGACAGTGTGGACATCACGGTGATCGACCGCAAGCCCTACCTGCTGTACGTCCCCAATATTCCGGCGGAGGTGTTCGAGAACCGCAACCCGCAGCTCACCATGACCATGGACATCCTGGAGCCGCTGCACGACATTGGCGCGCGCTTCATACAGGGCGAAGTCACTGCGCTCGATGTGGATGCCAAGCGCGTGGACTATGTGCCGAGCGAGCGCCCCGGCGCAGCGCCCACGTCCACGACCTACGACTATCTGGTGGTGGCCTTGGGCAACCGGCTGGCGTTCGACAAGATCGAGGGCTTTGCGCAGTTCGGCCACACCGTCACTGACAACACCTACGGCGAGGCGCTGCGCCAGTACCTGATGCACGATTACAAGGGCGGGCCGGTGGCCATTGGCTCGGCGCGCTTCACCCAGGGCGATGGCGCCAAGGGGCTGGCGCCGTATCCCGGCGGCAGCATCCCCGCAGCCGAGGCCGCGTGCGAAGGTCCGCCGGTCGAAACCATGCTGGCCTGCGCCACTTGGCTGGGCCAGAACGGCAAGGGCGGGCCGGACAAGATCACCGTGTTCACCCCGGCCGCGCTGATCGCGGAAGATGCTGGCGAGAAAGTCGTGGGCCAGTTGCTCGACATCGCCAGCGGCATGGGTTTTCACTACATGAACAAGACCCACGACATCAAGCGGCTGACCAAAGAGGGCGTGGAATTCGCCAACGGCCAGTCGGTCGAGGCCGAGTTGAAAATCATCTTCCCCGACTGGACGCCGCACGCCTTCCTCAAAGGCTTGCCGATCAGCGACAGCGAGGGCTTCATCATCACCGACTTGCTGATGCGCAATCCCAAATATCCGACGGTTTTTGCTGCGGGGGACAGCGCGGCAGTCACCGTGCCCAAACTCGGCGCCATTGGCCACCAGCAGGCTGAAATCGTCGGCAAGCAGATTGCCAAGGACATGAAGCGGCTGACGGCGGAGCAGGCCGATGGCAAGTTGGAGCCGGTGGTGTATTGCATCGGCGACATCGGCAACAGCCAGGCTTTCTACATCCGCTCCAACTCCTGGTTCGGCGGCGACACGCAGGTGCTCAAGCTCGGTCACATTCCCTATCTGCTGAAGATGCAGTACAAGAATCTGTTTTTCCGCTCCAAAGGCAAGATGCCGCCGTGGGGCCTGGACGCCGCCCGCATCATGGCCGAAAAAATGGCGGCTTGAGCCAGTGCAACGGGAGACCACCATGGACATGACCGATACCTCAAAGGCGACCGCGGCCGCCCCTCCGCTCAACCCGACGCAATGGGCCGCGCTAGGTCGCATGGCCGACCGCTATGCGCAGGCCGAAGAACTGGGCAGCTTTGCGGTGAAAAACCTCGGCGGTGAAATGACCGAGGCTGTGCTGACCGTCACCGAACTACTGCACGACCCGAAGCTGCTGCCGGCCGTGCGCGAGCTGCTCGCCACCCTCGTCACCCTCTACGAAGTGGGCGCTTTGCGGCAACTGCGTGATAACGCCATTCTCGCGGCAGAGGGGCTGCGCGACACCGACCTCAACGCCACCATGACGCAGATGCTCAAGCTGCCCGACAAGATCAGCGCGGTGATCGATCAGGCCAGCCAAGCCCCCGACGACAAACAGCTCGGCGGCTTCGGCGGCTTGATGCACATGCTGCGCGACAAGGAAGTGCAGCACGGCATCCAAACCCTGGCCCGCATGGCGGGGGCGCTGAACAACGCGCCCAACGGCAAAGGCGCTGCGGGCCATTGATTGAAGCCCGGCATTGAAGCCCGAGTGTCGCCTCAGGCCTGCGGAGACGCAGCCTGAGGCGCGGTCAATTCAGCGCGCAGCCGGTTCTTGAGCATCTTGCCGGTGGCGCCCAGGGGAATGGCGGGGACGAAGACCACGTCGTCCGGGATCATCCATTTGGCGACCTTGCCTTCGTAGAACTTCAGCAGCTCGTCGCGATCCAGCGTGCTGCCTTCGCGCTTGACCACCACCAGCAGCGGCCGTTCGTCCCACTTCGGGTCGGGGCGGGCGATGCATGCGGCCATCGCCACGGCAGGGTGGGCCATGGCGATGTTTTCCAGTTCGATCGAACTGATCCATTCGCCGCCAGACTTGATCACGTCCTTGGTGCGGTCGGTGATCTGGATGTAGCCGTCGGCGTCGATGGTGACCACGTCGCCCGTGGGAAACCAGCCGTCCTGTAGCGGGCTGGGCGCCTCGCTGCGGTAGTAGTCGCTCGCAATCCACGGCCCGCGCACCAGCAGGTTGCCGGTGGATTTTCCGTCCCAGGGCAGGTCGGCGCCGTTGCCGTCCACCACCCGCACATCCACGCCGAAAATCGGCCGCCCCTGCTTGACTTGAATGGCGAATTGCGACGCTTTGTCCAGCGCCAGATGTTTATTTTTCAGGCTGCACAAGGTGCCCAGCGGGCTCATTTCGGTCATGCCCCAGGCGTGCAGAACGTGAATGCCGAGTTCCTCTTCGAAGGCGCGGATCATGGCCGGGGCGGCGGCCGAGCCCCCGATCACCGTGCGCTGCAAAGTGGGAATTCTGACCTTGTTGTCGCGCATGAAATTGAGCAGTCCGAGCCAGACGGTGGGCACGCCGGCGGCCAGGGTCACGCCCTCGTCTCGCATCAGTTCGAACAGCGATTTGCCGTCGAGCGCCGGGCCGGGGAACACCAGCTTGGCGCCGGTCAGCGCCGCAGCATAAGGAATGCCCCAGGCGTTGACGTGGAACATGGGCACGACGGGCAACACGCTATCGCGCGCCGACAGGTTCATCACATCGGGCAGGGCTGCGGCGTAGGCGTGCAGCACGGTGGAGCGGTGGCTGTAGAGCACGCCCTTTGGGTTGCCGGTGGTGCCGCTGGTGTAGCACAGCGAGGAGGCGGTGTTTTCGTCGAACACGGGCCAGGCGTAGCGGGCGGGTTGCGCTGCGAGCAATGCGTCATAGCTCAGCACGCCTGGAATGGCCTCGGCCAGATCGGCGGGCAGGGCGTCAGCTTCGCACAGCGCCACCCAGTGCTTCACGCCGGGGCAATGCGCGGCGACGGCCTTGGCAATGGGGGCGAAGGTGAGATCGAAGCACACCATGCGGTCATCGGCGTGGTTGATGATCCACGCAATCTGCTCGGGATGTAGCCGGGGGTTGAGGGTGTGCAGAATGCGCTCGCTGCCCGACGCCGCGTAATACAGCTCGAAATGCCGATAGCCATTCCAGGCGAGCGTGCCCACGCGGTCTTGCGCCGCCAGCCCCAGCGCGTCGAGCGCGTTGGCGCACTGGGAGGCGCGCTGTTGTACCTCGGCGTAAGTGGTGCGGTGAACATCGCCCTCGACACGGCGCGAGACGATTTCGGTGTCGCCGTGATAGCGTGCAGCGAAATCGAGCAGACCGGAAATCATCAGCGGATGGTTTTGCATCAAGCCCAGCATGGCAGTCTCCTGTTGTGATCTGTGCGGTTTACCAATTGTTGCACCGGTTGGAGGAGGCGTTCACCAGAGTTTGCGATCATTGCGCCTGTCACTCTCGCCATCCCGCCCATGACCGTTCCCGTTTCTGTCTTCGCACCCGGCCAATCCGGTTTGATCTGCGGCTATCTGTTCGATGCGCAGGGGCGCGGCCAAGCGCTGGATCTGCACCAAGCCGAGCGTTGGTTCGGTGATGCGGCGCCGACGGACGGAGAGTCTTTCGTCTGGCTGCATTTCAACGCGGCGAATGTCACCGCTGAAAAGTGGCTGCTGGCCAACTTGCCGCATGCCGAGCATTGTTTCGAGACCCTGCGCGAGGGCGTGCGTTCCACCCGGTTGGAAGTGGTGGATCAGGCGCTGGTGGCCGTGGTCAACGATGTGGTGTACGACTTCGCACAGCGCGAATCGCTGCAGGTCTCCACCCTCTGGATGAGTGTGGAGCGGCGTCGGGTCATCAGCGTGCGCATGCAGCCGCTGCGGGCCATCGACCGCCTGCGCATTGCGGTCAAGGCGGGCGAGACGTTTTCCTCGCCGTTGTCGCTGGTTGATCATCTGTTGCGCGATCAGGCTGATGAACTCATCGCCATTCTGCGCGGCGCCGCCAGCAAGGTCGATGCGATCGAAGATCAGTTGCTGGCCGGCCGCCTGGGCCGGCGCCGGGTGCAGCTCGGTGCGCTGCGCCGCAATCTGTTGCGGCTGCAACGACTGCTGGCGCCTGAACCCGCGGCGATGTTCCGCCTGCTCAGCCGTCCGCCGCAAAGCCTCGGGCCGCAGGACTGGGAGGAGCTGGGGCATTCCACCGAGGAGTTCTCGGTGGTGCTGCGCGATCTCGTGGCGCAGCAGGAGCGCATCAAGCTGCTGCAGGAAGAAATCGCCGCCAGCATCGAAGAACGCACCGGGCGCACCCTGTTCGTGCTCACCGCCGTGACGGTGGTGGCGCTGCCGATGAATGTGATTGCCGGCCTGTTCGGCATGAACGTGGGCGGCATTCCTTTCGCGGAAGACAAGGCCGGGTTCTGGACCATGGTGGCCGTGGTGCTGATGGCCTCAGGTCTGCTGGCGTGGCTGCTGTTTCGTCGGCGCGACGACTGACCTGATCACCTCAGCGCGTCACTTCGACCAGCCACATCGAGCCATTGGCCTTGACGCTTTTCTTCGACGACCATTGCGGGTCGAGCACGGTATGGGCCGAGGGAACGCGAACCCAGGCATAAGCGCCGGAGCATTGGTTGTAGCCGTTGTCGTTCTGCCCGCCCAGCGTCCAGCCAGCCGGGGCGAAGTAGGGGTTGTAGGGATCGCGCGCGGAGCTGCTGTAATCCGCCGGGCTCCAGAATGACACCACCATGCTGTCATCTGCGGTTGTTTCCAGCGGGGTGCGCAGGCCGTAAGGCGTGGTGTTGCTGAAGCCCCAGGCGCCGATCTGGCGGGCGCCTGCCACGACCACGACGTAGAGACTGGCTTCGTCCGCACCATGCCCCGGCGCCTTCACTAGGCTCCAGCTCTGTCCCGCGCCGCCTCGGGCGTTTTCGCTGACGAACAAGGCCGTGCCCGCTTTTTGGTCGGAATAAGTCTGCCCCGGGTTGATCGGCTGAAAGGTGTTGCCCTTGTTGTCGCGCAGCGATTGCAGTGTGGACGGGCTCTGGGTCAGCACCTGCACCAGCACCAATGCGCCCTGCGGCGGCGTGTTGACCGGCGGGGTGGAAAGCACCGGCATATCGGTGCCGACTGAATTGGCGGCAAAAGCATGCGCTGTCACGGCAATGTTTTGATGTTCTGATGCGGATGCCGTGGGCGTATAGGCGGTTGCCCCCGCGAGATAGTCAGGCACGCCGCTTGCCCCGGCGATGGACTGGGATTCAGTCCGTTTGCCGCAAGCGGAGAGAAGGAGCGCCGCAGAGACTGCGGCAAAGCACAGCACAGGAACAATTCGTGTCCGCATGGCCCATCCTCCTTCCACGCCGGGCGTGTGACTTACTCGCCCAGAGCGGCCATGCCGCCGACTACGGCGTGCATGCCGGCATCGACGTGCAGAATCTCCGCGGTGATGCCGGCCGCCAGATCGGACAGCAGAAAGGCCGAAGCATTGCCGACCTGCTGGGTGTCCACATTGCGGCGCAGGGGGGCGTTGGACTCGTTGAATTTGAGCATCTTGCCGAAGTCGGCAATGCCCGAGGCCGCCAGGGTTTTGATCGGCCCGGCGCTCACCCCGTTCACCCGCATGCCGCGCGGGCCCAGCGACTCGGCCATGAAGCGCACCGTGGCTTCGAGTGCGGCCTTGGCCACGCCCATGGTGTTGTAGTTGGGCACCACGCGCTCTGCGCCCAGATAGGTCATGGTGATGAGCGAAGGCATCTGGCCCGCCTCCACCGATTTGCTCAGCAGCGGCAGAGCGGCCTTGGCCAGCGCGGGGAAGGAATAGGCCGAGATGTCGTGGGCGATGCGAAAGCCCTCGCGTGACAGGCCGTCCATGAAATCGCCCGCAATCGCCTCGCGGGGCGCGAAGCCGATGGAATGCACCAGCCCGTCGAGCTGCGGCCAATGGGCGGCCAAGCCGCTGAAGGTGGCGTCGATCTGCGCGTCATCGCCCACGTCGCAGTCGAACACCAGGGTGCTGCCGAACTCGGCGGCGAATTCGGTGATGCGCTGCTTGAAGCGTTCGCCCACATAAGTGAACGCCAGCTCGGCGCCCTCGCGGCGGCAGGCCTGGGCGATGCCGTAGGCGATGGAGCGGTTGGACAGCAGGCCGGTGATGAGAATGCGTTTGCCTTGAAGGAATGCCATGATGGAGCGCTTTCAGTTGTGCAGTCTTGCAGGGGTTTGCCACGCAGCCGTGGCAAGTCGTGCAGAATTCTCGCATGGCACACGCCCTGTCCCGTCCGCTATCTCCCGCCCGCCGCCGCTTGCTGCAAAGTCTGCCGCTGGGCTTGTTTCCGTTTGGGGCTGCGTGGGCGAGTCAGCCCGAACAACCGGCCTACGCGCTGTATGACCAGCCGAAGTATCCGCCCGGATTCACCCATTTCGACTACGTCAACCCGCAAGCACCAGTCGGCGGCAGCCTGGTGCTCACGCCGCCCACCGTGGGCGGCAGCTTCGACAAGCTCAACCCCTTCACCCTCAAAGGCAATGCCGCGCCGGGGCTGAACACCCTGGTGTTCGAGAGCCTGATGACCGCCAGTTGGGACGAGCCCAACACCGTGTACGGGCTGCTGGCCGACGATATTGCCGTGGCGGCAGACGGGCTTTCAGTGCAGTTTCGACTCAACCCGCTGGCGCGATTTTCCAATGGCGACACCGTGACCGCGCACGACGTGGCCTACAGCTTCACCACCCTCATCAGCAGCGCCGCCGCGCCGCAGTTCGCCAGCATTTACGCCGACGTGGCCGGCGTGGCCGCAGTGGATGCGCGGCGGGTGCATTTCACCTTCAAGCGGCGCAATCACGAGCTGCCCATCCTGCTGGCGGGTCTGCCGGTGTTTTCGCCCAAGTGGGCGGGCCAGCGTGCGTTCAACGAAGTGATCGACACGCCCATCGCCAGTGGCCCCTACCGCATCGCCCGCACCTCGCAGCAGCGCGACATCACCTACGCCCGCCGCAGCGACTACTGGGGCTGGCACTTGCCCACCCGTCGCGGGCAGTTCAATTTTTCCGAGGTGAGCTACAAGCTTTATCTCGACGGCACCGCACGGCTCGAAGCCTTCAAGGCGGGGGAATACGACCTGCTGCAGGAGTTCATCGCCCGCAACTGGGCGCGGCAATACCGCGGCCCGAGGTTCGACAGCGGCGCGCTGAAAAAACTGGAGCTGCCTAATCACAATCCAGCGGGTTTCCAGGGCTTTGTGGTCAACCTGCGTCGCCCGCAGTTTCAGGACGTGCGGGTGCGGCAGGCGCTGGCCCTGGCGCTCGATTTCCAGTGGCTCAACCGGATGCTGTTCTACAGCGCGTACAAGCGCATCGAAGGCTATTTCGCCAACTCGCCGTTCGAGGCGCATGGCACGCCGGGGCCGGATGAACTGGCGCTGCTCGAACCCTTGCGCGCGCAGTTGCCGCCCGAGGTGTTCGGTGTGTTGCCGCGCATGCCGAGCACCGCCCCGCCGCCGGGCCGCCCCAAGGCGGGGAGCGCCCCCTCGGGGGGCAGCGCAGGCGAAGCCGGAGCGTGGGGGCATGCACCCCCGCCTGGAAGTCTGCGCGGCAATCTGCTGAAGGCGCGCGCGCTGCTGGAGCAGGCCGACTGGCACTGGCGCGATGGTGCGCTGCGCAACGCCAAGGGGCAGGCTTTGGTGATCGACTATCTCGACAGCCAGGGTTCGATGTCGCGCATCATTTCCGTTTATTCGCAGGCGTTGCAACGGCTGGGCATTACGCTCAACTATCGCTTGGTGGATTTCGCGCTGTACCAGCAGCGCATGGACACTTTCGACTTCGACATGACCACCATCCGCTACGGCGGCAGTACCAGTCCGGGCAACGAGCTGTTCGACCGCTTCGGCTCGCGCGCAGCTTCGGTGCAGGGCTCGGACAATGTCTGGGGCTTGCGCGACCCGGACGTGGACGCGCTGATCAACAAGGTGGTTGCCGCCACCACGATGCGCGAATTGCAGACCGCCTGCCGCGCGCTTGATCGCGTGCTGGTCTGCGGCTGGTATTCGGTGCCGCAGTGGTACAGCGACACCTTCCGCGTGGCCATCGCCGCACACAAATTTTCCTGGCCGAAGACCTTGCCGCTGTACTACCAGCCCGAAGGCTGGGCGGTGCAATGCTGGTGGGCTGATCCCAAACCCGCTTCCGGAGCGTCGGCATGAATCTATGGGCCTATATCTTCAAGCGCGTGCTGCTGATGATTCCCACCCTGCTGGGCGTACTCACCCTCACCTTCATCGTGGTGCAGTTCGTACCCGGTGGGCCGGTGGAGCAGATGGTGTCGCAACTGCGCGGCAAGGAAGGCGGTGCGGCAGGCGAAGCCGCCACTGCGCAAGGCATTTACCGCGGTGCGCAAGGCATCTCGCCGCAACAACTCGCCGAGCTGCGCAGGCTCTACGGATTCGACAAACCGCCGCTGCAGCGCTACCTCGACATGCTGTGGCAGTTTGCGCATTTCGACCTCGGGCGCAGCTATTACCACCACGAAGCGGTGTGGACGCTGATCAAGGAGCGGCTGCCGGTCTCCATCTCGCTGGGGCTGTGGAATTTTCTGCTTACCTATCTGATTTCCATTCCCTTGGGCATCGCCAAGGCGGTGCGGCATGGCAGCCGCTTCGATGTGTCCACCAGTATTGCGGTGCTGGTGGGCTACGCCATTCCGGGCTTCGTGCTGGGCGTGCTGCTGCTGGTGTTGTTTGCGGGCGGCACCTGGCTGCAGTGGTTTCCGCTGCGCGGGCTGGTTTCCGACGGCTGGTCGCAATTCAGTCTGTGGCACAAGATCACCGACTATTTGTGGCACATCACCTTGCCGGTGTTGGCCGCTACGGCGGGCAGCTTCGCCATCATCACCATGCTGACCAAAAATGCCTTTCTGGAAGAAATTCGCAAGCAATATGTGTTGACGGCGCGCGCCAAAGGGCTGAGCGAGCGCACCGTGCTGTGGCGGCATGTGCTGCGCAATGCGCTGGTGCCGCTGGTGACGGGCTTCCCGGCGGCGTTTATCGGGGCGTTTTTCGCCAGCTCCCTGCTCATCGAAACCCTGTTCTCGCTGCCGGGGCTGGGCCTGCTGTCTTATGAGGCCGTGATGCGGCGCGACTATCCGGTGGTGATGGGCTCGCTTTACCTGTTCACTCTCATCGGACTGTTCACCAAACTGATCGCCGACCTGAGCTACGTCTGGGTCGATCCGCGCATTCAATTCGGAGCACTGCGGTGAGTGTCGCCGTGCTGGCGCAGGCGCAGCCCGCGCGCCACCCCTTTCTCACTCAGGGATGGGCGCGTTTCAAGGCGCACCGCCTGGGGCGCTGGAGCCTGTGGCTGTTTGTGCTGCTGTTCGGCTTGAGTCTGCTCGCGCCCGTGATCAGCAACGACAAGCCGCTGCTGGTGAGCTACGACGGACGGTTTTATCTGCCGCTGCTGCACAGCTATCCCGAAACCACCTTTGGCGGCGACTTCCATACCCCGACCGATTACCTCGATCCCTACATTCGCGCCAAGCTGTCGGCCCCCGGCAATTTCGCGCTCTATCCCCCCATTCCCTACAGCGCCACCACCATCGATTACTTCGCGCAGCGGCCTTTTCCCTCTTCGCCCTCGGCGCGGCATTGGCTGGGCACCGACGATCGTGGGCGTGATGTCCTGGCGCGGCTGATCTATGGGTTTCGGCTGTCGGTGCTGTTCGCGCTGGCGCTCACCGTCACGGGCACGGCGCTCGGTCTGCTCATCGGCGCGGTGCAAGGCTATTTCGGCGGGCGCATCGATCTGTCGGTGCAGCGGCTGATGGAGGTCTGGGGATCGATGCCTGAGCTGTATCTGCTGATCATTTTTTCGGCGGTGTTCGCGCCCGGCCTGGCCTTGCTGCTGGTGCTGCTGTCGCTGTTCGGCTGGATGGGCCTGGCCGACTATGTGCGCGCCGAGTTCCTGCGCAACCGGCAGATGGATTACGTGCGCGCCGCGCAGGCGCTGGGGTTGTCGCACGGACGCATCATGTGGCGGCACATCCTGCCCAACAGCCTGACGCCGGTCGTCACCTTTTTGCCGTTTCGCATGAGTGGCGCGCTGCTGGCGCTCACCAGTCTGGACTTTCTCGGTCTGGGCGTTCCGCCGCCCACGCCCAGTCTGGGCGAACTGCTGGCGCAGGGCAAGGCCAATCTGGATGCGTGGTGGATTTCAGCGGCAGCTTTCGGCGCGCTGGTCAGCATTCTGCTGTTGCTGACCTTCATTGGTGAGGCGCTGCGCGACGCCCTTGACCCCCGGCACACCGGTGCGGGTCGGGGATGAGCGACATGCCTTCAACCCCTTTGCTCAAAGTACGCGATCTGCAGGTGCGTTTTGGCGCTCAAACCGTGGTGCATGGCGTCGACCTCGATATTGCCGCAGGCGAAAAAGTCGCGCTCGTCGGCGAATCCGGCTCGGGCAAGACCGTCTCGGCGCTGGCTTTGCTGCGTCTGCTGGACGGGGCGCAACAGACCGGCAGTGTGACGTTCGACGGGCGCGAACTCTCCACACTGAGCGAGCGCCAGATGCGCGGCCTGCGCGGCAAAGACATCGCCATGATCTTTCAGGAGCCGATGACCGCGCTCAACCCGCTGCATCCGGTCGGGCGGCAGATTGCCGAGGTGCTCGAACTGCACGAGGCGCTGTCCCGTCGCGCGGCTTGGGCGCGGGCCGTGGAGTTGCTGGGGCAGATGGGCATCGACCAGCCCGCGCGGCGTGCGGCGGACTATCCGCATCAGCTCTCCGGCGGCCAGAGGCAGCGGGTGATGATTGCCATGGCGCTGGCTTGCCGCCCCCGCCTGCTGCTGGCCGACGAGCCCACCACCGCGCTGGACGTGACCGTGCGCCGCCAGATTCTCGATCTGCTCGACGCCTTGCAGGCCGAGTACGGCCTGGCCTTGCTGTTCATCACCCACGATTTACATTTGGTGCGGCGCTACGCGCACCGCGTGGCCGTGATGCAGCAGGGCAGGGTGGTGGAAGCCGGAACGGTTTCCGCAGTGTTCGCCGCGCCGCAGCACCCCTATACGCAAATGCTGCTGCGCAGCCGCCCGCGCCGCCTCGTGCAGGAACCCGAAAAAAATGCGGCGCCGCAGCCCGCCGTGCTTCAGGCGCGCGCGCTGAGTGTGCGCTTCGCCCAAAACAGCGGTTTCTGGCGCAAACACTGGCACACCGTGCTGCAGGACATTTCGCTGGAATTGCCCGCAGGGCAGACCTTGGGCGTGGTGGGCGAATCGGGCAGCGGCAAATCGACCCTCGCGCTCGCACTGCTCGGCCTGCTGCGCAGACACGGCGGGGAGGTGAGTCTGCTGGGGCGCGATCCGGCCCGGTTATCAGCTGCCACGCTGCGCCCCTTGCGCGCGCAGGCGCAGATCGTGTTCCAGGACCCGTTTTCCAGCCTGTCGCCGCGACGCACCGTGGCGCAGATTGTCGAAGAGGGGCTGGAAATCCATCGCCCTGAGTGGAGTGCCGTGCAACGTCGCGAGCGCGCCCAGCAGATTCTGGCGGAAGTCGGCTTGCCGCTTTCGCCAGCCGAAATGCAACGCTACCCGCATGCATTTTCGGGCGGGCAACGCCAGCGCATCGCGATAGCGCGGGCCTTGATTCTGGAGCCCAAGGTGCTCATCCTCGACGAGCCGACCAGCGCGCTCGACGTCTCCGTGCAGCAGCAGGTGCTCGATCTTCTCGCTGCACTGCAGCAAAGGCATGGACTGGCCTATGTGCTCATCAGCCACGATCTGTCGGTCATTGGCGCGCTGTCGCACCGTGTGCTGGTGCTGCACCAAGGAAAGGTGGTCGAACAAGGGCCGACAGGCGCCGTGCTGCGTGCGCCACGCCAGCCTTACACCCAGGCCTTGCTCGCAGCATCCGATCTGGGCGAAGAAGTGCGCTGACGGATAGCGCAAAGTGCGCGCAGCGAGGCGCGTTATTGCCAAAAAGTTCCTTCCTTCCTATAATCCGTTTTTTTGCTGACCGCAAGAAAATTTCCGAGAATTTCAGACTCAGGCTTTATCAGGGTTTATCTGACAGGGCACAGAGAGCGCAGTTCAGAGCGCAGGTTTTCAAAGAAAAAGTAGTCAAAGAGCAGTCGCTTGGCAGTGGCAGAACATCGGGAGAGCGCAGTTTGCGGGCCCGACCACAGCAGTGAGCAATAACTGGGCGACGTCATCGCCCTTTTTTTTTGCTTGCGCGGCAGGGGATTGAAAAGATTTGCGGTCGGGTGATGAACGGAATATTGGCAAACGCATGAGTGCAGCACAGGCGATCAATACGGCAGTCACCAGTCTTGGGCTGGAACTCGTGGAGGTGGAACACCTTCCGCGCGGTTTGCTGCGCGTGACCATCGATCATGCCGACGGCGCCCCGGTGACGGTGGAAGACTGCGAGCGGGTGACCCGTCAGTTGCAGTATGTGTTTGAAGTGGAAAACGTGGATTACGGTCGTCTGGAGGTGTCGTCTCCCGGCTTGGACCGTCCTCTGCGCAAGGCAGAAGATTTTGTGCGATTTGCCGGGCTAGAGGTCGATGTCGTTCTTCGCCTGCCGTTTCAGGGCCGCAAGAAATACCGCGGCGTTTTGCTCGAGCGTGCGCAAGACGATGCGCCAGGGCGTTTTTCCGTCGCCTTGTCGCCGCCTGAGATGGGCGCAAAAAACAAACCCGGCGCCGCGAAGAAAAAGCCGAAAGCCGCCGGAGCGCCTGTCGCTCCCAAGGCGGAAGAGCAGGACGTGTCGTCCGTCATGAATTTCAGTCTGGCCGAGGTGCGCGACGTGCGCCTGGCACCTGTTGTCGATTTTGGGAGTGGTCGAAAATGAGTCGCGAGATTTTGATGTTGGTGGACGCCCTGGCGCGTGAGAAAAACGTCGATCGCGACGTGGTGTTTGGCGCCGTCGAGGCCGCTTTGGCTTCTGCCACCAAGCGGCTGTACGAAGGCGAGGCCGACGTGCGCGTGCAGATCGACCGCGAAACCGGCGAATACGAAAGCTTCCGTCGCTGGCACGTCGTTCCTGACGAGGCCGGACTGCAATTGCCCGACAGCGAAACTCTGTTGTTCGAAGCGCGTGAACAGATTCCCGATATCGAAGTGGGTGACCACATCGAGGAACCGATCGAGAGCATCGCCTTCGGCCGGATTGGCGCGCAGGCGGCCAAGCAGGTCATTCTGCAGAAAATCCGCGATGCCGAGCGCGAGCAGATCCTCAATGATTTCCTGGCCCGCAACGACAAGATTTTCAACGGCACGGTCAAGCGCCTCGACAAAGGCGATCTCATCATCGAATCGGGCAAGGTCGATGCGCGTTTGCGACGAAGTGATCTGATTCCGAAGGAAAACCTGCGGGTGGGCGACCGGGTGCGCGCGGTGATTACCAAGATCGACCGCACCGCCCGCGGCCCGCAGATCGAAATCTCGCGCACCGCGCCTGAGTACATGATCGAATTGTTCCGCCTGGAAGTGCCCGAGATCGAGCAGGGACTGATGGAAATCAAGTCGTGCGCCCGTGAGCCGGGTGTGCGCGCCAAGATTGCGGTGGTGTCGCACGACCGTCGTGTCGATCCCATCGGCACCTGCGTGGGCATTCGCGGCTCGCGCGTTACGGCGGTGACTAACGAACTCGGCGGTGAACGGGTCGATATCGTGCTCTGGTCGGAAGACCCGGCTCAGTTCGTCATCGGCGCGCTGGCGCCGGCGAATGTTTCGTCCATCGTGGTGGACGAAGAAAAGCACGCCATGGATGTGGCTGTGGACGAGGAAAATCTGGCGCTGGCCATCGGCCGCACCGGGCAGAACGTGCGGCTGGCCTCCGAGTTGACGGGGTGGAAGATCAATATTCTCAGCGCCGAAGAATCCGACGCCCGCAACACCCAGGAAACCGAGAAAATGCGCAGCCTGTTCGTCGGAAAGCTCGACGTCGATCAGGAAGTGGCTGACATTCTCATTGCCGAAGGGTTCACCAGCCTCGAAGAACTGGCCTATGTGCCGATCAACGAAATGCTGGAGATCGAGGCCTTCGATGAAGACACGGTCAACGAACTGCGCGAACGCGCCCGCAATGCCTTGCTCACGCAGGAGATCGCGCGCGAGCAGAAGCTCGATGAAGTCGATCCGGCGCTCAAGGCGCTCGATGGTCTGAGTGCAGACGATCTGTCCCTGTTGGCCGAAGCTGGTGTGCTCACCCTTGACGATCTGGGCGATCTGGCGACCGACGAGCTCACCGCCATTCTCCGCACCGACGAGGCCCGGGCCGCCGACCTCATTCTGAAGGCGCGCGCGCACTGGTTCGACGCCTGAACCCCTCCGAACCTGCCGCCCGCACTTCACACGTTTCAAGCCGTACTAGGACACACCATCAATGGCCAGTCATACCGTCTCACAACTCGCTGCAGAACTCGGCAAACCCCTGAACCTCTTGCAGGAGCAACTGCAACAGGCGGGAGTCGGAACGCGCGCAGCAGACGACGTCATCAGTGAGGCCGACAAGGCCCGCCTGCTCGAGCACTTGCGCGCGGCGCATGGCGGCGCAGCCGGGGGTGAACGCAAAAAAATCACCCTGACCCGCAAGCAGACCAGCGAGATCAAGCAGGCGGACGCCACTGGCAAGGCGCGCACCATCCACGTGGAAGTGCGCAAAAAGCGCGTGTTCGTCAAGCGCGACGAATCCGCGCCGGTTGCTGAGACGTCGGCTGCACCCGAGTCGAACGAGCCGGTGGTGGATGATGCCGAACTCCAACGCCGCGAGGCCGAGGCGCAGCATCAGGCCGATCTGCTGGCGCGCCAGGCCGAGGAGCTGGCTGCGCAGCGCGCAGCCGAGCAGGAACGTCGGGCTGCCCAGGAGCGCCAGGAGCAGCAAGCCCGCGAGCAGGCCGAGCGCGAGGCTCAGGCGGCCCGCGAGGCTGAAGCCAAGGTGCGGGAGCCCGCAACCGTGACGGCCGAGCCGACCGCGCAAATACAAGACAAGCAAGACAAGGAACCGTCGCAAGTGAGCGAGGCGGCTGCCTCGGCTTTGGCGAGTTCTCAGGCCGCTGCAGCCGAGCGCGCCGCAGCGCAGAAGAAGCAGGACGCCGAAGAAACCGCCAAACTGGCGCAGATCGAAAAGCGCCGCAAGGCCGCCGAGGCGGAAGCCGCCGCCATTCGCGACATGATGGCCCGCCCGCGCACTGTGATGCGCGCCGAGAAGCCTGCGGTCAAGACGGCCGAGGCAGCTCCCGTCAGCGGCGCCATCAAGGGCACGATCCACAAGCCGGCGGCGGGAGCCGCCAAGACGGCTGGGGCCAGCGCCACGGCCGCGCCGGGTAGTGCGGCGAAGAAGGACGACAAACAGGTCAAGTCCGAGAAGCTGTCTTCCTCCTGGGCCGACGACGCGGCGAAAAAGCGCGGTGCGGCGATCAAACCCCGCGGCAATCCCACCGGGGCGCCAGGTGGCTGGCGCGGCCCGAAAACGACGGGTGGGCGTCGCGGCGGACGCAATGATCGGGGCGGTGAGCAGCATGTGCAGGCGGCACCTGCCGAGATGATCGTGCGCGAGGTGCATGTGCCCGAGACCATTACCGTGGCCGAACTGGCGCACAAGATGTCGGTGAAGGCCGCCGAGGTCATCAAGAGCCTGATGAAGCTGGGGCAGATGGTGACCATCAACCAGGTGCTCGATCAGGAAACCGCGATGATCGTGGTCGAAGAACTCGGCCATACCGCCGTTGCCGCCAAGCTCGACGATCCCGAGAACTTCCTGACGGAAGACGGCGAAGGCTCGCTGGCCGACGCGGAACAATTTCCGCGTGCTCCGGTGGTCACGGTCATGGGTCACGTCGACCACGGCAAGACTTCGCTGCTCGACTACATCCGCCGCGCCAAAGTGGCGGCAGGCGAGGCCGGCGGCATCACGCAGCACATCGGCGCCTATCACGTCGAAACGCCGCGCGGCATCATTACCTTCCTCGATACCCCAGGTCACGAAGCTTTCACGGCAATGCGGGCGCGTGGTGCGAAGGCGACCGATATCGTCATTCTGGTGGTTGCCGCAGATGACGGCGTGATGCCGCAGACCAAGGAAGCGATTGCTCACGCCAAGGCAGCGGGGGTTCCGCTTGTCGTGGCCTTGAACAAGATTGACAAACCCGGCGCCAACCCGGATCGCGTCCGTCAGGAACTGATTGCCGAGAGCGTGGTGCCCGAGGAATACGGCGGCGATTCGCCCTTCGTGCCCGTGTCTGCCAAGACCGGCGAAGGCGTGGATAACCTGCTCGAACAGATTCTGCTGCAAGCCGAAGTGCTGGAGTTGAAGGCGCCGGTTGACGCGCCGGCCAAGGGTCTGGTGATCGAATCGCGTCTCGACAAGGGCCGCGGCCCTGTGGCCACCATCCTGGTGCAGTCGGGCACGCTCAAGCGTGGCGACGTGGTGCTGGCCGGTGCGGCGTATGGCCGCGTGCGCGCCATGCTCGATGAAGTGGGCAAACCCGTCACCGAAGCGGGGCCGTCCATCCCGGTGGAAATTCAGGGCTTGACCGAAGTGCCGAGCGCCGGTGAAGAAATCATGGTGCTGCTCGATGAGCGCAAGGCGCGCGAAATCGCGCAGTTCCGCCAGGGCAAGTACCGCGACGTCAAGCTGGCTCGCCAGCAGGCCGCCAAGCTCGAAAACATGTTCGAGCAACTGAACGAAGGCGCGCAAAACCTGCCCCTCATCATCAAGGCCGACGTGCAGGGTTCGCAGGAGGCGCTCATTCACGCACTCACCAAGCTCTCGACCAGCGAGATCAAGGTGCAGGTGGTGCATGCAGCCGTGGGCGGCATTTCGGAAAGCGACGTCAATCTGGCCATCGCCTCGAACGCGGTGATCATCGGTTTCAACACCCGCGCCGATGCCGGAGCCCGCAAACTGGCCGAGAACAACGGCATCGACATCCGCTACTACAACATCATTTACGAGGCGGTCGACGAGATCAAGGCGGCCATGTCGGGCATGCTCACGCCGGACAAGAAGGAAGAGACCTTGGGTCTGGTCGAGATCCGCCAGGTGTTCCGCATCCCGAAGGTGGGCGCGGTGGCCGGCTGTATGGTGTTGTCGGGTCTGGTGCGCCGCTCCGCGCAGGTGCGCGTGCTGCGCAACAACGTGGTCATTCACACCGGCGAACTCGATTCGCTCAAGCGCTTCAAGGACGATGCACGCGAAGTCAAGGAAGGCTTCGAGTGCGGCCTGTCATTGAAGAACTACCAGGACATCGAAGAAGGCGACCAGCTCGAAGTCTTCGAGATCAAGGAAGTGGCGCGCACCCTGTAATGGGCCAGCAGCCAGACTGAGATGAAACGCGCCACGCCCAACCGCACCCAGCGTATCGCCGACCAGATCCAGCGCGATCTGGCCGAGCTGATCCAGCGCGAGCTGCGCAACCCGCACCTCGGGCTGGTGACGCTCACCGATGTGCAGCTCACGCCCGACTACGCCCATGCCAAGGTGTATTTCAGCGTGATCGGCGCCGAGCCCGAGACGGCGCGCCAGTTGCTCAGCGACAAGGCGGGCTATCTGCACAGCCTGCTGTTCAAGCGCCTGCAGATTCACACCGTGCCCACGCTGCATTTCCTGTTCGATCCGACGACCGAAAAAGCCGCCGAGATGGATGGGCTGATCAAGCAGGCCTTGTCGCATCAGGCCAAAGACGATTGATCCGGCGCGCCGCGCCCGGGTTTGACCACCATGAATGTCCAGAAAACGCCTTGGGAGGCGGTCAACGGCGTGCTCCTACTGAACAAGCCCCGCGGGTTGACCTCGCAGCAGGCTTTGTTTCGCGTGCGCCGCAGGCTGCGCGCCGCGAAGGCCGGACATGGCGGCACGCTCGATCCTCTGGCCGACGGTCTGTTGATGCTTTGCTTTGGCGCCGCGACCAAGTTCGCCCAGCGTCACCTCGAAGCCGACAAACGCTATATGGCCGTGCTGCAACTCGGCGCGCGCACGACGACCGATGACGCCGAAGGTGAGATCGTCGAACGCCGTGCCGTACAGGTGAGCCGGGCGCAGGTCGATGCCGTTCTGCCGCGGTTCATCGGCGCCATCAGCCAGACGCCGCCGGTGTTTAGCGCGCTCAAGCGCGACGGAAAGCCGCTTTACGCCTACGCCCGCGCGGGCGAGACCGTTGAGGTGGCGGCCCGCACGGTGCAAATTCACTCGATTGACGTGTTGTCACTGCAAAACGACCAACTGGCGCTGACCGTGCATTGCGGCAAGGGCACTTACATTCGCGCGCTGGCGCGTGACATCGGTGAGGCGCTAGGCTGTGGCGCGCATCTGGCGGCACTGACGCGCACGGCAAGCGGCGGTTTTTCGCTCGAACAGGCGTTGACGCTCGACGAGGCCGAAGCGCTGGCCCCTGCCGATCTGCGCAGCAGGCTGCTGCCGACCGACGTGCTGCTGCAATCTTCGCCGCGCCAGAATCTCGACCTTGCCTTGGCCCAGCGGTTTTTGCACGGTGCGCGCTTGAGCGGCCTGTCGCCGGAGGAACATGCAGTGCCGGGCGAAGACGTACGGGTTTACGGACCGCTAGCGGCGGGCCAGGACGCCGTGCTGCTGGGCATCGGCGCCTGGGAGC